>JBKJVX010000280.1:0-24688 GCA_046717065.1 Arthrobacter sp. | reverse complement strand
TTCGCAGCTTCGCCCACCACTTCCAAGTCCGGTTCGGCGGCAAGCAGCAGCGATAGTCCCGCGCGGATCAGCCGCTCGTCATCGGCCAGGACGATGCGCACCTTCGGGACCGGGCTCATGCGCCGATGCATCTGCCCGCCGCTCATCGCCCATGACCGAAAGTATCCTCCCTGCCCTGCCTGCTGTCAGTAGGCAGGGCAGCCGGCTGCTCCACCCGGAGATGTAGCGCAGGAAGTCGAACCGGCGGTGGACGCGGTCAAGGCTCAGGGCAGGGCAAGCTGGCTTCACATCACAAGGAAAGGGAGCGCCATGAAAGCGCAGGATGAAGGAACTGAGCCGACGCGCATGGATACCGCTGGTATTCGCGGGAGTGCCGCCGCCGGTGCGGTGGGCGGTCTTTGCCTGATCGCCTACGGGGTAGTGCAGGCGATGCAACCGCCCGGATGTATCGCGGAGGAATGCGTAGGGCGGACCTACAGGTCGGCGGGCGCACTGGAGGGATTCCTGTTCGTTGCAGGCTTGCTCCTGATTATCGGGGCGACCCTTGGTTTCCGCGCGGTACACCCGGCAGGGGCGCGCGTGGTACGAGTCGCCGCTGTGGTAGCGGCCACCGGCATGTTCTTCGGTTTCGTGCTGATGGGCTCGGTCCTGTACTTTGCCGGTCTTGCCTTGGCGGTCGGTGGCATTCTTGCTTACGCCGTCATGGGAATAGGCCTTGTGGTAGCCCGGGAATTGCCCGCCTGGGCCGGCGTGATGCTGACTGTCTCGGCGCTGCTTCTGCTGGGAGCAAATGACCAGAACGAGCGCGTCCTTTTCGTCCTACCCTTCGGCCTGGCATGGCTGGTGCTGGGCGCCTTGCTGTGGATCTCTGCCGCACCCCGGGATGAGAGCCGCCGCGGAGGCGTGCGACTGGCCTGAGGAAACGTCATGCTGCCACTGGGCCCATTGAGGTCAGGCAGCCGGTTCAGGCGCTGCTGCCATCCTCTGGTTGCTGTACACGGACGATTCCTTGTGCTCAGCACACTGGACGTCAGCAACCAAGGAGCCGCCGACGTCGTCCTTTTGGTAGTGCGTTACGTGCTTGGTCACCCTGCCGCACTTACTGCAAAAAGCCTGGTGCTGTTTTGTCCACATGAATGAATAATACGGGCTCGGCCGTTTACGGGAAGTGGATGGCCCGGTATGTGTGGCTGTCCACATCGGAACTGCGGCACTTGCCGTTCCATCGGAATTTTTTCCGCGTTAACCCCTTTACTAGCCGGGTTCGGGTTACTAAAGTCAGTACTTGTCATAGTCCGGATGGGCGCTAGGGGCGTCCGGGAAGGGGGAGTGCATCACCGCTGACCGATACCAGAAGACAGTTGACCACTACGTTGAAAGCCCCTCCTAGGAGGGGCTTTCCCTTGTCCGGCCAAGGTCCTGCCGGATGTCAGCTGTTGCCGGTGTGCACGATGCTTTCGCGGTCTAGTTCGCTTGCAGGGGCGTCTGCCAGGCCGGCGGGCGTGAGGTCGAGGTCCTCGATGCCCAGCGGGCGGGAATGTCCGTCATTGGACGCTGTGGTGTTGCTGGTGATGGTCATGCTCTGGTTTCCTTCGGTCTGTCTTTTTCGGGTGGGAGCAAGGGTCAGTACTGCGATGTGATCCGCTTAGACCACGGCCTGGTAGCTGGCCAGGATGTAATCCGCAGCCGCCGGGCCTTTCATGCGCAGTTCGTCTCCGGGGCCGACCAGCTGCGTCATCGCCTCCCAAAACACGTGCTCTGCCTGCGGCGTTTCGTGGGACACGTTGCACCAGCTGGTGTACAGGCCTAAAAGGCATCCCGGCTGAGGATCGAGCCGGACTGGTGGTCCCGGTAGGTGGCTTCCGTGAGGAACTGATCAAACTGCGATTGCGCCATGGCGGCTCTTCCCAGCAGGGTGCAGTGGTCCGCCGTTGGGCTACAGCAGCCAGACTTGATGCCCTGCACGGGACAACAAGCGAGCAGCCAGAATATCAGGGTCCCCGGCTTCAGGGCCAAACAAGAGACCTTGGACGAGCTAGGAAACCACAAGGTGCGGCCGCAGGGTTCTCCCAACATCCACTCCGTACAGTCCATGCATGACCACCACCACCACTCCACTGCACACGGTGAATTGCCCCCAGCCCGGCGGACCGTCACCCTTGATACGCGCCGGAGGATCCACCCATCCCCTCATAGACCATGTTGTGCTGGAGAGGTTGCGCGAGGACCTTCATGAGTACGAGGTCTGGCGCGTATTTGTGCAAAACTTCATCACCGCCCTGCCCCCGAGGATCGAAAAGCTGCGGGTGGCGTTGACTACCGGAGATGCTGCTGGCGCCAGGGATGCGGTCCTCAGCCTCAAGACCGCGAGCCAGATGGTGGGCGCCGAGCGCCTCGCTGCCCTTGCCCTCGACCTTGAGGCGGCCCAGCGGGAAGCTATCCGGATCGCTGATCCAGCTGTGGCCCTGCCCCGGCTCGCGGTGGACTATCTGTACCGGATCAAGCAACGGGCCAGCCAGACTTCCCACGCTCTCCAGACACACCTCAATACAGCCAGGCGGCCGCGGGACATCGTCGGCCAGCCCTGAGCTTCCGCTCACGCTCCTCCCGGGCGCTGCTCCCCATCTACCTCAGGTCCGGCTGTTCCGCTCTGGTACTGCTTACCGCCAAGCTCCCGGCTCAGTCCACAAACCGGGTGGCGGGTGCGCCGCGCGGCATGTTCTTGAGGATGCCCTCGGCCACGTCCCGTACCTGCATGCTTCGCTGGGTGGACGCAGAGGCAAGCATGCTGAAGGCGTCCGGATAGGAACAGCGGTTCCGGCCCATGATCACGCCGCACGCCACGTCGATGGAGGTGCGGCTTTCCAGTACGGCCTTCAGGTTGTCCCCGGCGGCCCGCACCCTCCGCACGTCAAGGGCCAGCCTCAAGCTCTTCCCCGCCACGCTTGCAAACCAGGTGGCATGCCCCACCACCTCCGGTGCGAACGAAACGCCAGGCGGGGCGAAGAAGGCCAGGACGCAGGATATGCCGGCCTCAAGCCGGACCGGAACGGCAAGGACTTCGCCGTAGCCGGCGTCGAGGAACCGGCGCCGGTAAGCCTCCCACCGCGGGGGAGTGCCGCCGTCGGCCTCCACCACCACGGGAATCCCTGAATCGACCACCTGGGCCAGCGGGCCGTCGTCGAAATCCTGTTCTGCTGCGGCGAGGGAAGCGGCCCGGCCGTTGTTGGCTGCGCGAATGGGAGCGCGCTGTGCAGAGGCGAGCGTGGCGGCACAATCGATCTGGACCCCCATTGACCCGGTGAGCGCAACAGCAGCAGTTTCGGTCAGCCTCCGCAGGGAGTCCACATCCGTGTATGCGTCCGTCACCAGGTCGAGTAGGAACCCGGACGGCTCCGGCCAAGGCTCCAAGGCGGGGGAGCTCGCCATCGCCTGCTTCCCGCCGTCAGCCTTCAGCACCCTGCCGCTGGTGCCTGCCACATGAATCGTCACCATGACCCCCCCGTTCGCTCCGCGCCCGCGCAGCGTTCTCCGCGGTCTGCACCTTGAATCTACGGGCGGGCCCGAAGGGCGGGCACCAGTAGCCGGTACTCTAATTTTCGCCGGCGCCGGCCGGGGACTACCTGTTTTGTTGCGTTTGCGTTTCCAGCCACTCAAGGAACGTCTGGCGTCCGACGGCGGCACCCGCCTTGGGAATCAGCTTGCCTTTGCGCATGGCTTTACCCATCGGGCCCGGAACATGCACCTGGACAATCCGTTTCCGCTTGCCCGTCTTCTTCAGGTAGGCGCGGACCAGGTCCACCAGCTGTTCGCCGCGGGGGCCACCGAGATCGGGCAGGCGTCCTTTTGGCCCTGCTTCTGCTGCGGTGACCAGGGCAGCCGCCACTTCCCGGGCGGCGACCGGCTGCGTGAACATCTTCGGGACCAGTACCAGCGGGCCGGCCGAGGCGGCTTTCACCGCCATCGGGACAAACTCGTGGAACTGGGTGGACCGCAGGAGGGACCAGGGAATGCCGCCGTGCCTGACTTCGTCCTCCTGCACCAGCTTCCCGGCGTAGAGGCCCGAGGTGGCTTTGTCGATTCCAACGATGGAGAGTGCCACGTGATGCCGCACGCCCGCCTTCTTCTCCGCCGCCAGCAGGTTCTGCGTGGCGTTGGTGAAGAAGTCAACTGCCTTCTTGGTGGAGGTGGTCTGGATGCCGGAAACGTCGATGACTGTCTCCGTGCCCTGGAGCGCCTGGTCCAGGCCGCGGCCGTTCACCAGGTCCACGCCCTCCGAACGGCTCAGGCTGACGACGTCGTGCCCGCGCTCTTTCGCTATCTCCACCACGTGGCGCCCGACGGTACCGGTTCCCCCTGCAACGGCAATCCTCATGGAAGAAATCCTAGTCCGGAGTCCCGACTAAGAGGTCTTCGCTCAATGGTCAGTTTTCGGAAGCGGGGGGGTGCCCTTGCCGATTAGGCCGAAGGGGTAGCCACAGGGGTAAAGTAGTAAGTAACCTTATGAATGAGGTTTGCAGCTGCAGAATGCTCGGTTTGGCGACTCGGTTGGAGATGGACGGCGTGGATGACGAGGTGGAGCGGCGGCTGGAGCTTGCTGCCACGATCGGTTTGGATCCCCGGAAACTCCTGCCCGCGAATTCGGGCAAATCCCGGTGGTCGGAGTTCGAGCTGGACGCCTACCTTCACGGGTCCATGGCCTGGCCCGAACCCCAACGCCGCCATGCTGCCGGTAACGGACCCTCGCCGGGGCAGCAGGCGGCCCCCTCACCAGGTCTAACGGAAAGATCCAGGCAGTATGCGGCTGACCAGGAGACACCCCGTGAGCAGTCGCTGTCGGCGCTGGGAGCTGCGGGCAAGTTTCTGCTCACGCCTGAACAAGCTGAGGGTGAACGCCTGAAATCCCTGCACGAGACGAACATGCTTCAGAGCGGCGCGGAAGAAGCGTTTGACCGCATTGTGACTGCCACCAGGAAGTACTTTGATGTGGGTGCTGCATCATTGTCACTTATCGCCGAAGACGCCCAGTACTTCAAATCTGTCTTTGGGCCACTGCGCGAGGAAACCCCGAGGCAGATCGCACTCTGCGCGGCAACGGTGGAACAGAATTCGATGCTGATCATCAATGACACGCTCACCGATGACCGTTTCGCTTCCAATCCCCTCGTGGTGGGAGAGCCCCACATCCGCTTCTACGCCGGCTATCCCCTGCACGGGCCCCGCGGCTGGAATATCGGAACCCTGTGCATCATCGACCAGAAACCCCGCACCTTCCCGCCATCGGACCAGCAGGTACTCCGGACACTTGCCGCAATCGCCCAGAGCCATATCGACGCGCGGACTTAGCGCCCGTCCGCCGTTTTATCGCAGCTTTTGGCTTACCCGCGGACCTTCCTGACGCTCGTTCTGCGTCGCCGCGCCGGGGCCTGGCCAGTTACCGGACGGAGGCGGCGCCACGGCCTGTGGGAGCGGGTGCTGTCCGGGCCAGCCGGAGGGGAAGCCGAAGCGACGAGCGATGATCCACTCCTGCGGCGCCGCAACCTCAGGAGCACGAATACGGTCAAGCCCAGCCAGGCGAAAGCCACACCCAGAATGAGGATTACCGCCGGGATCGTGTCCATGACTAAGTTTAGGCGCCTATCTGCCAGCGCCGGTTACTCGTTTCCGCGTCTGCTGACCACGCGGTTTCGGGCGAGACGGGTGGTCAGTACCTGTTCTCAAACCTGTGCTCTGCGGGTTCGTTTTCCGATAGACAGCTAGGCTGGCTATTTGGCGTAAAGGCGCCCATGATGGGCAGGAGGAGAGCGAAAAATCGGTCGAGCACACGGCTCGGATGCGCGAACTTCGAAGCCCCACCCTGCCCAAACGACCAAGAACTGAAGCCAGTGCGGAAACTCCTGGTCCAGCAGTGCCCGATCAGCGGGGGATGCGGCGTCCCCTGAATCGGCTTAGTAGCAGCAGGACGACAGCCACGATCAACAGCACTGGGGCCACCCCCAGGAGGAAGCCCAGCGTTTCGACGGCCAAGCCCACGATGAGGAGGACTACGGCCACGGCGACAATAGCCACGACTAACGCTTTCATCAGTCACACCCTTCGACCCTTTGAGATGAGTCAGGCCCTGGAGAAGTTGGTTTCCCCAGCGTACGCCGTTTCCCTGAAGTCAGCTCTCGCCCTTGTCAGATTTGAGGTCGTCTGACTTGAGGCAGATGGCTTGGCTGTAGCCGGCCCGGCGCCCGTTGACGCCAAGCCCGTTGAGGGATTCGTTCAACGCGTGCGCCAGCATATCGCGCTCAACGGGGGGAAGACTCAGGGCGCCGTGGACGTAGGCATGGACTTCGGTCATACCGGCTCCTCCGCCAATGGCGAAGTACTTTATCCAAATCTGGTCAAGGGTAAATGGTGCAGCCTCGAACGCTAACCGGAATCCTTGGCGCTGTTCGTCCTCGTCCCCAGGGAGGGCCATCGTTCACCCCCGGTCATCAATCAAGTCCCGGCGTGGACTCGAGGATTTCCTCTGCCACTTCCAGCATGGTCCGGTTCTCGTTCAGTGCCTTGGTCATCAGGTGCAGCGTCGCGTGATGGCTTCCCATGCCCAGGCTCGCCATGACGATCCCCTTGGCTGTGCAGATGGCATCGCGTTGCGCCAGACTCGACTTGAGCTGATCGCTCAACATCTGGGCCCGCTCCCGCGCCTGCACATTAGCCAGGAAGATCGAGGCCTGGGCTGCGAACAACTCCAGCAGCCGGACCAGTCGGTGCGAGGCCGCCTTAGGTTTGTCCCAGTAAATCTTGATTGCACCGAAGGCGAGGTCCCCGGAAAGTAAGGGAACGCTTACGCAGGACCGCAAGCCCAGATCGCCTGCTGCCGTGCCCCATTCAGGCCAGCGCAAATCCGTACGTACATCTGCAATGTCCACCGGGGATCCCGACGCCCACGCGCTGATGCAGGGACCCTGCCCAAGCTCGTATTGAAGCGCATCGGCCTGTGCCACAATCGGGCTGGTTGAAGCTGCGCTGCTGCGGTTGCTGTTGGTATCCATCAGGGATACGCCTGCTCCGGCGGCGTCATTCACTGCCAGGACTGCAGCCTCGGTGATGAGCTTCAGGGCGCTGGAAACGGTCTCCTCGGTCAGGAGCACGTTCGAGAACCGCGCAAAGACCGCGGCCAGCTCGTCGGCCAGCGGCAATTCAGTGTCCATGACCGGCTCCATTCCGAGCGTTTTGGCCCTTGGCGGACCAACTGCTTCCTAACTTCATCCCAGCACACATTGCCTTCGCGTTCCACTCATCTGGTCAGGTCGCGTAGAGGTGCCGCGAACGGCGGTGCGGCTTGTGACTGCTGCATGTTTGCGTTCGACGGCGTCCATCACTCGTTGCCCTCGACGCCGGCTTCACTAGCCATCCAGCCAGCCAAACGGAGGTGCGCGGCCGGCAGGCGGGGCGCGGGAATTCCGGCCCGCCATTCCTGGGCCGCCCGTTCCACCAGTGCCCGCGCGACAGCCGCGAGGACCGCCGTGTGCTCGGCCTCCATGCAGACATCGGCGATGCGCACCCCAACGGTTGGGTGCTTGCGGGACAGCCGTGCGTCAAGGTACACCATGCCCTCGTCCGGCAGCACTCCAGTCGCCAGCAACTCCTGCACGTGACGGCGGTATCCCTGTAAGGATCCGAACTGTTCGCCTTGTTCAGGTAGCACCGTTCGGGGACCGGCGTCGGGGTGGCCGCCAAGGGACTGGTAGCCAACGCCGCGGCCCTGCCGCCAACCGCCCGGGCGGCTGTTCGGCCATGGCCCGGCCCTGCCTGATGGCCTGCGTCATCTGCTGGTAGGTGGAACAGACGGGGCCAACAACCTCAAGCTGCTCCTGTTTGACCTCCAGAGCCAGGACAGGCCCCTGGCCGGTCCTTGGATTCTTTGGAGCGTGCCGCAGGGCCTGTTCCGCGACGGGCACCGGTTGCCCTGTGTCGGGATCTACGAGCAGGAATTCCTCCTCAACGCCGAAAGTTCGGTGAGGCCCGCCGACGGGTGGAATGCCGGGCTGATCTGTTGGAAATTTCAATGCAGTTCCAATGAGTCATGCGCCCCGTCGTTGGCGAAGAAGCCTCTCCAGGAGATAGGCAGTCTGATCCGCGGATTGCCTGATGCGTATGAGGTAGGCTGCCGCGAGCCGGGGCAGGGCAACCTCGGGGTCGTCGTCGCGGGCGGCCGAACGCAGGGAATGCTCCACATCAAGCGCAAGGCCCGCCAGGTTTTCTGCACCCACCATCTGGCTGGAGGTCTTGAGGCTGAGGACTGCGTTCCTGGCGCCGACAAGATCGGCGGTGGTGAGGGCCAGGCGGAGATTTTCCGTCCTGGCGGGCAGGTGGGCCACGAAGTCCTGGACAAAGACACTCCAGACGCCGTCGTCGTCGTCCAGCTCGGCACGCAACCTGTCCAGCACTGAACTGTCCAGGAGTGGCAGGGTATGGCCCTCGTACTGCGTCATCGCTGTCCTTCCGCCAGGGGAATTACCACGCGGTCAAGGACTGGGCCGGAATCGGGCAGGGCTGCTACAGCAGCAAGGGCTATGAAACCCAGGAAAATCTGGTCATTGTCGGCGGGAAAGTCGCCGGGAGGCCAGGACGTCATGGGGGCCAATGACTCTTTGCGGAACCACGCTGTACCGCCGCCTCCGTCATTGGCCCCGGTCTGATGGTGCGCTTTTCGCACTCCGGGTTTAGTCCCCATAAGCCTGCCCCTGACAGCCGAACCACTGAAACGAGTGTCGTCTCAGACACTTTTTCAGGACGATACGGGGCAGGGGGAGGAAGCACACGAGTAGTGGGTACTCACTTTTTGAGAAGTAGACACTTCAGGCGCTTCAGCCGGTACAAACAAAGTGCAGATCATGGGGAGGGGCTCTGCTTGGCGGTGCCGGCTTCTCGACACCGCCAAGCCCTGAGGCTCTGTTTCCCCCAATAAAGGCCTTGGCATTACTGGTCCCAGTCCCAGCTGCAACTTTGTTGCGCTTCAAGCCTTACACGGAATACTTTGCCGTCCCTGGCTCAAGGGCCCCGGCAGATAGGATCAAGAGTGCCTCAAGGTTCCCGCAAATTCCACAGGGATCTGATGCCTGCCACGTCCCGCGGGAGCACTATCCGGGCGGAGGCACGGGCCCGCGGTGCATCGGCCGCTGGTGCCATCGTCCGGCCCCTAGGGATTCCCTAGGAGGCGGCGGAAGACTGCCGCTATGGCATCGACTGCATTGCTCAAGGGCACGAAGTTTCTTGTTCCGGCGGTTTTGCTCGCCCTGGTAGGGACCCTTGTTTTTGGTATCCTCACGGCCGCCCCGCGGACGCCTCCTGCCATGCTGGGCGCGTCAGCCAGCCTCCCTGGAGGACTTGCTCGAATCCACGGGGTTATCCCCATCGAAGTGGACGGATGGATGCCCCCGGCACCTTCCGCGGCGCTCGCCAATCCAGCGGGGGAAGAACTCCATCGTGTCCGCATACTGGTGGAGCTCACTGCGATGGAGCCGGACGGCCTGTCCTTCGACCCGTCCCGGTATGCCGTCTCGTCTTTGGGCACAGGGACCTGGAAACCGGTCTGGTTTTCTCCGGCGCCTGCGACGGCACGCCAGGGGGAGAGCATCAACGCCACACTCGTGTTTGAGCTGCCGGACCGCGCGATAGATCTGACCCTGGAGCTGCCAGGAGGGCCCGGACTGTCCCTCGGCGCGGGACACCACCGGGGCGGCACCTAGAAATGGCCGTCCGATTCCCGGCAGCAGATCCCTTTTCAGGGTTTCTCCAAGCATTGGGGAAACCGGTTCAGGAAATCCACAAGCTGAGTACGGAACAGTCGAGGCATCCAGCAAAGGAGACCGACCATGACAATTTCACGCCGTCAGGTTCTGTTGATCGGGGGACTCGGAGTCCTCGGAGCAGGTGGCGCCCTGTTGCCCACGGGATCGGTGGAGGCCAAGTCGGCCAGCCGCCTGAACGACCGGGAGATGCCACGGCCATTCCAGGCACCTTTTGTCCAGGCTCCTATCCTCAAGCCGTATTCCAAGGGCATTGATCCGGCGGACGGTTTGCCCGTCAACTACTACCGGGTGACGGAAAAGGCCGCTACCGCTAATATCCTGCCTCGCCTGACCACGCCGATTCTCGGTTATGACGGGTTGTTCCCCGGGCCAACCATCAGCCTCGACCAGGGTACAAAAGCCGTACTAAGGGTTCGCAACCAGCTCCCGGCGCAGCACGCTTTGGACGGTCACGCCCTGTCCACCTCCACCCACCTGCACGGGTCCGCGTCGCTGCCGCAGTATGACGGCTACGCCAGCGACATCACGCACCCGGGGTTCTATAAGGACTATCGCTTCCCCAACTTCCAGCCGGCCCGCACCCTGTGGTACCACGACCACGGGGTCCACTTCACCGCCCTGAACGCCTATTCCGGCCTCGCGGCGCAGTACCACATGCACGATCCCATCGAACGGCAGCTGCTCCCGCAGGGCCGCTACGACGTTGCGCTGACCGTCAGCGATGCAATGTTTGCCGAGAATGGGTCCCTGGGCTACGACGACAATACCCACTCGGGCCTGTGGGGTGACGTGATCCTGGTCAACGGAAAGCCTTGGCCTGTCATGAAGGTGCAGAAACGGGTGTACCGGTTCCGGATATTGAACTGCTCCATCTCCCGCTCCCTGCGGCCGGCGCTCAGTACCGGGGATCCCTTGGTGGTGGTTGGCACCGACGGTGGCCTGATGCCGACGGCCCAAAGCGTGGCCAACTACCGCCACGCCGGGGCGGAGCGGTATGAAGTCCTGATCGATTTTCGGAAGTACAGGACGGGGCAGCGGATTGAACTCCGGAACTTGTCCAACAAAAACAACGTGGACTATGACTACACCAATAAGATCATGGCGTTCGATGTTACAGACGAACCGGTGGACACCTCAGACCCCACCTGGAACCGGATCCCCACCACCCTGACCGGCAGCGAAACGATGTCGCTGACCACGGCGCAATCCGTAAAAACACGCACGTTCCGGGTCAAACGGAACGACACCACCAACCTCTGGACCATCAACGATGACAGTTGGCAGGACGTCATCGCCAGCGGCTACAAGAAGGTGGTGGCCGATCCCGCGCTCAACTCGGTGGAAATTTGGGAATTCGAAAACCGGTCGGGCGGCTGGTTCCACCCGCTGCACATCCACCTGGTGGATTTCCAGATCATCAGCCGCAACGGAAGGGCTCCCTTCGCCTACGAGCGGGGCCCGAAGGACGTGGTGTACATAGGTGAAGACGAGACTGTCAGGCTCCTGATGAAGTTCACCCCCCATAAGGGTGTCTATATGATGCACTGCCACAACCTGCCGCACGAAGACCACGACATGATGGTCCAATTCCGGGTGGGCCTCAAAGACACCGACGTGGACGACAACGATCCTATGACGGCGGCCAAAGCTGAATGGGACCGCGACGATTGAGCACGGCACAAGTAAAGCGCCATGGGCGGCGGCGGCTCTCCAGCCGCGGCCGGCTGCCGTGGACGAAGATGCGGTTCGCAACAGGACGCTGGCACCGGCTCCTTGCGGTTGCGCTGATTCCTGTCCTGGTCATTCTGGCGGTCCGCACGTGGCTTGTGGAACCTTTCACCGTGTCGTCGGACAGCATGGAGCCCACCATTCCCTCGGGCGCCGTCGTACTTTTGTACAAGCCGGCTGCGGCGGCAGGCTGGATTCAGAACGGCGTAGTGGTCGCTTTCACCAGTCCCGCTGACGGCCACACTGCCATCAAGCGCGTCATCGCGGGGGAGGGGCAGACTGTTGCCATCCGGGACGCGGAACTGTATGTCGATGACGTGGCCGTTCCAGAGCCCTTTATCGACCACAGCCGTATCGACGCAACCTACTTCGGCCCCCAGAAGGTGCCCGCCGGAAGCGTGTTTGTGCTGGGCGATAACCGTGGTGTGTCCATCGACTCCAGGGATTTCGGGGCTGTGCCCTTGACGGCGATTCACGGCACCCTGCTGACGGGCCAGAAATAGGTTCTTTGTGTTGTTGTCTCCCCGGACTGATGGCGGAGATGGTACCGGGGGCTAGCTGCACTGCCCCCGAATCCCAACTAGGTAGCGCTAAGTGTCGTTCTGAGGGCCTAAAACGACACTTAGCGCTATCTAGTTGGGGGCCACCGCAAGAACTTAGCCCGGCAGGACCACGGACGCCATTATGAAGGCCACTACAGCCACTGCCGCCACCATGGGATGCCCGGGGCGAGAGCAAGCCAATCAACAAGAAGCATGCCGAGCAGAACCGGGTTGGGGCGGCCCCTGGTGTACCTCGAGAAACCCAAATGCAGGGGGACTAGGCGCCGCCAAACTCGCCGTTGGCCGCGCCGATGTACGTGGATAGGGTCCTTGCCTCGCTGGGCATCAGAAAGACCTCCACGGGCTTGATCTGGCCCGCAATCTCAAGGGTCAGGGTGCAGCCCGCAGACCCAACGCATGGGCGGACCGACCAATTTTCGAGGATAGGCGCCAGGTCCTGGCCCATGAGGACATTGCGCCCTTCCATGTCCCAAGGAGTGCCGGACTCGATCATCGCCTTGTGCTTGGCGCAGACGAAGGCCTCGTGATAGCCAAGAGCCGCGTTTTGATTGCCCGCCATAAAGGCGGAGCCGGGATTCATACACCGGAGGACTGAGCAAGTAAACATGCTGCGACGGTACTGAATGGAGGCTGGGGGAACCCTGTACGCGGACCTTGGGGTTTCCTATTCTCGAAGGTCAAGCCAAAGGGTGGCCCACCCCCTACTAGGGGGTGGGCCACCCTCGCATGTGGCAGCACGCTGGCGGCGTACTTCCAGTCACTCAGGCATTGGTGGAAGTCCTGGCCTCGTCGGACAGTACTTTCCTGGCGTTAGCCCGGAAACGGAACAGTTTGTACGCCAGCAGGGCGCAGGCAGCCAAGAGGCCACCTGTGGTGATGGCAAGGGTCGCGCTGCCCGGATCCGTGACAAGGTACTGGGCCAGGGCCGCCAAGGTGACAGCCGTCGCGGTACCGAGGGGGCCCCCGAAAGGTGCTGATCCGGGTACCTGTGCCAGCGGTTGATCCGCCACGGGTCCTGCTTCCGACGGCCTCGCCAGGTCCTGATTGAAGGCGCGGCGCTCGTCTTCTGTGGCACCGGGGACAACAGGTTCGCTCAGTTCGGAGAACTGGGGTTCGCTGCCGCCGTCGGCAGGGGCAATCTGGAATTGGTAAGCGGCACCGTTCTCCAGGCCACGAACCACCACCCTCGTGGCACCGGGTTCTGAAGTCAGGATCTCTCCAAACTGGGCCCCCGTGGAATCCACGGTCCGGACAAAGAAGCCGCCTGTCACTGGGGCGGACACCGGCACTGGTGCGGGGTTGGCGGGTGCCTGGTCCACTGGTGCGGGGTTGGCAGGTGCCTGGTCCACTGGGGCGGGGCCCGGAACAGGCTCGGTGCCCGGCGTCGGCGGGATAACCACGATGACCTCACCATCGCCCGGGATGACTTCGTCGATCCCGTCATCGACTCCTTCGCCGGCTCCGTCCTCGACTTCGTCTACGTCGTCCTCAACACCGTCGTCGACCCCGTCGGTCCCGTCGCCGAAGACGAGCAGTTCGATGTTGCGGAGGGTGTCGGTGCCGTCATCGCCGTTGATGTGCTGCACGGTAGTGACAGCTCCAGGTGAGCCCATGGTGCCGTCTCCGCCGGTTGTGGTGATGGTGTAGTTGAATTCGAAGTCCGAGAAGACCGCGGTGTCGGTTCCTTCCGAGGATGCCAGGATTTCCCGGACGACGACGATGTTGCCGGGGTCGATGCTGCCTGCGAACACCGCCTGCTGGAGCGTCGGGCCGGTCAGACCACCGTCGGAATTGCGCTGGTACTGGGCGTTCATTCCCGTGGCGCTGCCCATCTCAGTGGCCGCGTTGTTGGGGTCTGTACGGACGCTCAGGCGGACGTTGAGGTACCGGTCGCCGTCGATGATGTCATCGCCGCCGCGGCCCTCGATGAGGTCGTTGCCGCCGCCGCCCAGCAGGATGTTGCCTTCGCCCCACACCTGGGGGCCGGTCAGCACGGGGCATTCCTTGGACGCCGATGCGTTGATGACATCGGCAAGGGGAGTCGGCAGTGACGTGATGAGCTGGCCGAGTCCGGTGATGCTGTCAACACCTGACTGGTCCAAGGCATCGCAGCCGATGAAGCCTCCGCCACCCATTTCCTTGGGGATGCTGTCGTCGCCCCGCAGCTTGTCGTCAAACGGACCACCGGAGAGCGCCTCGACTTCGTTGTACCTGTCGCGGACGCCCACCTGGAGGATGTCCAGCGGTTCGATCGGAAGGGCCAGGTCGGCGTCCTGCGGCTGGGGATCGTAGGCGCCGATCTCCCAGTCGTAGCCGGATGCGCCGGCCACTTTCTCCACGCCGGGTCCAGCGATGCCGATGTCGTCCCCGCCTTCCATGTCGTAGTCGTCGTCGCCGCCCTGGCCCACCAGGACATCGTTGCCGGGCTTCTGCGAGTCGTCCAGGAAGAACAGGTTGCTCGAGTCGCCGATCAGCAGGTCGGGGCCATCGCCGCCTTCTGCCCAGTCGTTCCCGCCACCGCCGAATACGGCGTCCAGCCCTTCACCGGCGATCACAAAGTCGTCGTCTTCGCCGGAAAAGGTCTCGTTCGAGTTCGCGCCCCCGTTGATGAAGTCCTTTCCGTCGCCGCCGAGGAGGAGGTCCAGGCCCGGGCCGCCGTCGATCGCGTCGTTGTCCGGTCCGCCCTTCAGGATGTCGTCTCCGGCGGAGTCGGTGATGATGTCGTTGCCGTCGCCGCCCAGTATGGTATCGGCGCCGTCATTGCCTTCGATGACGTCCTTCCCCAGGCCGCCCCACATGGTGTCGTTGTCCACGCCGCCATGGATGCGGTCGGCGTTGACCGATCCGTTGTACACGGCCTGGCCGTTGATGCCGGCAGGGTCCACCGAGTTGGACGCCCGGTACTTGATGGTGCCGTCGGGCATCCGGATCAGCAGTGCGGATTCGTTGCACTCTGACGCGGGGTCGTCTGCGACGGCGTTGCCTGCGGATGCGAAGCCCTGAACCGTTCCATTGAGGTTCTTCAGCTCAAACTTGCAGTCAGCCGTGGCGAAGGCGTCAGCCTTCAGTGCCTGTGCGTTGGTGTTGCGCATCATCATCTCCGCGAAGGAGTTTCCTTCGAGCTGCGCCATCAGGTTCATGCCGGGAGTGCGCGCCAGGTAGTACAGCCGGTCACCGTTCTGCAGATCCGTCATCTGGCTTTCGAAGACGTAGTTGAAGGTGCTGCCGAGGAGTCCCCCGAACAGGTTGGTCCGTTCGGCCAGGCCACCCATCCACAGGTCAATGTCATCCAGTCCCGTGATCGACGCGCTTCCATTGTTGGCCCAGGCATCCGTGCTGTTCATAAAGGCCACAGCGTCCTCGGGAGCAACCTCGCCGGCCAGCGCGTCCGGGCTCACGATCAGCCGGGCTGCTTTGCGCTTGGCCTCCAGCGTGGTGGCTTCCAGGATGGAGGGGTGCTTGCCGTAGGCGGCCACGAAATTGACCAGGGACTTGGGGTGCTTGATGTTTTCGCCGAAGTCGATCCAGTTGGTGTACGGCTTGAGCTGCCCATCGTTTGTGGCGCCGTGGATTTCCCGGCGCAGGTTGTTCAGCGTTGGCAGGCCTTCAGACCGGGCGCGGGTCAGGTTGATCGCCGCCAGGTCCATGGGCAGTCCCAACAGCTTGTTGCGGAGCGTATCGGTGACGAACTCGTCCAGTTCGCTGCCCACCTGGTCCGACATTCCCATGATGATGCTGCCCGCGGCTTCCTCCGAAGTCAGGGGGCCGGCGGGACCGCCGTCGGTGTAGGCGGGCGGATTCAGGAAGCCCTCGAGGAGGGACACGTCATTCTGGGAGCCCCTGACGTCGTCGGACGTTCCAAACATATTGTCCGAGCCTGGGCTGTCCTCGTTGCGGCGGGAAATGGTTTCCGTGAGCATCGAATGGCCAAAGCGGTACACGGCGTGCGCGAATTCGGCGCTGACCGCCGGATTGATGTCCGTCTGGGCGAAGGCGAAAGGTTCGAAGAGGTTGAGGGCAGGCTGGATCTTCCGGGCGAACTCCTCAAACACCAGGTGCTGGTATTGCATTTCCGTGACGAACCGTGCCGCCTGGAAGAGCCGCTCGCCGTTCCAGCCCTCGGCGCCTTCGGCCAGCTTCCACTCGGCCAGGGCGGCAACGCCCCTAGCCGAGGTGTCGTTGTTGAGGACCCGCTTGATGTCCGCGACCAGGCGGTCGTGTTCGGAGTGGAAGACCTGGTGGATGGCGGTCAACCCGATGTTCTCGTTGACCCTGCCGTCGCCGGCGATGAAGTGCGCGTTGAGCATCTCGTCGTCGTAAGTGCCGCGGGCCTGGCTCATGAAATCGGCGGAAGCGGTCTTGTCTGCGTCCGGGGCCGGGGCCACCGGCGGTGTGGCCGGATTGTGATCGGCGTCCTGCGGTGACGGATCGGCGTTGTGTGCGATGTCCGTCAGGAAAGGAGTGCTGAAGTACAGCACGTCCTGGGGCACGAGCGTTCCGTTGCCGTCGTTCGCGGTCCGGTCTGCCTCCACCAGGCCGGACCTGGTGACAAACTGCGGGAGCCCGTTCTTCGGCCCGGGGATGAACTTTCCGTAGGCGTCAGCGGCGAGCATCGGGACATTCAGGGCGTCCTTGTCCAGCAGTTGGATGCCCAGCAGCTCCCGGGCCTGCTTCTTGGTGGCAGCCCAGGTGGCCATGCCCCCGGCTGCGGGCGTACCCTCCGGACCGCCCAGCATCTTGCCCGTGGACACCGGCCGCCCCGAGGAGTTGTCGGCGTACTCGCGCAGGAACACCTGGTGCGAGGAGTGCGATGAGTAGGTCTGGCTCTGGTCCACCCACGGCGAGTTGGTGTTCAGGGCATCCTGGACATCGTCAGCCGTCCCCAAGACACCGTCCACGCCGGGCTGGTTCTGGCCTCGGGTCAGGACCATAAAGCGCATCCTCGGATTGAGGTCATCAGCGTTGCCGAAGATGTGGTCAGGCCCTGCGATCAGCGGGTCATCGGCCTTGAGCGGCACATAGACCGTGCCGCCGCCCTTGACGGTTTGGTCGATGCCGTGGTCAAAGAACTGCCCGAAGAGGGTGAACAGGGAGTTGTAGGGCGGTGAAAGTCCGACGTCGGTAGTTACGTTGGGGATGAACAGCGTGTCGTGCGAGGGGACGCAGCCGTCGGGCGCGGCTTTGACCGGGGGAGACGCCTCAGGATTCGGGTCCGTGGCGCAGGGCACCACGCCCTCGTTACCCTGCGTCCTGGCCGGGAAGCCGGCCGCGGCGACAGCTGCCGGGTTGGTGGACGTTTGATCGGCAATCAGGTTGCTGATGGTGCGTGGCCGCGAATCGAAAACGCTTCCCGATTTCTGGGTGTAGCTCGTGGCCATGGGCGGTCCGCCGAAGGACCCGCTCTCGGCGGCGCGGAAGGACTTGGATCCAAGCCTCGGGAACACCTGGTCCGATGCGCCGAAGGTCTCCTGCCCGGGCTGCAGGTTGTTGCAGCTTCCGTCAACCGTCCTCAGCCCTTGGGACAGCAGGGGGCTGGCAAGCTGGTTCGGTCCGGTTCCCACGAGGGCCCCGCAGGGACCCGTTTCCGACGTGGTGTTGGCTACGTGGGCTTCGGCGATCTTGATCTGCTTCAGGATGAAGGACAAGTCGGCAGGCGTTACGGTGAAGCCGGCGCCTACCGGAGCCTGAACTGCATTGGCGGCGATGGGCGGCAAGCCCATCGAAGCGGCCAACGCCACTGCCCCCGATGCAGCCAGGAACCGGAGGCGTGGGCGAGTGCTGTTTTTTTGTGTTGGTTTACGCGATGAAGCCTTCATCCTGCAATCTGCTCCCCCTGTGGGGCCAACTCCCCAGTAGAGTCGGCGAAACAAGGCAATGCTGCAGGGGCGTCCTAGGGAAAACCTTGGTGAAGGCCGTCAGGCGTTACCGTTCACCGCCTTTGTCGTCGCCTGGCGGGTCGTCGGAAACGTTGTCGTCCCTGAGCCCGCCTTTGTCGTCGCCGGGCGGGTCGTCGGAAACGTTGTCGTCCCGGAGGCCGCCCTTGTCGTCGAACTGGTCGTGGGTGGGGCCGTCAGATGGAACCGCGGCCAAAGTCTGCGGTTCTGCAGTGACGAGCTGCGTTTCCGGGGTTGCCTGGTCGGGGATCGCGGTGATGCTGGCGGTGGGGCTTGAAGTGGGAAGCAGGTCCGCCGAATCGTCGGTTGCGACGCTGACGGGCGTCACCACCACGCCGGGAGAGACTTCAGGGGGCGGGCCGGCGTTGGCCTGGCCCCAGACCGTGAGGCTCGCAGCACCTACTACAGCTGCGATGGGAAGATACCAGAATTTCTTCATCGGATCACCTTTCTTGGTTGTGTTCCCAGCCTGCCGGGCCGCGGTGAGAGGGGGATGAGACTTTTATGAGAGACCTCTCATGAACGGGATTGAGGCTGGGAAGGGGCAGCGGGGACGGCCACAAAGCGGTAACCGGCGCCCCGAACAGACAGGAACCTTCCGGGGCCAAGCTTGTTGCGCAGGTATCCCACGTAGACATCCACCACGTTGGAGGACCCGTCAAAGTCGTATCCCCACACCCGGCTCAGCAGTTGTTCGCGACTGAGCAGCCTGCCCTCGTTCTCCAGGAACGCCCGGGCCATGGCGAACTCACGGGCGGACAACGGCACAGTGCGGCCGCCGACCTTGGCACTGCGAAGGTCAACATCCAGGGCTACGTCGCCGGAGGTTGGGTCTGGTGCCCCTTGGGCCCCCGGGATATCCCTTAGCCGCAGGCGGATCCGCGAGAGCAGCTCCTCGAACCGGAAGGGTTTGGTCATGTAGTCGTCCGCACCGCCGTCGAGCGCTGCGAGGGTGTCCTGAAGCGAATCCTTGGCCGTCAGGACAATCACCGGAACCGTGCACTTCATGGCCCGTAAGGCCTGCAGCACAGCTAACCCGTCCATTCTTGGCATGCCGATGTCCAGAATGAGCAGGTCAAATTCCCCGGAGCTGCCGTAGTCCAGGGCCCGGATGCCATCTTCCACCGATGTCGTGGTGAAACCCGCTGCCGTGAGCCCCTTGGTGATGAAGCTGGCGATCCGTGGCTCGTCGTCGGCGATCAATATTCGTGTCATGCGGTTCCTCCTGGAAGTGAGAGCACAAAGCGGCTGCCTTCATTTACCCGCGAAATCACCCGAAGCGTTCCGCTGTGTGCTTCGGCAATGGCTTTGACGATTGGTAGCCCCAGGCCCGACCCTTCGTTGCCCCGTGATACCCCGGCCCTGGCAAAACGGTCGAAGATCCGTTCCTGGTCCGCGGGGCTGATTCCACAACCCGAGTCAGCCACCCAAATTTCGATATCGCCATGGGACGGTTCCTGATGTCCGTTCGGTGCCGCACCCCCAGAAGTGCCGGTCCACGCTGCGCCAAGGGAGATAACGTCATGCCGCCGCGTGGCCTGCACTGCATTGGCTGCCAGCTGTTCCACCGCCTGGGTGAGACGGTTGCGGTCTGCACGAAGTTGGCCGCCCGGCATGCTTTCGATCTGCCACCGTCGGTCCGCGAGGACCTTGATCCTGTCCATGGCGGCTTCAAGGAAGGAATCGGCGTCGATCCAGTCCAACCTGACGAAGTCCGGGCGCCCGCTTCGGGCCAGCAACAGGAGCTCATCCACAAGGGACTGCATCCGATCCAGTTCCTCCAGGAGCAGCACCTGGGTTTCGCTGACATCCCTGGGGTCTCCTGCCTGCAGGAGCTGCAGATGGCCGCCAATTATCGTCAAGGGAGTCCGAAGTTCATGGCTGGCATCGTCCACAAACTGACGCTGGTCCGCGATACCTGTTTCCAGCCGGTCCAACATGCGGTTGAAATCTGTGGCCAGCTGCGAAACGTCGTCATCACCGGAGGGAACGAGGACGCGGGTGCTCAAGTCCTCGAACGTGATGGACTCAGTGGCCTGGCGCAACCGCCGGACAGGAACAAACAGACGGCCGGTCACCGCGAAACCCACGGCGCCCGCCAGCAGCAGCGTGGCCAGCGACGCCCCTGCGAACGTGCCGAAGGACGCCATCATCTGTTCCCGCTGCCGCCCGATTTGATTTGCCGCCACCAGCAACCCGCCGGGGCTTCCGTCGCCCAGCGATACCGAGGTGATGGCCAGACGCACCGTACGCCCGTCCAGCGATATGTCATGGAAGACTGTGCTGTTCTCAATACGTTCGGCCCGCACTGTTTCGAGCACCCGGGGGGTAGCGAGATTGCTGGGCTGCTCTGCGGCGGGCAGGAAGGTCTTGCCGCCGTTGACGGTGGCCATCACCGATTCGTACCTGCCGGGCGCGTCACCCTGGAGGAACACGGTGAACAGCCCATCAAGTGAAGTAAATGGCCCTCCGCCCGGAACACCCTGTTCCACAATGTTCTGAAGCCGGGCGGACTGCAGCAGGAGCTCTTCGTTAACACGGCTGTTGAGGTTGCGTAAGTCAAGGGCGAGCGTGGTGACGCCGGTAACCAGCAGGCCGCCTGCCAGGAAAGCCAGGACCGTGGCCAGGACCCGAACCCGGACAGTACGCAGTTCCGCCCGTACGCCGTGCCAACCCTGCCTAAGCGGCGTGGTGGGCACGCTAACGGAGACTTTGTGGGTCCCTGCGGTCCGCGATGTCATCTGATGTCCCGTCACATTGGCTGCCGTACCAGGGTTTGTACTTGTTCTGTACAAAATTAGGTAGGCCGGCTTGGGGAAATCTTCGGCGACGGAATTACTACTTACACCGTGATACCTAGGGTTTTCCCAGTATCCGGCGCCGGTCATCCATTCCGGGGTTCACCAGCGGAAACGATTCCCGCGATGCTAAGTGCCGGCCTCACCGTTCGTTCCCGCCGCATGCTGTCTGCGTAAACCCTGCAGGACCAAGTGGTGAGCGGCTACGAAAGCGAGTAATCACCACTGTTGTTCGCCTTTTCCCGTGCCTCTTCAATAAGGACCACGCACCACCGAACAACCTGGGGGAATCCACGTGATTACTTTGGAACTGCCAAACAACACCGTCCAGACTGGCCTTGTTCCGGAAGTGCCGCCGACGACGCCGGCGCTTTCGATTTCGGTTTTCGGCCCATTGACGATCCGCCGCGGCAACATCGAGCTGAGCGCCAACGACCTTGGCGGACCCAAGCCCCGCCAGGTCCTCGAAATTCTCCTGATGAATTTCGGCTCGGCAGTGTCGAAGTCCCGGCTGATGGATCTGCTGTGGGGCGGCAACCACCCGGCCGTTGCACTGCCCACCCTTGAAAGCTATGTCAGCGTCCTCCGGCGCAACCTGCAGCCCGGCACGGGGCGAACAGGTCCCCTGCGGACGGTCACCGGCGGTTACGCCATCGACCGGTCATTGGTGGAACTGGATCTGGACCGGTTCGAGACACTGACCAAAATGGCCAGTCAGGCGGAGCCGCGCACGGCGCTCGCATTGCTGACAGAAGCACTGGACCTGGCTTCCGCTCCGCTGCTCGGGGACGAGTTGCTTCCGGCCTGGGCAGAAGAGGAGCGGGCCGCGCACGCAGCGCAGGTGGGTCTTGCCCGCGTCCTGGCGGCAGAAACCGCGCTCTCCCTGGGGGAAGTAGGCAAGGCCATTGCCTGGGGTGGCGCGGCGGTGAAGGAGGATCCCCTCAACGAGCGGGCCTGGACGGCGTTGATTCTTGGGCTTGAGCAGAACGGCGAGAGCACGGAAGCTTTGCGGGCTTACGACCGCTGCCGCAGGACCATTGACCAGGAATTGGGCTGCACCCCGGGGCCGGCGCTGAAGGAGGCGCAAACCAGGCTCTTGAGGAGCACAGCGGCAACATGCCCGCCGGCGGGGCCCGTTGGCCCCATCCAAGTGGTTACGGAAAGCCGTCCCGTTGCAAGGGTGACCACCCAGGAAACGGGACGCCTGCGAATCCTGATTGTTGATGACCACACCACTTTTTCCGATCTTTTGGCCGGGGCTCTGGACCGTGAGCCGGACCTGCAGAGTGTAGGGGCGGCGAAGTCCGTGGCATCTGCGGTGACGATGTTCCGGGACCTTGGGCCCGACGTCGTCATTATGGATTTGTACCTTCCTGACGGTTCCGGGCTCAAGGCCGCCGAGTGCATCCTGTCCGAAGCGCCGGGAACCCGGATCGTTATGCTGACAGGTAACCCGTCGCAGGAAGCCCTGCGCGAGGCCGCCCGAATGGGTATCTGCGGTTTCCTGCCGAAGGACGGAGCCTTGGGAGTCATGCTGGACACCCTGAGGCACGCCCATTCCGGCGGCATGATTGTGAATCCGTCCCTGGTGGCAAGGTGGGGCAGCACCGTCTCGGCTGCTCCGGGACCTTCGGGAAATTGACCGGGCACACTGACTGTGCGCAGATTTTTTGGCGGGGAGCCCGCCCACGCCGCCACTTTTGACCAAGGTGTCGCAGAGCGGCGCGAGGTGAGGGCTGCTGTTGCCCGATTCCTCATTGCCGGTTTTGCGGCGCTCGTCCTGGTTGCCGTCCCCGTTTCCTTCTGGGTCCAGGCGGAAGCGGAACGGCACGCCCTGGCCAATGCCAGGGACATCACCCAGCGCCTGGCCGACAACGTGGTTGGGCCGCTGATAACAGACCCGCTCCTTGCCCGCGACCCCGCTGCGCTGGAACTGCTGGACCAGCGGCTTGCGCCGTGGCTGGCTGAGAGCGGCGTGACCAGGATTAAGGTGTGGGACGAGCACGGCCGCGTGGTCTACTCCGATGTCGAATCGCTTATCGGGCAGGATTTTGAAACAGAGGAATGGGCGCGCGAGCTCCTTGAAGGCGGCCCGGCGACTGCAACCTTTGAATCCCAGACTGAGGCAGAAAACGAGTTTGAGGCGAACTCGGGCGAGCTCGTGGAAGTCTATGCACGCTCCGCATCCGCAAGCGGAGCCCCGATGATCTTCGAAACGTACAGTACCGGTGACGGAGTCCGCCGCGAACAGCAGGCAGTCCTGATGGGCATGGTCCCGCCCATGGCGCTGTCATTGGCCGTACTTCAGCTGACGCAACTGGTTCCCGCCGTCCGCCTGGCCCGGAGGATGCAGGTCCATCAGGCGGCGCGCAACGCAATGCTGCGGTGTGCCATCGAGGCATCGGACCAGGAGCGCCGCCAAATCGCCGGCGAACTCCACGACGAGGTGATCCAGGACTTGTCCGGGCTGGCGTATGCCTTGGAGTCAGAGGAGCGCCGCGGCCCGGTGGAGCTACAGCCCGTATTTGTAAATGCCCGGACCATGCTCCAGAACAATATCCGCACTCTCCGGGCCATGACCTCTGAACTTTATCCCCCCGACCTCGAAGAGCTGGGGCTTAAGGCTTCCCTCGTGAGGCTGGAGGCGCCCCTTGTGGAGCGGGGAATACATCTGACTGTTGAGATTCCGGACAAGCTCGTGCTGGACCGGGACCGGGCTGTCCTGCTCTACCGGGTGGCGCGCGAAGCCTTGGTGAATGTGGGCAAGCATTCCGCAGCGCAGTCGGTTGGCATTCGGGTTTGGCAGGCCGGCCAGCGCACCCAGATCACAGTGTCCGACGACGGCGTGGGCTTCAACCCGGGGGAACCCCGCACGGAAGGCCATCTTGGCCTGCGGATCCTTGGCGACACCATTCAGCAGGCGGGAGGCACCTTTGAGGTCCGCTCGACGCCGGGGGCCGGAACTTCCGTTACCGCCACCTTCGGCGTGGCTGTGCCTGCCGTCAGCTTCGCCGGCAGGCACGCTGCCACAACCTCCCGGCAGAAGTCTTCCGTACCAAGTGCCATGCAGGCGTAGTCCTCGTTGAGGTTGTAAACAGTTTGGCGTGAATTAAGGGGCGAGGGCCTCCGGTACCGAATGGGCGAGAACGCTCATCCCAGTCAAGGAGGCCCTCGTTTCCTGCGTTAACCCTCGATCAGCCGCCGTTGATGTGGCGCGGACTCGGCCACGAAAGCCTCTGCCGCCCATGAGTTTGCCGATGAGCCCTCAGCCTCCCAGCAGACATCATGAGGCCGTCAGCAATCGGCTCGTAGCCGTTGTACGTAGTCCAAGAGCTCACCGGTAACCCGACTCCATGAAACCATTCGGTGCGGCAGGCTACGGGCCTACCAATAGCAGCGCCGGCAAGACTATCAACATCTGTGGCGTTCCCCGCGCAGCGGACAGAACCACTCGCGCGATCACCAACTACTGACACCGCGGAGATTCGCCAGCACTGTCACGGCGGCTTCCAGACGCACGAGGGCCGGGCTCCTTGAGGTACGACGACGGCAGGTTACCTTCCTGGGAAAGGTAACCTGCCGTCGTCGAACAGTCCTGGTGGCCCAGCCAGTGACGCGACCGTCGCGGGACGCGCCGAAGCCCGGCAGCTTCCGAATGTTGTCGGGAGCTACCGGGCCACGGTGGACGTTCTAGTTGATTATCTATTGCTGACGGACAGCGGTCCGGCGGTGCCACCCACGGTCGACTCAATCCAGACAGAGCCGGGGTTGGTAGCGCCGGCGGCGTTGTCGCGCAGCCGCAGGCTCCAGGTGCCGCCGGTCGCCGGCGCGACTGCAGCCGCAACGTTCACCTGGCTCAGGATCGTGCCCTCAGGACCGCCAACCCTGATGGTGATGGT
>JBKJVX010000279.1:0-43822 GCA_046717065.1 Arthrobacter sp. | reverse complement strand
GACCAGCGCGGCCTACAAGCCGGCCGACGCATCCGGCCCCGCCCAAAACGTTCCCGTCCCTGTGCTGCCCGAAGTGGCGAAAACGGAGACGAAGGAGGGTGCGGAGGCGTTCGCAAAGTATTGGTTCGAGCTTCTAAGCTACGGATACGAAACAGGGGATACTCAAGCGTTAACCGCAATAACGAGCGCAAATTGCATAATGTGTGAACGCACTAAAGAAGTGCAAAAAGGTTGGCATGAGGACGGCCGTTGGCTGGTTGGCGGAAAGGTGAGAACTCCAGCCGTCAGTACTACCTTCCACAAAGCCTCCGATGGCCAGTATCAAGTGGCCGTGCAGGTTTCTCAGGAAGCAATAAGTTACTACAACGCTGACGGTTCCTTAGACAGCACAGACCCTAAGCCAGCCGACTCAGGAAGCCTGATGTTTACCGTCTTCCGAGATGGTGCGTGGTACGTAAACACCATCGAGCCGATCGCTGGCTGAAAAGTGAAAGGCGTCCTGCTTCGCTATCTGCTGGGAACCTTGGCCGCCACGTTAGCCCTTTCCCAAGTAGAAACGTCTGCCTTTGGGGCTGCTGGCGTGCAATCAATTGTTCGCGCCGGTGATGAACAAACGGCGCCACCAAAAGCGTCGTCTCCACCCAAAGGTGTATGGTCGTCGACGGGAACAGACATCATTGGCTGGGCCCTGGATTCGGCCACAGGTGATTTTTCTCCACTAGCACAGGGTTCCGTGGTCACCGACCCCAACGAGTACAAGTACGAGCTTCAGTGCCACCTTGGCGGGGGCGACTTCGACACTCCCTGCCTTGCCCGGCAAATTGAATGCAAGGACGGCCCTGACGGTGAAGAGGGCATCCCTGTCACCTGGCTATCAAGACCCCGGGGAGTTCCCGGCGCGGTCTGGGCCTACCATTCCGGCCCGACCTGCCTCTACGACGCTCGGCCCGAGGACTTGCTGCCCCGCATCGCCGCCGACATCCAGCGGCAGTTCCAAAGCTTGCCGGTGAACGCGGGAGCAGTCGTGGCCCAGCCCAGCCCCCACACGCTCCGGGGCGCTGAAACCAACTTCTACGCGGAGGCCGTGGAACAGCAGTTCGATGTCACCATGTTCGGCCAGCAGGTGCACATTGTCGCGACGCCGGTTCAGTACACCTGGAACTACGGCGATGGAACTGTTTTCGGTCCCCAGCCGTCGATGGGAGGCCCGCTGCCGCAGGACCGCTGGGGTGAAAAGACGAGGACAAGCCACGCCTACGGAGCCACGGGCGACTTCCAGGTCGTGCTGACCACATCCTTCCAAGGAACCTACTCCGTGAATGCTGGGCCACCCCTGCCCATCCCTGGCCAGGGCCAATTCAACGCGCCGCCGCAAACCATCAGTGTCTGGCGGTCGCTCACCCGCAACTACGCCGACGACTGCAATACAAACCCCCAGGGGCAGGGCTGCCCGGGAGTTGGGGCAACGCGCTAAACAGTCGTGATGACAGCCCCACAGGAGAGCATCCGCCGTGAAGGCGTGATGTGATTCGCGCCGTATTCGGAATAGTTGCACGCGCCTCCCAGTTGGGCCAGACAGAACGTTGAAAACTTCGAAAGGACGCGCATGCTGTTTTCCCCTCTGGCCCTTGGCGAACTCGAGCTCCCCAACCGACTTGTGATGGCACCCCTGACCCGGCTCCGCGCCGGCGAGGAAGGCATCCCCGGTCCGCTCCTCGTTGAGCATTACCGGCAGCGTGCTTCCCTCGGCCTTATCGTCAGCGAAGGAACCTACCCCAGCCCTGCTGGTCGTTCCTACCCCGGCCAGCCCGGCATCGTCACGGAAGAGCAGGTGGCCGGATGGAAGAAGGTCACCGACGCAGTGCACGCCGAAGGCGGCCGCATGTTCGCCCAGATCATGCATGGCGGCAGGGTCTCTCACCCGGACATCACGGGCGGCAACACCATTGTCGCCCCCAGCGCGGTAGCTATCGAGGGCGAAGTGCGCACCCCGTCCGGCAAGCAACCGTACCCCGTGCCGCACGCACTGACCACTGACGAACTGCCTCTGGTGATCCAGGAATTCGTCGCCGCCTCGCTGAATGCCGTCGAAGCCGGTTTCGACGGCGTCGAACTTCACTCAGCCAACGGCTACCTTCTCCACGAGTTCCTGGCGCCAAACGCCAACGTCCGCACGGACAGCTACGGCGGTTCCCCGGAGAACCGGGCACGTTTCGTGATCGAGACGGTCAACGCGGTAGTGGCAGCGGTCGGGGCCAACCGGGTGGGTATCCGCATCTCCCCGGAGCACAACGTCCAAGGCATTGCAGAGACTGACGCAGCTGATGTTCGCGCCACGTACGAGGTTCTGGTGGACAGCATCGCCCCGCTGAACCTTGCCTACCTCAGCATCCTGCACCACGCACCCGGTGGAGAACTCGTCCAGGATCTGCGTGCCCGTTTCGGTGGCACCTTCCTGGTGAATACCGGATTCGGCGTGGTGACCACCCGCGAGGAAGCTGTTGCCCTGGTGGCCGACGGCCATGCTGACGCCGTAGTGGTGGGCAGGCCCGCCATCGCCAATCCGGACTTGGCTCGGCGCTGGAACGAGAGCCTGCCGCTGAACGAAGCGGACCCCTCCACCTTCTACGCCGACGGGGCCGAGGGCTACACGGACTACCCGGCCTACGCCGGCTAAAAGCCCCTTCCAAACAGCAACCACGAGACAGTAAACGACGGCGGCACCCGGCTTTGGGTGCCGCCGTCGTTTGCTGCTCGGTGTGCTGTCCCGGCAGCGGACGCCTTAGGTCATCCGACGGCCCTCGGCTGGTGAAGTTGGCCCACCGGGCTCCTCTGGGGTCCGGCGGTGATCAGATGCTACTCCATCAAATGGAGATTTGCTAGAGTCTGTTTCGGCACCTGCCGGGTGGGCTAGAGAAGTGCCTCCCGGCCGGTTCCTTCCGTCATGACCAGCTTGCCGTCCTCGATGGATACGAGCATGCTTTTGGGCTTTCCGCTGACCTTCGTGATCGCTTTCAGGCCCCGGTTAGTGACCTCGACTCCCACTTGCGCTCCCTTCGCCGGCAGCTCTACGGATACCTCGGATGCGATGCCGAGGATCGGGTTGGTGGAAATGTCCAGGTCCCGCCGCGCTTGCTTGCCGTTCACCGTCACGGTGATGTTAGCTTGTTCGAACCCCTCCTGAAACACAATAAGCAGTTCCCGCATGATGCCCTCTTCCTCGAGCGTTCGGTGCCTGTGACGGCATTTCAACTACAGCACTTCGCGGGCGGCAGCGGAATACCCTTGCCCAACGTCCTTGACTGCCACGGCAGTGGAGCCGGGCAAGCGCTTAGGGCAAGATGTTCTGGTGACTCAACTGCCGCACGCCCCTTCCCCTGCTCCGTCCACGCCCACGAAAAGGGAGGACGGAATCTACGGCCAGATCGCCACCGAACTGGGCGTCAAAGCCTGGCAGGTGAAGGCAGCAGTGGAGCTGCTCGACGGCGGGTCCACCGTCCCGTTCATCGCCCGGTACCGCAAGGAAGCCACTGGGACGCTGGACGACACTCAGCTCCGTGAGCTCGACGAACGCCTGCGCTACCTCCGTGAACTGGAGGACCGCCGTCGTACGGTTCTCGACGCTGTTGCGTCGCAAGGCCAGCTAACGCCCGAGTTGCAGAAAGCGATCCTCGCTGCTGACACAAAGTCGCGGCTTGAGGACATCTATCTGCCGTTCAAGTCAAAGCGGCGTACCAAGGCGCAAATAGCGCGCGAAGCTGGCCTCGAGCCGCTGGCTGAGGCTTTGCTGAAACGCCCCGAGCTAAGCCCCGAGCGCGAGGCTACGAAGTACCTCAACCCTGAACATTCCGTTGGCGACGCCGCCGCCGCGCTCGCGGGTGCCCGCGCCATTCTCGTTGAGCGCGTCGCCCAGGACGCAGATCTCGCTGCCACCCTGCGCGAGCGCCTTTGGACGCAGGGCCGCATGGTGTCGCGCGTCAAGAAGGGGAAGGAGGCAGAAGGCCAGAAGTTCGCTGACTACTTCGAATTTGCCCAGGCGCCGGCCGGCATGCCGTCGCACCGCGTGCTCGCTTTGCTGCGGGGGGAGAAGGACGGTGTCCTTGAGCTCGACCTCGCCGAAGCAGACCCCACGGACGACGGCGCCCTGGCCGCCGCGCGCTCACGCTACGAGTCGGCGGTGGCCAGGTGCCTCGGGGTTGCCGACCGTGGGCGTCCCGCCGATGCCTGGTTGATGGAAACGGCCCAGTTGGCGTGGCGGTCCCGCGTGCTGGCCCGGCTGACGGCCGACCTCCGCGGCAAGATGTTCGCAGCCGCCGAAGATGAGGCGGTCCGCGTTTTCGCTGCGAACCTTCGCGACGTGCTGCTGGCCGCGCCCGCTGGGAACAAAGCCACGCTGGGCCTGGACCCCGGACTTCGAACCGGCGTGAAGGTAGCAGTGGTGGATGGCACAGGCAAGGTGGTGGCCACGGACACGGTGTACCCGCATGCCCCGGCTCGCAAGTGGGACGAAGCGCTGGCGACCCTGGTGCGGCTGGCGCGGCAGCACGCCGTCGAGCTCGTGGCCATTGGCAACGGAACAGCATCCCGCGAAACTGACAAGCTCGCCGCGGAGTTGATCAAGCGGCTGCCGGAAGTGGAACGGAAACCGCAAAAGCTGGTGGTGTCAGAAGCCGGGGCATCCGTCTACTCTGCTTCCGCTCTCGCGGCAGCTGAACTGCCGGGTATGGATGTGTCCCTCCGCGGGGCTGTTTCCATCGCCCGCAGGCTGCAGGACCCGCTTGCCGAGCTGGTGAAAATCGATCCGAAGTCCATCGGCGTGGGCCAGTACCAGCACGATGTGACGGCGTCGAAGCTCGACCGCAGCCTTGACGCCGTGGTGGAGGACTGCGTCAACGCCGTGGGAGTGGACGTCAACACCGCTTCGCCCGCGCTGCTCAGCCGGGTGGCCGGCGTCGGGCCTCTGCTCAGCGAAAACATTGTGGCGTACCGCAATGAGCACGGGCCCTTTGCCAAGCGCGCGGACCTCAAGAAGGTGCCGCGGCTCGGTGCAAAGGCGTTCGAACAGTGCGCGGGCTTCCTCCGCATCACTGGGGGAGCGGAACCCCTGGACGCCTCGAGTGTGCACCCGGAATCCTACGCCGTGGCACGCAAGATCCTCGTTGCCGCTGGTTCTGCGCCTGCATCCTCGCTTGACCCCCGTGACTTTGTGGATGACACCTTCGGGCTGCCCACTGTGCAGGACATCCTGGTGGAGCTGGACAAACCGGGCCGGGACCCACGCCCCGCCTTCGCAGCTGCCACCTTCTCGGAGGGGATCGAGAAGATTTCCGACCTCAAGCCGGGAATGGTCCTGGAGGGGACCGTGACCAACGTTGCGGCATTCGGCGCATTCGTGGATGTGGGCGTACACCAGGACGGACTGGTCCATGTCTCCGCCCTGGCCAACCGCTTCGTTTCCGATCCGCGCGAGGTAGTGAAGTCGGGGCAGGTAGTCCGGGTGAAGGTCCTGGAGGCGGACCCCGAGCGGAAGCGGATCTCGTTGACGCTGCGGCTCGACGACGAGCCCTCCTCCGCCAGCGCGGGCTCGGGTGCCGCCTCGTCCGGGAAATCCGGCGGTCGGCCACAGAACCAGGAGCGGGGCAGGAACCAAAGCGGCGGGCGCGGAAGCCCCAGTACCGGACGGGGTGGCTCCCAGGGTTCAGAGCGTGGCGGGAATCAGGAACAGGGGCGATCGGGTGGAAAGCCGACGCGTAACGCGCCAACGCCGGGCCGCACCTCTGCTCCCCAGGCCGCCCCGGTGAACACGGCCATGGCTGAGGCGCTGCGGAAGGCGGGCCTGGGTAAGTAGCCTATTGGGGTGGCTCGAGGTCGTAGGTGCGGCAAACGGTGGCGGGTATGGCCTAGGCAAGTGACAGCACGAACGCGAGGACGAATCCCGCCGCCGTGCTCAGGGCGACGGCCGGGCCGCCGTGTTCGTAGGCTTCGGGCATCAGGGTGTCTGCGAGGGATGCGATCACCGCGCCGGCGGCAAATGCCAGCGGTACCGAAATGGTCTCGGGGTCCGTCCCGGACAGTGGCCCCGCTCCCACCACCACCGCGATGACCAGCAGGGCCGCACACGCCAGCCACAGTCCGAGGATGCTGCCCGTCGAACGGCCCTGGCTGCGCATCGACGCCGAACCTACCAGTGCTTCCGGGAAGTTGGAGACGAAGATGGCTGCCAGGAGCGCCAAGCCACCGGTACCTTCTCCCAGCGAGATTCCGAGGGCAGCGTTCTCCGGCACACCATCCAGGGTGACCGCAGCCAAGAGCGCCAGCCCGGCCGCTCCACGCGTTGAAGCAGAAGTGGCAGCCTTATCGGTGGCCGCGGCATCGGTGTCGAGCTTCGCACTGCCCTGGAACTCGTCGGCCGGTGTGGCGTGCTTTTGTTCTCCCGCCTGCGCCCATCGGTCCAGCAGTGCGCTGAGGACCGTGAACACCACAGCACCGGCCATCAGGCCGATTGCTGCACGGAGGATTCCGCCACGCTCGTAGGCGTCCTCGAACAATTCGAAGGCGAGGGCCGTGATGAGCGAACCCGCGGCGAAGGCCAGCAGCATGGCCAAAAGTCGCTTGGGGAGTTCGAAGCGAACACCGATGAAGGCACCCATGACCAAAGCGCTGGATGCTATGACGCCGAACCACAGCGACATCATCATGCCGCAAGTATAGGAGTGCGCCCTTGACGTGGGAATACGTCATGCCCAGACCTTTGGGCATACTTTCGATGGCGATGGGTTTCTGCAATGGTGGATTCATGACCTATTTCCTGGAGTACACCATCCCTGCTGCAGCCAACGATGCCGAGTTTGAGTTTCCGCATGACGAGATCAACTCCGGTATTACCATCCCGCTGACGCAGACGGATGCCGATGTGGTGCATACCCCCGAACTCCCGGCGCGCACGGGCATCATTGGCGCTACCGTTCCCGAGGCAAAACTGGAAGCAGAGCAGCTGATCACCCACAGCCGTGCCGCTGAAGCGTCACTGTACTTCGACCCGTCCAACTCCCTTAACGCTGGAGTCGGAACCCTCGTTGCCACTTTCGACGAGGGCCGCGGCTGGCAGGACGTTTAGGACATATCGCTTCAGGTTCAGTTAGTTTCCGAGAAAACGGGGCCGGCCAAATTGGGTCCGGACACCGGGGGAGTACAGCACGGACTCAGGCGGGCCGTCCACTGTGATCCCCGCGGCTCTCACCAAATCATCGTCCAGCGTGAGCAGGTCTGCAGCGTAAAGGGGCCAGGGTTCGTGTGTGTTGGGGATGTAGATTGTTTGGCCCCTGAAAACGCTGTGCAGCCCGAACCGGGCAGTCAGATGTGTTGACAGGGGATCCTCAACCGGCGTACCAGGATCCGCAGCAGCACGAAAGGTGCTGTGGGCGCCCCGCCGGAACCTGCGGACGGAGTAGCTGGTGACCGGGGTCCGGGCTGAGGGCGGCTCGTAACCCGTCCGCGACCATATGTAAGGAATGCCTGCCGCCCGGGCGGCCAGTACCACGGGCAGCCGGTTTGAATCCAGGCTCAGAAATACGACACCACGGGTTCCGTCAGGTTCCCTAGAGTAAAGGCGGACGTTGACTTCATCAAAGTTCCCTAGGTAGGGGATGCCTGGTCCGCGTCCAATCCCTGCCTCCTTCATGCGGAAGCCGATGAGGCCAACCCATGAGCTTCCGTCGAAGGTGTCTGGCAGCACGCCCCGGGGCATAAAGCGGATAGCAACAGATTCCGGAATGCGCCAATGGAGGAAAACGGCGTCCATCCAGCGCTGATCCATGATGACAGGAAGAGGCAGTTCCTCTGGCAGCGGCCATCGTGCCGCCCTGTCCTGGAGTTGATTCATCGCTTCTGCTAATTCAGGGCGCGGGTACCGGCGGGAAGCTCCCCGCCGCCGAGAAGGGTGGCCGCGGCGTCCGCCAGTGCTGTCAGCGCAACCCGTTGCGTCCATGGGCCATAAGAGATTCGTGCGACTCCCAGGTCCTGGAGTCTGGCCGGAGGCAGGGAGCCCGGGACGTTGATGACGGAAACCTTGTTCCAGCCTATCCCGTCCACCAGGGCAACCACCGTGGCTTCGTCGAGCAGGCCGGGCACAAAGACGGTGGTGGCACCAACGTCCAGGAATGTCCTGCCGCGTTCGATGGCGTCGTTGAGAACGTGGGCGGGATCGCGGTCTTTGCCTTTAAGAAAGGCATCCGTCCGGGCGTTCAGCACGAAATCGATTCCTTCGGACGCTCCAGCCTTAATTACGGCTGACATCTGTTCCACAGCATCCTTCAGCGGGCGCATCTGGTCTTCGATGTTCCCACCGACAATGCCAACGCCGATAGCCTTGCGCGTTGTTTCGCCCGGGTCCCCGTAGCCGGATTCCAGGTCGGCGCTCACCGGTAAGTGTGTAGCCGCGGCGATGCGGCCCACCGCTTCTATCATTTCGTTCACTGGGATGTTCTCGCCGTCCGGGTAGCCCAGCGAGGCCGCAATGGAATGGCTTGCCGTAGCCAAAGCCACGGTGCCTGGGACATCGGTAATAACCCTCGCTGTGATGGCATCCCAGACATTGATCACCTGGAGGATCTCATCTGAGTGGTGAAGTCGGAGAAGCTCAGCGGCCTTGGCATTGTTGGTTTCCGTCATGCTGTGAAGCCTAACGGAGCCCGGCGGTAGCAGCAGGCCACTCCGCGGAAGGACGCTTGTTGAACGCACAGTGTTGACCAGCGCCTCTCTAGTGTCTGCCCTTTCTCGGGTTACCCCATCTCGGGTTAACCCCATTTCGCACCGTCATTCATGACGTGTTGGTGGGGGTGGTGGTTTGAAGTAGGTGTTTTGTTGGGGTTTTTGGTGTGGGTCGAGGTGTTTTGGGGGTGTGTACCAGGGGGTGTTGTTGATGGTGATGGTCCATTGTTCTTTGTGGATCAGGTGGTGGTGGCCGGAGCAGAGGAGGGCGCCGTTGTCGGTGTTGGTGGGGCCGCCGTGGGACCAGTAGGTGATGTGGTGGGCTTCGCACCAGGGGGCGGGCATGGTGCAGTTGGGGAAGGTGCAGCCTTGGTCGCGGGCGGTGAGGGCTTGGCGTTGGGCGGGGGTGAAAAGCCGGGTTTTGCGGCCGAGGTCCAGGAGTTCGCCGTGGGTGCCGAGGAGGGCGGGGATGATGTCGGCGTCGCAGGCGATTTTGCGGATTGTGGCGGCGGCGACGGGGCCGGTGAAGGCGAAGTTCCCGGTGCCGGTACCGGTGGCCGTACCACTGGGGCGTGTGTGGTTGGGGAAAAGGTCCTGGTAGTTGATGGTGGCGATGATTTGGGGGCGGTTGCCGCCGGTGGCGGGCAGGGTGTTGGTGGTCAGGGCGGTTTTGACGGCGCTGATGATTCCCTCGAGCTGTTTCTGCGGCCGGGTGCGGCGGTCCAGGTCCACGTCACCGTCCCGCCAGGAATCCTCGCCAGCGCCAGCATCGGTGCCAGCACCGGTACCAGCATCGGTGCCAGTAGCAGCACCGGTGCCAGCGCCAATGCCACCAGCAGCCGCGCCTGCACCGGTGGCGGTGGTGGGTGGGGTGGCGCGGGGGTTGGTGGCGGTGTTCATGACGGTGAGGAGGTGTTCGTACTGGTCGGTGGTGGCGAAGATTTCGATGTGGTGCAGGCCGTGGCGGGGTTTGCGGATGAAGGCGCCCTGGGTGTGGCGGAGGGCTTCTTCGCTGGGTTCGGTGCCGTCGGCGTCGATGGTGTCGGCCCAGCGGCGGGCGACGCGGGCGAGAAAGTCCGGGTCGGCGGTGGCGGCTGTGGCGGTGAGGTTCTCCTCGATCAGCGCCAGCCGCTCGGGTGTGACGAGGTGGCCGAGCCGGTGCAGGGTCAGGGCGTTGATGGTCCCGGCCCGGGAGGAGACCGCCGGGCCGTTGGTGGCCTGGCTGGTGGTGGGCGTGTCCTCGCCCCCGTCCCCGGCGGTGTCCTCTACGGTGTCCGCTGTGTCCTGGACGTTGCCGGCGGCTGCGGCTGCGGGTGTGGCTGCGGGTGTGGGTGTGAGGGCTGCGGCGAGGTGTTCGCGGGTGGCTGGGATGCTGTCGCCGGTAAGGGTGGCGGTGGGGAGGATGTCAGCGGCGAGGGCGAGGCGGCGGTGGGCTTCGCTCTTGCCGATCCGCAGCCGCTGCCGGAGGAACTCTGCGGTGTTGGCGCACCCGTCATCGGCCGGCGAGGTGATCACCCGGCTGGGGCGATCCGACTCGATCTGCGCCCGCGCACCAGTTGCCGCTGACCCGCTGGCCAGTGGACCGTTGGCCCCTGACCCGTTGGCCGGTGAACTGTTGCGTACAGAGTTTCCTGGCCAGGAGGTGTCGGTTTCGTTCAGGGTTTCCACGCCGTTGTCCCAGCCGGTGACCCAGCCTTTGCCTGTCCGGGAGCGGCCGGCCCGGGCGGCGTCCGCCGCGGCAATGGCCTGCGTGCGGGTGCGCTCCACCGTCCCGGCGGCCAGGATCTGCAGGTACTCCACGGACCGGGAGAGCTCCTCGACCTGCCCGGCAAAATCAGCGGTTTCAACGTAGCCAGCGCCGGCGAGAATCCTGGGGGCAGCAGCCGCGGCAGCAGCCAGGAGTCCGCCGATCTCACTCAGGCTAAGCGGCTCATCAACACCGGACGGGTAGCCAGCCGGGAACGGCGCCGCGGCAAGCGGCTGATCCGGACTGGAAGGGCTGTCCGGCGGAAGGGGCGCCGATGCATGCCCCGCCGCAGGAAGGGGCTCAGCCACGTCGGCCTTGACCGGGCCGGGAACGGCACGGAGCCGGCCCGCAAAAACCAGGCCGGAGCCGCCGTCGGACGCCTTAGAACCACGGGAGGAGATGCTGCCAGCCCGCGCCAGCACAGCGGTAGAACCGCCGTACTCCACAAGCTGATCCCCACTGGCTTCCATAGGACAACTCTGCCAAAGACCACTGACAAAAGTGCCGGCCAAAGCAGCTATGTGGAAAACCCACATGGCACTGCGCCTGACTTAGTCAGCGCGCCGGGGCTTCCGCGGAGTCCGAGGCGCGTGGCTCCTTTTGCCACGGCCACCGGCCCGTGATTTCCAGCTCCAATGAGAAGCTGAGGAAGGTCCGGATCAGCACGATGATGGCCAGAACCCCGACGCTTTCGAACGTCGGAGTGACAGCCACGGTGCGAATGATGTCGGCGGCGACCAGGAGTTCGAGGCCCAGCAGGATGGACCTGCCCAGCAACTGCCGGTAGAGACGGTAAGCGCTGAGGTTTTCAGCCCCCTCAGGCAGGTTACGGGGCTGGTGCCCGCGGAGTGCCAGGGGAATGGAAACCAGGGCACCGATGACCATTACAGCCACCCCGGCAAAGTCGACGAACTCTCCGACTGTCTCAATGATGTGCCGAAAATCCACGGTTGCCTTCCTGGCGCGCGTCGGGTCAAAGTTGCTGCCGTCCAGGGGACAGCCTAAGCGCTGGCTCGCCGTGGGAAGGCCTTTGAGCTATCGGTGCCGGACCCCGTTGCCGGCGAGGATGTCCCGATAGCCCTCGCGGAACGACGGAAAGACGAACTCGAAACCAGTGCTGTGAAGGAGAGCGTTGCTGCAGCGCTTGTTGCCCCCGCGGGCCGGGCCTGCATCCCCAACGGGAGGCTCAACCAAACCCATCTCTGCGGCAAGGAAGCGGAGCACGGCGCCGAGGTCGGCGGGGTCGTCGTCCACGCCGATGAAAACGGGCGCCGGCTCTGAAGGCGTAGTGGCCAGATGGACAATGGCAGCAGCAGCGTCGTTGCGATGGATGCGGTTTGTGTAGCGGAGATCTTCCGGAACGATGGCTGAACCGCTGCGTACCTGGTCGATCAACCGGGTCCTGCCGGGGCCGTAGATGCCGCCCAGGCGGAGCGCGACCGCCTCGGTTCCTGTCCCAGCAAACCTCGCGTGCAGGAGCTGCTCGGCCTCCAGAAGGACCCGCCCGGAGAAGCCGCCGGGAACCGCCGGCGTGCCCTCATCAACCCAGCCGCCGCCGGCGTCACCATAAACAGCGGTGGAGGAGACGAAGAGCACCCGCTCAGGCGTCACGCCGTCGCGCTTCAATGCGTCAAGGACATTGGCGACACTCTGCACGTACGCGGACCGGTAGGCCTCCTCCGTTGGTGTGTCGGCGGCTACGGCTATCACGACGGCGGTGGTGTCGGCCGGGACCGGCGGCAGGTCGGCTGCGCTCAGGTCAGCCGCCACACCTTCGATCGCGGCCGGCAGCTTCTGGGGCGAGCGGCGCCAGCCAACCACACGGTGTCCTTGGGCCGCGAACCGCAGTCCTGCTTCCGTTCCGAGATCGCCGCAGCCGGCCAGGAGGATTGTCATGGCTGACAGTCTGCCATTTCCACAGCCTCGACTCGTATTCGCCGAGTCAGCTCAGGGCGCTGGAGGGGTCGAGACTATCACGGGTGCAGGAACCGGGGTCCTCGGCGGCTGGGGTGAAAGTTGCGAGAACACATTAAGTAGAACTCCGAGGGCAAAGATGATCAGCGCCAACCGGAAGAACACCCCAAGGCAGCCCACTTTTTTCCTGCTTACAGTCCTGCTCCGGGTTGTAACCGGAGGGCGAACGGTGCGCGGGTCGTCTGCGGGGTCACGCACCTTGCGCCACTGCGCCAAGGACGCGGCTGGTCCAGAGGAGTGCGTGAAATCGGCTGACCCAGTGGGTACGTTTCCAGTGGTTAGCAGCGAGGGACTACTACTGCCGGCGAGCAGGTTGGTGAGGTAATGGTGGATCGCGCCGATTGTGTCCGAATCGAGCACGGGCGGGAGTGCGGTTACGGCGTCATGCAAAGTATCAATGCCCTGGATCCGTGCACCGCTGGCGGTTGCCCCTTGAAGAACCGGCTGCCCGACCATGCACAGCCACGCCTGGACATATCGGCGGTGTTGCGGCTCAAGGAGCGCGGCAACTGCTGCTCCCTGCTGCAGCACGCCGCCAACTTCCCGCTCCCGGGAGTAGCCGTTTTGCCGGAGGACGCCGTTGCGAAGTTGCACGTCCCCCGACCAGTTCTTCGCATCGACCACAATGACGCCGCCGGGTCCGATCAGGACATGGTCCAGGTTAGCTTTGGGCCGCCCGGGCCAGTGCACGTCGTGCAGGATCATCCAGCCATGTGGCTGAAGCGTCTCGAGGATGACGGCAACCCGGGCTTCGCCAGCGGCACCAGCCGCCCATGCCCGCTCGGACCGTTCTGCATAATCCAACTGCCGCCGAAGCTTAGCTGCGCGTTCAGCCGCTATTCTCGCCTGCTCAGCAGCGCCGCCGCCTGCACCCATATCTGCCCCCATGCTGATGGTGCGGTCACACGCACTTTGGGCACTACTTTATGCGATCAATTGCAGCAGGAAGGGTCTTCTACGGTGCCTCCACCGGGAAGAACACGCGCGGGTCCTGCAGGAGTGCCGGGTAGGCAAAGGCGGACCGGTCAATGATCTCCGTGACAGTGAAGTTCCGCCCGAACCTGCCGTCGTCGAGCGTGATGGGCCGGCCCACCACCTGTCCCACGGCAAACTTGGCACCGTGTTCGAAGGGGACGGCCACGGGCGTTTTTCCGGGCAGCGTGGAGAAGGCCTCCTCCTGCGCCAGGCGCTTGCGGGTGGGCTTCTTCACCAGCTGCTTCGGCGGGGCCTTCCGGGGCTGCTTCGAGGGGCGGCGGGATCCGTCCTCGATGTACACCGGGGTGTAATCGTCGTCGGAATCAGCCACGGCAGCGGTAAACCCATGCACGGGCGGCAGGGCCACGGTGTCCAACGTCTGGGGATCGACATCGGCATGCGGCGAACGGAGGATCCAGAGAATGTCACCCTCGGGTTCATGCGGCAGGAACTCATGCTTGGGTTCAGGCCAGAGGTAATCCATGTCCGGTACCGCATCGGTAAAGACGGAGCTGTAGAACTTGGGTTCCTTGCGCACCAGCTTGGAGCGGTGGCTGAGGTGGAAGTCCGGATCTCCAAGCCACGGCGGCATAGGAATCTTCGAGGCGTAGTCCGGATGGGCGGCCTGCGGGGCGAACTCGGTAATGTTTTCGCGGGTCTTGTCGGGGTGCCCGCGCTTGGTCCACTCGTCCACCATCGCCAGCCCATACATGGTCAGTGCGGGCACGTAGCCCATCCACATCCGGATTGCCGGGTGGGTCTGCCAGCCGTATCCGGGAATCACCAGGGACCGGAGCGTCTGCAGCGCCTCGACGCGCTGCTTGCCGAGCCGGGCAGTGTCCAAGGCGGCGGCGCTCTGCCGGAAATCGGGGTACGGGAGGAAAGTTTGCATCCCTTCAGTCTGACGGTAGCGGGCGAATGTGCCAATTGCAGTGCCCGGCACCACAGACCAGACACTAAAGTGTTCACATCGTGGACCTATGCATACACCGGATGGACGGAACCACTAAGATCACCGCAACCACCCCAGCCTTTTGGAAGCCTTCTCATGACATCTTCAGTTGAAAAACCCGCCGGAAACGCCCACTCCTTCTTGCCCCGCTACGGGCAGATGCTGAGTCCGGAACTAAAGGGCATCCTGGTCCTTGACGAGTTCACCCTTGACCCTGAGGCGGCGCGCAAGGAGCAGCACGGTTTCCGCGCCGGCATGGCCGCCGTCGCCACCACTATGCGCCGCATCGCAGCTGCGCGCGTCGTCATCGCGATCGTTGCGATTGCTAACCTGCCGCTCTTCCTGCTTTCCAGCGGATGGTGGATTTATGCCGTCTCGCTCATCCTCGTCGTCGGCGTTCACGCCGCAGTCACCTGGCTGAACCGCCACGAGCCCCGGCTCAAGCAGCAGTCGGCGCTGGAGCTGCACCTGCACCGCGAACGCAGCGCAAACTACCGCAAGGTGCGCGACGCCGTGAAGTACATGATCGATACCCCCAGCCGCATGAATGAGCACCTCTACCTGGAGCTCCTGGCCGCCAAGCGCGTCGCACTCAACCTGGCCCACGGCACCGTTGCCCTCCTGGACACCTCCGACGACTCTGCCTGGAAGGTCCGGATCGTCCGCGAACTGCCTGTGGCCAGCTAAGTTCTCCGGCTACAACACGTAAAAGTACGACGCCGGCCCGCCCCTTTTGGGAGCGCGCCGGCGTCGTTCTTTGGTCAACGGAATTTGTCTATCGCCGACCGATGAGGGAGCCGCTACGGGACTCAGGCGCTAACTAACGCGCCGTCGTTCACGCGGGAAGCTGGATGACCTGTCCCTCGAAGACGAGGTTCGGGTCAGAAATGGTGTCCAGGTTCGCGTCGGCAAGGTGCTGCCAGCCGCCGTCGACACCCAGCTTCTCGGCCACGATGCTCAACGTGTCGCCGGCCTGCAGAGTGTAAGTCTCACCGCTCAGGGCAACCGCCCTCACGTGCTTGGCAGCCGGTGCCTGGACAGCGGGTGCCTGGACAGCTGGCGCCGAGGTGACCGGCGCGGCCTGGACGGGAGCTGCCTGCGCCAGCGCGCTCTGGACGGGAACGCTCTGCGGTGCGAGGCCGGTGGCCCCTCCGCTCAGGCCGAGCTGCGCAGCGCAGGACGGCCAGGCGCCCCAACCCTGCGACGCCTGGACCTGCTCGGCTACGGCAATCTGCTGCTCGCGGCTGGCGTCAGCGGCTGATCCCGTGCCGCCGTATGCTGCCCAGGTACTCGGGCTGAACTGCAGGCCGCCGCTGTAGCCGTTGCCTGTGTTGATGGCCCAGTTGCCGCCGCTCTCGCATTGGGCGAGGGCATCCCAGGTTGACGTGCTGGTGGTGGCGTTGGCCCCGGTGGCGGAAAGTGCGATACCTGCAGCCGAAATGGCGGCCACGGTGGCTCCGCGGCGCGCGGCAGTACGGAAAGTGGTGTTTTTCATGATGGTGATGCTCCTGAGGGCCACCTGCGCTGGTTCCGTCCCCGGAGATCATCGCGCCACTGCCCACCCCTGACAAATAGAGGTCAAGTTCGGTGGCTGCCAGCTGGGCAGTTCTGGTGGAGGCAGCACCGGGCATTCATGCGCCCACGTTCGCGGGCTTGCACTTCACGCTAGGACATCAGCTGGCCGTTATCAAATCGAGATTTTCTGGACGTTGGCTGGTGCTTTCCTGACCGAGGGCCACGGCCAGATACCGGGCTGTGCGGCTTTCCTGGGACTGCGCGACGACGGCGGGCGTCCCGGCTGCCATGACCTGCCCGCCTTTGTCCCCGCCTGAAGGTCCCAAGTCGATCACCCAGTCCGCCGCGGCCACTACTGCCATTTCGTGCTCAACCACCACCACCGAGTTTCCGGCGTCCACCAGGCCGTGGAGCTGAGCCATCAGCAATTCCACGTCGGCGGGGTGCAGGCCGGTGGTGGGCTCATCCAACAGGTACAGGGTGTGCCCCCGCTGCGCCCGCTGAAGCTCAGTGGCCAGTTTGATGCGCTGCGCCTCTCCGCCGGAGAGCTCCGTGGCCGGCTGCCCGAGCCGGAGATAGCCGAGCCCCACGTCCTGCAGGCTCTTCAAACTCCGGGCGGCCGCAGGAATGTGGGCCAGGAACTCCGCGGCGAGGTCCACCGTCATGGCCAGCACTTCCGCCACGTTCTTGCCCCGGTACTCCACTTCCAGCGTGTCAGGGTTGTAGCGGGACCCGGCGCATTCCGGGCATGGCCCGTAACTGCCGGGCAGGAAGAGCAGTTCCACTGCCACAAAGCCCTCGCCCTGGCAGGTCTCACAGCGCCCGCCGGCCACGTTGAACGAAAACCTGCCCGCACCGAAACCACGGAGCTTGGCGTGCTGCGTGGCAGCAAATTCCTTGCGGACAGCGTCAAAAAGTCCCGTGTAGGTAGCCAGGTTGGAGCGCGGCGTCCGCCCGATGGGTTTCTGGTCCACGGTCACCAGGCGGTCAATGCGGTCGCTCCCCGTGACGGTTCCCAGCGCCAGGGGCTCCGCGGACTCCTCAAGCTGCACGGGTGCCCTGAGCCCGGAGCCGACAACCTCGCCGAGCACCCGGCTGACAAGGGTAGATTTTCCCGAGCCCGAAACGCCGGTTACGGCAGTAAGGACGCCAAGGGGAAAACGCGCATCCAGTCCGCGCAGGTTGTGCCGGCTGACGTCCGTCAGCTCCAGCCATCCGGCCGGTTCCCGTGTGTGGCCGTTGCGCGCCACACCCGGCACTTGTGGCACTGCGTCAGCAAACAGGAACGGCCTGGTGACGGACGCCTCGATGTCAGCGAGACCGTTCACGGGCCCGCTGTAGAGCACCTCGCCGCCGCCTTCACCGGCCCGCGGGCCCACGTCCACCAGCCAGTCGGCCCGGCGGACCACGTCCATGTTGTGCTCCACCACGAACACCGAGTTGCCGGACGCCTTCAGTTGCTCCAGGACGTCCAGGAGGGGTTCGGCGTCGGCCGGATGGAGTCCGGCTGACGGTTCGTCCAACACGTAGATCACGCCGAAGAGGCCGGAGCGCAGCTGGGTGGCGATGCGCAGCCGCTGCATCTCTCCCGGCGACAGGGTGGGCGTGGCCCGGCCCAGAGCGAGGTAACCGAGCCCGAGGTCCAGCAGGACGGTGATGCGTTGGAGCAGATCCCTGGTAATCGCTACCGCAATTTCGTTCGACTCGCCGGAAACCTGCGTGCGTGAGGCCGTGCCGGCGTCGTGCAACTGCGACGTGGGGCGGACGATTTCCGCAAGGTCCGCCATGGGGAGGCGGTTGAGTTCCGCGATTGTCCTGCCGGCAAACGTCACGGCCAAGGCCTCCGGTGTCAGCCCCGTGCCGGAACAGAGCGGGCATGGCCCGGACTCCATAAACGCCAGCACCCGCTCCCGCATGGCGGCGCTTTGCGAATCAGCCAGGGTATGGAGCACGTAGCTCCTGGCACTCCAGAAACGCCCCTTGTACGGTTTGGCCACGCGGTCGCGTTGCGGAGTCACCTCCACCACGGGCTGTTCCTCGGTGAAGAGGATCCAGTCGCGGTGTTTCTTCGGCAGCTTGCGCCACGGCACGTCGACGTCGTAGCCCAGGTGCGTAAGGATGTCCCGCAGGTTCTTTCCCTGCCACGCGCCGGGCCAGGCAGCGATGGCGCCATCACGGATGCTCAATGACGGGTCCGGGACCAGCGAGGATTCAGTGACGGTGTGGGCTATCCCCAGGCCGTGGCATTCCCGGCACGCCCCGGCGGCTGTATTGGGAGAAAAAGCGTCCGAGTCCAGCTGCGTGCTGCCGGCCGGGTACGTGCCCGCTCGGGAAAAGAGCATCCGCAGGGAGTTGGAGAGTGTTGTGACCGTACCCACTGTGGACCGGCTGCTGGGTGCGCCGCGGCGCTGTTGAAGCGCGACGGCGGGCGGCAGGCCGCTGATCAGCTCCACTTTGGGATTGTGCCCCTGCTGGATGAGGCGGCGGGCGTACGGGGCTACGGATTCGAAGTAGCGGCGCTGGGCCTCTGCGTAGATCGTGCCGAAAGCAAGTGATGACTTCCCGGAGCCGGATACCCCGGTGAACGCCACGATTGCATCGCGCGGAACATCAACGTCCACGTCGCGGAGATTGTTCTCGCGGGCTCCGCGCACCCGGACAAAACCATCGGTTGCGTGGGTGGGAGGTGAATACTGCAGGTCATCAGCGTGCTTGGTGTTCTGCATTGGTACGACTCTAGTGGCGAATCCGGCGGCGGGCATTATCCTGACCGGATGGATAACTTTACGGCCGGTGCTGCCGCGCCTGAAACCGAACCTGATGCAGTTGAGCCCGAGGTCCCTGGCAGGCTCCTGCCGGTGGCGGAACTGCACCTCCACATTGAGGGGACACTCCAGCCGGAGCTGATCTTTGCGCTCGCGGAGCGGAATGGCATCGTGTTGCCGTACAGCGGCCTGGACGAACTTCGCGAAAAGTACGAGTTCACGGACCTGCAGTCGTTCCTTGACCTGTACTACGCCAACATGGCGGTTCTGCAGACGGAACAGGATTTCGCCGATATGACCCGTGCGTACCTGGAGCGCGCTGCCGCTGCCGGGGTGCGGCATGCCGAGATCATGATGGACCCCCAGGCGCACACCTCCCGCGGCGTCCCCCTGGAGACCTGCGTCAACGGCGTGGCTTCGGTCCTGGCGACCTCCGAGCAGGACTACGGGATCTCCACGATGCTGATCGCGGCGTTCCTGCGGGATCTGCCGGAGGAGTCTGCACTGGAAATCCTGGGCAGGCTGCTGGCCATGAATGCCCCCATTGGTGCGATCGGCCTGGACTCCGCGGAGGTGAGCAATCCGCCGTCGAAGTTTGAGCGGCTTTACGACAGGGCGCGCGAAGCGGGCCTGCGGCTGACCGCCCACGCGGGCGAGGAGGGACCGGCGTCGTACATTATTGAAGCCCTGGATATCCTCGGAGTGGAGCGGATTGACCACGGCATCCGCTGCATGGATGATCCGGACCTCGTGGAGCGCCTCGTTGATGCCCGGATTCCGCTGACCGTGTGCCCGCTCTCCAACGTGCGGCTGCGCGCCGTGGACACCCTTGCCGACCACCCGCTTCCCGCAATGCTCGCGGCGGGGCTCAATGTCTCGGTCAACTCGGACGATCCCGCCTACTTCGGCGGCTACGTGGACGACAACTTCGCCCAGTTGGAAAGGGTGTTCGAACTCTCTGATTTCGACAAGGCCCGGCTGGCCGCAAACTCCATCCATTCGTCCTTCGCTTCGGAGGAGCGGAAGGCGGAGTTGCTGGAGGAATTGAACGGCGGCGAAGTAACGCACTGACGCCTGCTGTGTCTCACGCAACGTCCCTGCCCTCCTGCCGCTAAGCTTGGTGCCGCAGGCGTATCCGGGAAGGTGCGGAGTGGCACTCATGCCAGCGCTCAGGGGTTGTGCAGTCAGCCCTATACCCGATACTCCAGACTCACTTGTTGGAAATGTCCGCTTCATAGTCGGTCACGACACGCAGAGTTAACCATTTCAAGTCGCGCGATTTACGGGCAGTTGGCATGATGCCTAAGACCGATCGCTTTATAAAAGGGGAATCATGGCCAAGTCCACCGCAGAGAACACCTTCCTTCGACTCAAGACCGTGCTGGATGTCCTGACCGAAGGTGTGTGGTCCGGTGAGGCACTGAACGCGGGCCAAGTCCTCGCCGAGGCTACCGCCCGGGTGCCGTTCAACGACCACGAGCGCGAGCTGCTCAGCGGCGGCATTCCCCGCGGCCACAAGACGCTGACTTCAGCCACCGCCAAGCTGGTCAAGGCCGGCTGGCTGGTCAAGGGCCGCTCCGGCTGGACCATCACCGAAGACGGCATGCGCGCCACGGTGGCGTTCCCGGATCCGGTGTCCTTCGCCTCCGCGCTCGACGCCGGCACCCCCGTTCCTGCCGAGACCCCGGTTCCCACGGCTCCCGCAGGATTTGTGCGCCCGACCTTCGCAACCGCCGAAACCACGGCGCCGGTGGAGACCGCCGCCGCGATGGAGCCCAAGAAAACCGCGAAGAAGACTCCTGCCAAGAAGGCCGCTGCAGCCGTGGGCAAGGCAGCGAAGGTGCTCGAAGACGCCGTCGAGCCCGTCGTGAAGGCTGTGCGCAAGGGCAAGGCTCCGGCCAAGACCACGGAAGACGCAGCACCTGCTTCTGTCGGTTCCTTCGAGGACCCGGATGTCGAGACGCACCCGCAGCCCGAAGCGGTGGCTGTCGCCGGCGACTTCAACACCATCCTTGGTGCACCCGAGAACTGGGCTCCGCAGTACGACGAAGCGCAGATGGAGTTCGACTTCCTGGACCAGCTCTGGAAGAAGAGCGCCGAACTGCCGGCCGGCCACTACACCTTCAAGATCGCCCTGAACCGGTCCTGGGATGAGAACTACGGCGCATTCGGCACCTTCGACGGTCCCAACCACGAACTGCACCACGACGGCGGCACAGTCACCATCCGTTACGATCACCGCACCCGCGACATCACCATCAACTGAGCGTCACGGCCCGCCCAACTGGGTCGCACTTAACGTCGTGAAAACCCGTTTTCGGAGCGTTACCTGCGATCTGGTTGGGACGGCGGCGGCCAAGCAGTTGGGCGCTAACAGAGGGGAGCCCCGATGACTGGGAGGGAAGCTTCGTCGTCCGAGGCGTCCGATCCGTCGGATGCGGAGGCCGTGCGGCTGACTGCCCGCGTTTTCGGTGTCGTCCAAGGTGTTGGCTTCCGCTTCTGGACCATGGGCAAGGCGGAGGAGCTTGGCCTCACCGGTGAGGTGAAGAACCTCGACGACGGTTCGGTCGCCCTGGTGGCCGAGGGCCCCCAATGGAAGATCCACGAGCTCCGTGCGTGGCTGAACTCTAGTGCCACGCCCGGCCGGGTGGAGCGCGTGGAGGACTCGCTGTCACCCTCTGAAGGCAGCTTCCGCAGTTTCAGGGCCCGCTGAGCGGCGGCAAACCTGCAGGCTTTGCCAGTCGCTCGCGGGATTCACTCAACCCGAGGCCCCCTCACTCGCGCGGGCTGAGACCGATGAAGGCACCGAGCTCTTCCAAGGCGGCGGGCCGGTGCGGCATGTAGCTGGTGAGCTCGGGGGAGCGAATGATGACCGCCCGCCACTGCCCGCGCGATACCGCCACGTTGATCCGGTTCCTGTTCAGCAGGAACTCCGCACCGCGGGGTGCCTCGCTGACGGCCGAACACGCCATCGAAACCAGCACCACCGGTGCCTCCTGGCCCTGGAACTTGTCCACTGTTCCGACCCGAACGCCGGTCAGGCCTTCCTCTTCGAGGGATTTCCGGATCAGGTGGACCTGCGCGTTGTATGCGGCCACCACCAAGAGGTTTTCCTGTCCAAGGGGCCGTGACTCTGCATCCGCACCGGGAGTCCACTTCAGCCCAAGATGCCGCCGCGCCTGGCGCAGCACCTCGGCGGCTTCCTCCTTCGACGCGGTGGTGTTGCCAGTGTGGTTGACGAAGGCAGTCTCAACCCCTGCAGGCAGTCCCTCAAGCTGGCGCTGCGAAGCCGCAGGGGCGGCCTGGAGTTTCCCGTCGTAGCTCAACCGGGAGACTGCACGGCACAAATCCGGGTGCATCCGCCAGCTGTCGGCCAGGAAATAACCAAGGTTGGCAGGCAGGGTGGCGTGCCCTGCGGCGAGCCAGCCCAAAGCGGATTCATCCACCGGCTCCGGGTGTGCGCCCTGCGAGACCTGCGGCAGCTGCTGCGGATCACCGAGCAGGAGAAGCCGTTTGGCTGCGCGGGAGACAGCCAGGGTGTTGGCGAGCGAGAACTGCCCCGCCTCGTCAATGACCAGCAGATCCAGGGAGCCGGCCGGAACTTCCTTGCCCGTCATGGTCCACGCGGTGCCGCCTACGAGGCAGCCGCCGGGAGAAGCCAACAGCCTGGCGACGTCACCATCGGCGGAGGACTTCCATGGAACGTCATGCGGCGACGCAAGCTTTTTGGCCACCACAGCCGGATGCACGCCGCCGGTTGTGATGGCGCAGCAGAGCAGGTTTTCGACCACGTTATGCGACTGGCCTACAACCCCGATCTTCCAGCCTTCACTAATCAGCCGGCCGATGACGTGGGCACCGACGTACGTCTTACCCGTCCCGGGCGGTCCTTGGACGGCGAGGTAGGAACGGTCGAGGTCGCGGACGGAATCGGTGATTGCGGCGGCGTAATTCGCGGAACCGTCCGGCCCGTGCGGGACGTCCACGGGCTGCTGGAGGGTGCGGAAACGCGGGGGCTGTTTGCGCAGGACGTCCAGTCCTGGCTGGGCAGGCAGGTGCGGCACGGAAGCACCGACGCTGCTGGCGATTTCCGCGATGGCAGCTTCGATGCTGGCCGTGGCCAGGGGTTGGTCCTCCGTGAGGGCAACGGGAAGGTGCGGGTAGGCGGCAACCCTTCCGGACTCACGCTCGGCGATGGTGATGATTGTGTGCTCCGGGTTGTCCGGCGCCGGCCCAACCTCGCTGATCCTGGTCCCGAACGTGAACGCACGGGTGTCGGGAGCGGCGTCGGGATCGGCCATGCCGTCCGGCGGCGGTGCATCGTAGAGCCGGCACCAGCTGGAGTCCGCTCGAAAGTCCGATCCCTCCGTCATGGTGCCGCGAAGCCGCAGAACCCGGGTGCGCATCCGTTCCCGGGGCTTGGCAAGTGCCCAGTCGGACGTCACTTCCGCCGAAGACACCACAAACACGTTCCGCTGGTCGGACCAGTTCTCGATCGGCGCTTCCACCCTGTCGAAGTGCTGCCACCAGAACTGCTTGCGTTCGCGGCGGTGGTATCCAGTAGCGGCGGCCACCATGGCGATGGCTCGTTCGTCGTCCGTCCAAGGGCGGCTGTCCGGCAGCCCGGCGAGATATTCGCGCAGCCTGGACTCCTCGGCAGTTTCTTCCGGGGCCGCTGGGCGTTCCGCCGGTGCGGCCTCGGGGCGTCGTCCCGCTTCTGCTTCCGGGGCGGCCCCCGCAGCCGGCTGCCCGGCAACCTCCAGGAGCCAATCCCGCAGCCGGAGGGTGGAAAGGCAGTCGTACTGGTTGTAGTCCGAAATCGAGGTGAGGACCTTCTCCGCCTCTGCTGCGTTCCCCGCATCCCGGGCTGCACAATAGGCGGCGTAGGCGACGACGGAGGCCCCGGCGTCCGTGACGTCCCCGGAGCGCAAATTGCTGCCCATGTACAGCGGTTCGAGCTTTTTGATGGAGTACGACGCTTCGGAAATTCGCAGGGACTGCCGGACCGTGGCGTAAAGGTCCACGAGCAGGCGTTCCCGGAGCCAGGCGTCCACCGTTTCCTCGCCCGCCTGGTGGGCAAGGGAGAGGTTTCGCAGCGCCGTCTTTTCGTAGGCGGCGTAGTGATAGACGTGCATGTCCGGGTAGCGTGCCCGCCGCTCCTCCACGTATTCCAGGAAGTCCATGAAGGCGCGCCGCTCCTCTGAGCGGGAGTGGGCCCAGAACGGGCGGAAAACAGGACTGCCGGGATTGCCCTGAACCGGAGCCTCAATGACACCGAACAGGTACTCAATGCCCCAGGCTCCGGTGGCAGGGTCCTGCCACAGGGGGTCGCCCTCGAAGTCAAAAAAGATATCGCCAGGGCTGGGATCCGGAAGGGACCCGATGGTGTTCTCGGGCAGCACAGTGAACGAGACCGTATGCGGCTGGCCGTCCTTCGTGAAGGTCCGGGATCCGGCCGGGGCGTCCACGCCCAGCTGCATCCGGGCCTGTGCCCGCAGACGGACCACCGAATTTCTCGCTTCCTCCGCAGGCATTGCCGCCAACTGGTCGATGGTGCGGATGCCAACAGCATTCAGCTTCCTGCGCTGCACCACGGACATGCCGGCCACCATCAACAGGTCCCGGTGGACCTGAACCTGCTCCGCGCAGTAGTCACACCGGCCACAGTGGACGATCCCGGGCTGCTGCCACTGCACGGCGGTACCGGCCGACCGGTGCTGGCCTGTCAACTCGCGGAACCGGCGCCGCCGTTCCCGGAAAACAGGCAGCAGATCCGGAAGGGAGTGGCTGCTGCGGAGCCAGTCGTCACCCACGCGGGTGCCGAGCACCAGGGTGACTGTTGGGGAGGGCTCGAGTCCCATCCCAAGAATCTGGTCCCCGTACGCCGCCAGCTGCAACAGGGCGCCCACTTTGGCGTGCCGGGCCAGTTTGGTGTCCCAGACTTCATAACGCCCCGGGCTGCCGGTGCCGGCGGCTTCGTTGACGAGGAAGTCCGCGTACCCGAGGAATTCGCCGTCGAAGAAGGTGGCCTGGAAAACGACGTCGGCCCCGGACCGGAGGGCGAGCTCGGTTTCGGCGTGCTTTGCCTGCAGGTCCCCGCGCACGTTCTGCCCCCGCTCCAGGGAGTAAACGCCCGCAGCCTGGATGGCATCCCATTCTCCGTACTTGGCGATCAGGCTGGCCAGGACGGTTTGCTCGTGCCTGTCACCAAGCTCACCGGCACGGACCCGCATCTCGTCAGCCGCAAATTCGGCCTTAGGCGTGCGGCCCAGCTTTTCGTCCAGTATCCGGAGGGTGCGGTACTCACACTCGCTGGCCGCCACCAGGTCGCTGGCGGAAAAAACCAGGTCCGGCGGCGCGCCAGCCTCTGCAGCTTCGAGCAAAAACACGGGGGCCTCCCCATCGACAGCCGGGCTGTGATCATCAGCCTGAGGAAGGTTCCCCGGGCTATGGCTCCAACCTAGCAAGAGGCCCTGACAATACGGCCGGGTCAGCCCTTCGCGTCCGCGCGCACCTGGGCTTTGTCGTGCTCGATGTGAGCCTTCCGCAACAGGTCCATGAACTCGGTCTCGTTGCGGATGAGCTTCTTGTACTTCTCGGGCAGCTTGCGGATCTGGTCCTCCTCGCGGCACATCTTTGCGAAGATCTTGTCCCGCTCCACCATGTCCGTCTCGTAGTTGAGGTCCAGGTACTCGTTGGCGTGGCGCCTGGCGCCGGACACAGCGGTCTTGGCCTTGCCCTTGGGGCTGAAGATGGATGCCAGGACGGTGACCAGCAGGACGCCGAGGATCACGCTCAGGGAGACCTGGGTGCTGACTTCCACCACGTTGACGTGTTGGCCGTCGTTGATGAACGGAAGCGTGTTCTCGTGGAGGGCGTGCAGGATGAGCTTTACGCCGATGAAGCCAAGGATTGCTGCCAGGCCATAGGAGAGGAAGATCAGACGGTCCAGCAGGCCGTCGATCAGGAAGAACAGCTGCCGCAGGCCCATCAGGGAGAAAGCGGTGGCTGTGAAGACGATAAACACATTCTGGGTCAGGCCGAAGATCGCGGGAATGGAATCAAGGGCAAAAAGAATGTCCGTGCCGCCAATGGCCACCATCACCAGCAGCATGGGCGTGAGGACGCGCTTGCCGTTCTCCATGGTGAACAGCTTGTCGCCGTCGTAGTGTTCCGACGCCGGAAGGAACTTCTTGGCGAGCCGGACCACCAGGCCTTCGGACTCGTCGTCGTGGGCGTTGGGACGGAGCAGGTTGCCGGCGGTGACGAGCAGGATGAGCCCGAAGATGTAGAACACCCAGGCGAAGCTGTTGATCAGTGCGGCGCCCAAAAAGATGAACGCGGTGCGGGCGATCAGCGAGAAGACGATGCCGAACAGCAGTACCTTCTGCTGGTCCGCACGCGGCACCTTGAAGCTGGCCATGATGATGAGGAACACAAACAGGTTATCGACGGACAGTGCCTTCTCCGTCACGTATCCGGCGAAGTACTCCGTGCCCATGGTGGGCCCGCCGAAAACCAGCACACCCAGTCCGAACAGCAGCGCGATACCCACATAGATGGCGGACCACGTGGCGGATTCCTTGAGCGACGGCGTGTGGGCCTTCCGCACGTGGAAAAAGAAGTCGAAGGCCAGCAGGCCAACAATTCCTGTAATGGTCAGGGTCCAGACATAAGAAGGTACTTCCATGCGGCGGGCCTTTCGTCGGGGTGTCCTTCCAGCGTACCTAAGCCGGCAGCACCTAAGCAGGCTTCAAAAGTTCATGCTCCACGACGGCGGTACGGGACAGCGTCTTGTACCCCTCCTGCTCGAACAGGACGGTGATGACGTCGTCCTCGTGCCGCATCACCAGTCCCGGGCCCCACTCCTTGTGGACCACGGACGACTGGAGCGGGAACGGGTCTCCGGCACCTGGGGCGGCGTGTTCCGCGGACCCCGGCCCGTCGTCGTGCCTCCCTGTTCCCACGTCAGGAGCATCCGCGCGGTTGCCAGCATCCGCGCAGGCGTCGCAGTTGCCGCACGGTTCCGGCAGGTCCTCGCCGAAGTAGCCCAGCAGGAACTGCCGCCGGCAGCTGTCCGTCTCCGCGTAAGCGCGCATCATGGTGAGCCGCGACTGGTCCACGCGCTGCCGGGCCTCGGCAAGCTCGACGGCGCGGTCCACCAGGGAGGGCAGTTTGGCTTCGGAAGTTAGGCGGATGCCGCGCTTGCCGGTGGTGACCGCGCCAGTCTCCTCCAGTTGGTTGACCAGCCCGGTGATGCGCCGGACCGGGAAGCCGGTGAGCTCCGCCAAGGAGGCTTTCGGCGCGGGTCCGCCTGGGGACTTGAGGACCTTCAACACCGCCAGCAGCGAGTCCGGATCAGGGGAATGGGTGCCGAAGAACTTGCGCAGGCCAAGGTCCTCGGCACGGTAGTGCAGCACTGCGGAAGCGGGGTGGCCCTCACGGCCCGCCCTGCCGATCTCCTGGTAGTACGCGTCCAGGGACTCCGGAATGTCTGCGTGGACCACGAACCGCACGTTGGGTTTGTCAATGCCCATGCCGAAGGCGGTTGTGGCAACCACGACGTCCAGCTGGTCGTCCAGGAACTGCTCATGGATGCGCTCGCGGTCTCCTGCGGACCGGCCCGCGTGGTACGCCTCCGCACGCAGCCCTTCCTTGTCAAGCTTCGCGGCGTACTTCTCTGTGTCCTTGCGGGTGGCGGCGTACAGCAGCCCCTGCCCGTCATCCCTGGCCAGCGCCGCAACCTGCTCCAGCACTGCCTTGCGCTTGCCCTTGTCCTCCTGGTGGCGGACAACATCGAGGGAGATATTGGGCCGGTCGAAGCCGTGGACCTGGACCAGCGGGTCCTTCATGCCCAGCCGCTCAGCGATCTCGTCCCGCACAGGAGGAGAGGCAGTGGCGGTCAGGGCAGCCACGGGCGGGTTACCCAGCCGTTCACGGACGTTGCCGAGGTTGAGGTAGTCGGGCCGGAAGTCGTGGCCCCATGAGGAGACGCAATGGGCTTCGTCCACCACAAACATGGAGATGTCCAGTTTGGCGATGCGGTCCACCGTTTCCTGCTTGGCCAGCTGCTCGGGCGCGAGGAACAGGAAAGTTACCTCACCGGCCTCAGCCGCCTGCCAGGCGGCCTCCACCTCGCCGTCGCTGCGGGCGGAATTGACGGCGACGGCGGCCCCTTCGCCCAGCTCGTCGGCTAGCCCGTCCAGCTGGTCCTCCTGCAGGGCAATGAGCGGGGAAACCACGACGGCGGGGCGTCCCGTTGTGGTGTGAAGGTGCCGGGCGGCCACTTGGTAGATGGCGGATTTGCCATAGCCGGTGGGCATCACGGCCAAGACATCGCGGCCTTCAACGAGGGCGCGGATTCCGTCCAGCTGGCCGTCGCGCAGGTGGGGCAGGGAAAAGGAGGACGCCGCAAGGGCGCTGAGGGCAAGATCGTCGGACATTTGGGAGCGGCTCCGCACAGTGGTTCCTGCGGCCGCTTGCTTCAGCCGAGGTACCAAGCCTAGCGCGGGCCGGGACCCGGCGTCGTCCTGGTCCATCTGCCATGTGGACAAAGCGGCACTCCGGTTCTTTCCCGTTGTCCACATACGGGGTGCCGCATCCTTGACTTCCCAGCCACCCTGAACAACTGTGGAAGGAACTGGTCCGCCAGCAGAAGCTGTGACATTTGGGGACCGGGACAAGCAAGGAGAGTGCAGCGTGACGCGCGAAAACCCGAAGGTCGAAGAAGCCGACGAGTCCGAGCTTGAGGTGACCGGACACCCCAAATCCTGGGCCGCCGGAGTGCCCGGCGTCTACTACTCAATGCAGCCTGCGCTGAAGCACATGGGCGTGGACCGGACGCGGAAAACCCTGCTGGCGCTGAACCAGAAGGACGGCTTTGACTGCATGAGCTGCGCGTGGCCGGACCCGGGCCACCGCAAGACGTTCGAATTCTGTGAGAACGGCGCCAAGGCAGTCACCTGGGAGGCCACCCCGGTGGTGGTCAGTTCCGAGTTCTGGGCGGAGAATCCGGTCAGCGAGCTCAGGGAGCGGTCCGAGTACTGGCTGGGCATGCAGGGCCGGCTCACGGAACCCGTGTACAAAGCCGCGGGCGAGGACCATTACAAGCCCGTCAGCTGGGATCAGGCGTTCGGTATCATCGCGGACAAACTGAAATCTTTGCCGAGCCCTGACCAGGCAGCGTTTTACACGAGCGGCCGGACCTCCAACGAGGCGGCATTCCTGTACCAGCTGTTCATCCGCGGGTACGGCACCAACAACCTGCCGGACTGCTCCAATATGTGCCACGAGTCCTCCGGCTGGGCCATGGGCCAGACCATTGGCGTCGGCAAGGCCACGGTTTCCTATAACGACTACGCCAAAGCGGACTTGATCATCATCATGGGCCAGAACCCCGGCACCAACCATCCCCGGATGCTCACCGCCCTTGAGGAAGCCAAGGAAGCAGGTGCAAGCATCGTGGCGGTCAACCCGCTGCCCGAGGCTGGGCTGATGCGCTACAAGAACCCGCAGCGGGTAAAGGGAATCATCGGCCGCGGTACCGACCTGGCTGACCAGTTCCTCCAGATCCGCATTGGCGGAGACATGGCGCTGCTGCAGGCCGTGTCCAAACGGGTCCTGGATGCCGAGGCCGCGGCGCCGGGGACGGTGCTGGACCATGACTTCCTTGAGGAACACTGCCTTGGGCTTGAGGAACTTCGGGCGCACCTGGCCGCGCTGGATGAAGCAGCCGTTCTTCAGGCCACGGGGCTGCGGTCCGAGGAGATCGACGAACTGGCGGACCGCTACCTGCGCGCGGAAAAGGTGATCATCACCTGGGCCATGGGCATCACCCAGCACAAGAAGGCTGTGGCAACCATCAAAGAGATGATCAACCTGCTGCTGCTCCGCGGGAACATCGGCAAACCCGGTGCCGGCGCCTCACCCATCCGCGGGCACAGCAACGTCCAGGGGGACCGCACCATGGGCATCTGGGAGCAGATGCCGCCGGCGTTCCTGGACGCGCTGGGCAAGGAATTCAGCTTCGAACCGCCGCGGGAGCACGGCGCGGACGCGGTGGAAACCATCCGCCAGATGCGCGACGGCGGCATCAAGGTGTTCATAGCCCTGGGCGGTAACTTTGTGGGTGCCATGTCCGACACCCATGCTGCGGAAGCGGCGATGGAAAACACCGAGCTTTCAGTCCAGATCTCCACCAAGCTCAATCACTCCCACGCCGTTACCGGCGCCGCGGCCTTGATCCTGCCAACGCTAGGGCGCACGGAGATCGACCGGCAGGAGGCCGGTCCGCAGTTCGTGTCGGTGGAGGACACGGTGTGCGCCGTTCACGCCTCCCATGGCACGGTGGAGCCGGTGGCGCCGGGGCTGCTCTCCGAGGTGGCCATTGTCTGCCGGTTGGCGCAGCGGGTGCTCGGGGACCGGGTTGCGGCCGACTGGGCCGGCTTTGAGAAGAACTACGACCTGATCCGGGAGCACATCTCCCACGTGGTGGTGGGCGGCGAGGACTACAACCGGAAGAGCCGGCAGGAGGGCGGCTTCGTCCTGCCCAACGGGCCCCGCGACTCACGCACGTTCAACACCCCCACCGGCAAGGCCATGCTCACCGTGAACGAACTCGAGCACGTGGAACGGCCCGCCGGCACGCTGATCCTGCAGAGCATGCGCTCGCACGACCAGTTCAACACCACCATCTACGGCCACAACGACCGCTACCGGGGCATCAAGAAGGGCCGCGAAGTGGTGTTTGTGAACCCCGCGGACCTGGTGGAGCTGGGGCTTGAGGACGGGCAGCACGTGGACGTCCGGGGTGTATACCCGGACAATGTGGAGCGGGTCCTTCGGAACTACCGGGTGGTGTCCTACCCGTCCGCACGGGGCTGCGCGGCTGCCTACTACCCTGAGGCGAATGTCCTGGTGCCGCTGGAGAGCGTGGCCGAGGGCAGCCAGACGCCGGTCTCCAAAGCCGTGATCGTCCGGCTGGAACCCGTTCCGGTACTTGAAGAGGAGCCGACGGCGGCGGGATAGCTGGTGCTCACCCGCCGGAACGGCCCTCACCCGCAGTAACGGTGCTGGCCAGCGCAGCTTATGCGGGCCAGGACCGCTCGTGGCTTACCGACGCGGCGGGATAGCTACTGCGCTGTGTCTAGCTACTGCGCGGTCTAGCTACTGCGCGGTGTCGGCCCAGCCCTTGCTTGCGGGGCCGCCGTCGTGCCCGTCCTCGCAGAGCCCGAAAGCAACGCTGGCAGCCCTGGCCACCGCCGCCCTGGATGCCTCCCGAGTCCCCGCGCTGCCGGTACCGGCGTCCAGCCCGGCGGCATAGCCCACCAGGAAGGTGGTGACCGGGGCGGCCGGGTGGATTATCGAGTCTGCTGACCTGCGGGCCAGGTCGAGGAGTAGCTCGTTGTCCACATCCAAATCCAGAATTTGCAGCGCCTGGGCGAGCCGGTTGCTCCACTGGTCCAGTACCCGTGCTTCTTCGTCACTGACTGCCATGGTTCGCTCCTGTGGTGAGTATCGGGCCAACTGCTGAATGGCTGCTTTCCGGTGCCGACACTACAAGGCTTCGCAGCGGAAGTCATGGGGTCCCTAAAATACCTAATCTCAAACAGGGTAGAGGTCCCTCCCCGCTGGCTCTGGAACTGCCATCCAGCCCCGCCTAGACTGGCCGAACCTCAGGACAGGAGCGTCAGCATGCTTCACCTGGCACCGAAGAAGGCGCCAGATCGATCAGACCGGGCCCTGCCTGCAGGGGTACTACACCTACCCAACTACGGCTGCCCCACCGGGCCGGCCTGACTTCAGGAGACACAAATGACAGGGAACAAAGCCGTTGCCTACAAAGCGCCAGGCAAGGTTGAACTCATTGACATCGACTATCCCAGCTTTGAACTTAAGGACGGGCCGGGAGTAAACCCTGCGAACGTGGGGCGGGCAGTCAATCACGGGGTGATCCTCAAGACAGTGGCCACAAACATCTGCGGCTCCGACCAGCACATGGTGCGCGGACGCACCACCGCACCGCCCAATCTGGTGCTGGGCCACGAGATCACCGGCGAGGTGGTGGAAGTGGGCCGCGACGTCGAGTTCATTAAAGTCGGAGACCTCTGTTCGGTGCCGTTCAACATTGCCTGCGGCCGCTGCCGGAACTGCAAGGAACGCAAGACCGGCATCTGCCTGAACGTGAACCCTGACCGCCCGGGCAGCGCCTACGGATACGTGGACATGGGCGGCTGGGTGGGCGGCCAGGCCAACTATGTGCTGGTGCCGTACGCCGACTGGAACCTGCTGAAGTTCCCGGACAAGGACCGGGCGATGGAGAAAATCCTGGACCTTGCCATGCTTTCGGACATCTTTCCCACCGGGTACCACGGCGCGGTCAGCGCCGGGGTGGGTGTAGGTTCCACCGTCTATGTGGCAGGAGCGGGCCCGGTGGGCCTCGCAGCGGCGACCAGCGCGCAGTTGCTGGGCGCCGCCGTCGTGATTGTTGGTGACCTCAACGAGGACCGGCTGGCGCAGGCCCGAAGCTTCGGTTGCGAAACGGTGGACCTCACCAAGGGTGGCCCGGCGGAGCAGATCGAACAGATCCTCGGCGTACCGGAAGTGGACTGCGGCGTGGACGCCGTCGGCTTCGAGGCCCGGGGGCACGGCCATGGAAAGGACGCAGAGGAGGCGCCGGCCACGGTGCTGAACTCGCTGATGGACATCACGGCGGCGGGCGGCGCACTGGGCATCCCAGGCCTCTACGTCACCGGTGACCCGGGCGGGATTGACGAGGCCGCCAAGAAGGGCGCGCTGAGCCTCAGCCTGGGCACCGGCTGGGCCAAGTCGTTGAGCTTCACCACGGGCCAATGCCCGGTGATGAAGTACAACCGGCAACTGATGATGGCCATCCTGCATGACAGGGTGAGCATCGCCAAGAACGTCAACGCCAAGCCCATCACGCTGGAAGAGGCGCCCCAGGGCTACGCGGAATTCGATGCCGGCGCAGCCACGAAGTATGTCCTCAACCCGAACGGTTATCTGAGCTGAGGCGTCACGGCGGACGGCGGTCCAGCCGGGAAAATCAATGCGGAAATAAGGGCTGCCCTGCCCGGGTTAGGCTTTGCAAGGGCAGCAACGTAACCGCATTGAAGGAGTTCCCTTGAGCCAGATCACCGTCCGCCACAACCCCGACCGCCAGCGTTTCGAAATCCTCGACGCCGGCAACGTGATCGGCAAGGCAGCCTACAAGGATTACGACGGCGGCGCCTCACCCCAGCGGATTTTCTACCACACCGTGATCAACGAGGAATACGGCGGCCAGGGCCTCGCGGGCCAGCTCGCCACGGCGGCCCTGGATGAAACGGTAGGCGCCGGGCGGGGCATCGTTCCCGTGTGCCCCTACATCAAAAAGTTCCTGACAAAGCACCCGGAGTACGACGGCGATACGGTCCGCACCGTTCCAGCCCACCTCGAGTTCCTGGACACAGCTCTCTCGGCACGCGCGCGCTGACGGGGCACGGACGTTCAGGCAGCTCCCAAACTCGTGTGATTTAATCAGCAGCCTTAGCATCGGTGTGCGCTGGGGGCCCGATGTGATTTTATGATCGTCCGAGCTGCGGGAGTTCTATGTCGACGGACCCAGCGCTGCGCCCGGTGGGGCGTCACTTCAGCGCGTCCCGGAAAGGACAAAGAGTTCTGCTGCTGGCGCTGTTGTTCTCTGCCGTCGCGCTGGTCATTGGGGCCAGCCTTGTCTTCGCAGCCGTCCGGTCCGGGCCGTTGCCGGACGCAGTCAGTCCAGTCCCCGCCGCTGTCCCGGAAGCCCCCGTGGCTGTGGCCCCGGATGCCCTCCAGGACCGCATCAATTCCGTCCTGGAGGAGAACGATGAATACAGGATCGGGCTGGCTTTGGCGGACGTGTCCGGCGATGCGGCGCTGACTTTCGGGGACCAGGAAGCCTTTACTGCCGCCAGCACCGCGAAGATCATCACGGCGGCGGCGTACTACCACCTGGTTGAAAACGGCGAGGCCGCGTTGGATGAGCCGTTAGGGGACTACGACGCGGCGTTCCAACTCGAAGCCATGGTGAACGAAAGCAACAACGATTCGTGGCTGCTGCTGATGGACGCGGTGGGCTATCCGCAGCTCACTGAATATGCCGCCTCCATCGGCGTCGCATACGATCCGGAGGAGAATCTCCTGACTCCTGCGGAAATGGCATTGGTCCTCAAGCGGCTCTACGCCGGGGACCTGCTGAACGCGGAGAACACCGCCCGGTTGCTCGGCTATATGCAGGACACCAATAACGAGGAACTGATTCCAGCCGGGTCGCAGGCCGGCGTCGAGGTCTTTCATAAGTACGGGGAATTTGGCGGCGAACTTCACGACGCGGCAGTCCTGACGTACCGCGGCTCATCGTTTGTGCTGGTGGTCTATACCGAGAATCCGGAGGGCAGTAGAGAGCCGGGGCAGACTGACGTCATCCGCGAGCTCACCGGCCTGGTTGAAGAAACGCTGTTCCCACCCGTGCAAGCCGGCGGCCAGGCACGTTAGGTCATGAAAGTCGCGCAGGCCGGTCCGGGTGCACCAGACTGTTTCCGTGAGCAACAAACCCCGGACTGCCCTGGCCGTCGCCGGCCTCAGCCTGGGCACGGCGCTGAATCCCCTCAACTCCTCGATGATCGCCGTGGCCCTGGTGGTGCTCCGCGCAGACTTTGGGCTCGACGTCGCCGCCGTCACCTGGGTGGTCACCTCGTTCTACCTCGCCTCGGCGGCCGGGCAGCCGGTGATGGGCCGGCTGGCCGACAGGTTCGGACCGCGCCGGATGTTCATGCTGGGTATGGCACTGGTTGCCGTCACCTGCGCGCTGGCCCCGCTGGCACCGAACTTCGCCCTGCTCTGCGTGGCGCGGGCCGTGATGGCGCTGGGCACGGCCACCGCCTACCCCAGTGCGGTGGTGATGGTGGGAGCCGTTGCGCACCGGGCCAAGGTGGATTCCGCGCGCCCACTGGGCCGGCTCCAGATGGCCAACACGTCGGCGGCGGCAGTGGGGCCGGTGGTGGGCGGCCTGCTGGTCAGCTTCGTGGGTTGGGAGGCGCTGTTCCTGATCAACGTGCCGCTGGCGCTGGCCGCGTTGCTGATCGTCCGGCAGGCGGCGCCGCAAGATGAGACGCGGGAACGTGGCAGCGTCGCCGAGCTTGTCAGGGACTCGGACATCCCGGGAATCCTGGGTTTCGTGTCCGCCCTGCTCCTGGTAATGATGGCTGCGCTGAACGTGGCGCCCGGCTACCGCTGGTGGATGATCGCCGCCGGAAGTGCGATCGCAGCGCTGTTCGCCTGGCGCGAGCTGCGGTTCAACCGGCCCTTCCTGGACCTGCGGCTGCTGGGCCGCAACCGGCCGCTGATGCTGGTGTACTTGGGCTTCGCGGTGTTCAGCAGCGTCTACTACTTTGTGTTCTTCGGCCTGCCCCAGCTGCTGCAGGAAGCGGGCGGCTACGATCCCGGCGTCGTAGGCCTGCTGATGCTGCCGCTGGCCACGATGTCGGTGGTCGCCACGCCGTGGGCAGTCAGGGCGATGGGAAGGTTCGGCGTGCGGCTGGTGCTGATTGCCGGCGTCGTGCTCCTGACCGCGGCGGCCGCGCTTATGTGGCTGCTGACCGGCACGCTCGTGATCCCGTTGGTGGTGGTGCTGACTGCCCTGATGGGTGTCCCCTACGGGACGGTGAGTATTGCCACGAACCAGGGCATGTTTGTCTCCACCCGTGCGCAGGAACGCGGTGTCGCGGCAGGCATCTACCAAACCTGCCGGTACGTTGGCGCCATCACCGCCACCGTGATGATCGGCGTTTTCGCGGCCGGCGGCGTGGACCAGGAAAGCTGGGCACGCATGGTGCTTGCCATGCTGGTCCTGTGCCTGGTGACGTTCGGTGTGTTCCTGCTGTGGCGGCAGCACGCGGAGTAGGGCCGGGCCTCGATGGCCCGGGACGGGCTGCCGGCGCGGGGTCTATCGTGGAGCTATGGACAATCCAAAGGTGCAGCTGTACTTGGATATCACGGCGAAAGGCCTGTGCATTCTCGGCGCCGCGTTGATGATCTTTGGCCGGGGCGGATGGTTCTACGTGGGCGTTGCCACCGTGGTCCTGGGTGTGCTGTTCATCGGCGGTTCGCTGGTGGCCACACGCAACCTGCGGCGCAGGGGATGGGACGGCACCAACCGGCCACCGGCCGGATAGCGCGCCCACCCCCGATAGCGCGCTCCCGGCTGAGGGGCTGCGTTCGCAAAGGAGCAGGTTCCATTCCCCCTCGGCGCCTCCCGCCGTCGCAGGCTCCTCAGCTGTGCAGCAAGGGACTCAGGTGTACATCAACGAGCCGGGCGTGGTGAGTTTCTCGCCGGTTTCCAGCCAGGTCTTCAGTCCGGACAGGATCATGGGCCAGCCGCCGTAGAGCTGTTCGTTGGCGCCTTCGCGGAGGTCGCTGTGGGTGACGGTGAGGCGGCAGGAATCGCCCACCGGCTCGATGTCCCAGGTGACTTTCGAGGTCCCCTCGGCCTTGACCTCCTCGCCCCAGAGGGCACGCATGGTCTGGACGAGCCGGCGGGGCGGGTCCACCTCCAGGTTTTCGCCTTCGCCCAGGGGGGCGCCTGCTTTGGCGTTGTTCATGGTGAAGCTACCGCCCGGAGTCCAGTCCGATTCGATGGTGTTCCCGAACTGGTACTTGCTGCGGATCTCGCTGTCCGTGATGGCTTCCCAGAGCCGTTCCGGCGTGGTCTTGATGTAGATTTCGAAGATTTTTTCCATGGGACTTTCCAATCTGGATTTGAGGTCGCTGAGGCCAGCGGCCCATGGTTCTGCGTATTTGCTCACCCAGCGGTCGTGGACGAGCCGGATGGGGACCGGGTTCAGGAAATGCAGCTTTTCGCGCCCCCGGCGCCGGGTCACCACCAGCCCGGCTTCCTCCAGGATCTTGAGGTGCTTGGCGATCCCGAACCGGGTCATGTGGAACCGGCCTTCGAGGGCGCCGAGGGTCTGCCCGTCCTCGCGGAAGAGCTCGTCGAGCAGTTCCCGCCGGGTGGGGTCGGAGAGTGCCTTGAACACGGCATCCATAGGAATAATAATAGGTGACCATATGGTCACCTATCAAGGTTTTTCAGTTTCTGGACGCCAGCGTCTGGTCCCGGTCGTGGAACACGTCCTCGCCGGGACCGGTGAAGGCCCGGGAGCGCTGGACAGCTTCGATTGAGCCGGTGAAAAGTTGCGACTCCTGTGGCTCAGCCGGAGCGCGCGAGCCCTCGCGGGCGGAGGTTCCCAGTCCGCGCAGTGGCTGATGACGGTGGGAGGAGGCGCCGCCGTCGGACGCTGCCTCGGTCCAGCGCTGCTGGGGAAGGGCCTCGGGATGGCCCTGCTGCAGGAAGCTGACCATGGCCTCGCGGATGAGGCAGCGCAGGTCGAACAGCGCGGCGCTGTCCGCAGCGCTGACCAGGATGCGGACCCGGACAAATCCGCCGGTGGCGTCGGTGATTTGCAGGATGCCAACCCGTTCGTCCCACAGGTCCGTACCCGCCAGGACGGTGCGCAGTTCGGCGCGCATGTCTTCCACGGGGGCGCGCCAGTCGAGGTCGAACTCCACGGTGCCCATGACTTCGGACTGGCGGCGGGTCCAGTTCTCGAACGGCGTGGTGGTGAAGTGGGTGGAGGGCAGGATGAGGCGGCGGTCGTCCCAGATGTGGACCACCACGTAGGTGAGCGTGATTTCCTCGATCCGGCCCCATTCCTTCTGGACCACCACTACGTCGTCCACGCGGATGGCGTCGGTGAAGGCAAGCTGCATGCCCGCGAAGACGTTCACCAGGGAGGTCTGGGCGGCCAGGCCTGCCACGATTGAGATCACGCCGGCGGAGGCCAGCAGCCCGGCGCCGAGGGCCTGGATGGCCGGGAAGGTCAGCATCACCGAGCCGGCGGCGAGCACCACCACCAGCGCCACCCCGATCCGGCGGGCCAGGATCATCTGGGTCCGCAGCCGCCGTGCCCGCCGGTTGTCCGCGACGTCCACGCTGTACCGGCCCAGGACCACCGCTTCGATGATCAGCAGTATTGCCACAGCGAGCCAGGCAAGGGAACCGATGAGGGCGATCAGGAGCAAATGGTCGACGCCGGGAAGCCAGCTTTCGCCCGCGGCTGTCAGTCCCAGCGCGGTGCGGACGCCGATCAGGCACAGCGCCAAACGCAACGGCTGCCGCGCCACCCGCGACGTGGCCTGGAGCTCCGGACGTTTGCGGTTGAGGCGCAGGACGAGCTTGCGCAGCAGCCAGGACAGGACCAGGCCTGCGGCCACTGCCAGCGTGACGGCAATGAGGGGCATGGCGGGATTCAGTAGGTCTTGCATTTATTAACCTGTATCAAGTTCCGGGGGAGGGGTCGAAATTGACTCGGGCTGGGCGTGGTGCGTGCCAGGATGGCCACATGGTGCGGTTGAGTCAGTTCGCCGCGTTGCGAACCACCGTCAAATGTCCGGGCACGGCGAAGCAATGGCTGGCTCAAGGAGCTGAACGGCTCCCCTGGCCAGCTACTACGCAGATCAGCGGGCCATCGTCCTGGCAACGGCCCGGGTGCTCGCATAAAGGGGCTGGCGGAGGAGTCATCTAACTGCTCTTCCGCCGGACAGCCCACTAGGATCACCTTTATGAATTCCTCACTCAAGCTCGTGGCGGCGGCATGAGCCGGCGGCTGCGGGTGTGCCTGCCCGACCAAAAGCTGCTGGACGCGCTGGAGCCGATCGACGGCGTCGACTTCGTTCTCTGGGACCTGACCGGCCCTGCTCCGGAAGGCCGCTTGGACCTGTTGGTTCCGGCCTATATGGGGAAGCCATCCGCGTTGGCGGCCTTGGAGGGCGTGGACGTTGGGCTGGTGCAGAGCCAGTCGATCGGGTACGACGGCGTCGCGGACGTGCTGCCCAAGGGTTGCGTTTTCGCTAACGCGGCTGGGGTCCACGAGACCTCGACGGCCGAGCTGGCGCTGGGAATGATGATCGCCAGCCAGCGCGGCATGGCCGACTTTGTGCGGAACCAGGCCAGCGGGACGTGGGACAACAGCCAGCGGCCCAGCCTGGCGGACCGGCGCGTGCTGCTGGTGGGCTACGGGGGAGTGGGCAAGGCGATTGAGGCGCGGCTCCTGCCGTTCGAGACGCACGCGACCCGGATGGCCAGCCGCGAACGCGAGGACCCGGCCGGGAAGATTTTCGGAATCGACTCGCTGTATGAACAGCTGCCGCTGCACGAGATTGTGGTGGTGAGCGTCCCCCTGAGCGAGCAGACGCAGCAACTGGTGGACGCGAAATTCCTGGCTGCGATGCCCGATGGTGCCCTGCTGGTAAACGTGGCCCGCGGCCCGGTGGCGGACACCGACGCCTTGCTGGCGGAGACGTCATCCGGCCGTTTGCGCGCCGCTCTGGACGTCACGGACCCTGAACCGCTGCCTGCCGATCATCCGCTGTGGACTACCCCCGGCGTGCTGATTACCCCGCACGTTGGCGGGGCCAGCTCGGCGATGTTCCCGCGGATGGTGCGGCTGGTCAGGCAGCAGATTGGGCTGCTGCTCGATGGCAAGGAGCCGGTGAACGTGGTGCTGGGCGGGCGTCCCGAAGCTAGTGATGGCGGATAGCCGCATCGGACGGTGCGGCGGCCTGTGCAGGCACGGCCCCGGCTCCTAGGCTGGGCCTATGTCCACTTATGAGGTCCGCCGCAGTGCGGTCATTCCTGCCCCCGCCGAAGACATCTTTCCGCTGGTCAACAGCTTTCATGAGTGGACCAAATGGTCTCCATGGGAGTCGGTGGATCCGGGTATGGGCCGCCGCTACTTTGGCAGCGACGCCGGCGTGGGCGCCGGCTACGAGTGGAGCGGCAACCGCAAAGCCGGCAGCGGAACGATGGAAATCGTTGAGTCCGTGCCGTCAAGCGAAGTCAAGATCCGCCTGCAGTTCACAAAACCCTTCAAGGCGCTGAACCCCACATCGTTTACCTTCACCCCAGCGCCGGGCGGCACCGAGGTGACGTGGAGGATGACTGGCGAGAACAAGGGTACCGCCAAGGTGTTCGCCCTCTTTATGAACATGGACAAGCTGGTGGGATCGGACTTCGAACGCGGGTTGAAATCGCTCACGGAGGCTGTGGCCGCAAGAAAGAGCTGACGACGGCGCTGCCGGCCTTGTGCCTGGGACGCATCAACGTAACACGTCACAGGGTCCGTGCTTACACCGCAGGCTCGCGGCGCCTGCGGAACACGGTTCGTAGGTTGTCGCGGAATGTTAGCTGATTCCGCCTGCTGACCACGATCACGGCAACCAGGGCGGCCACCAAAACGACCGCACCCCCGGCAGCTACGGACCAGCGCGCGCCGAACTCAGAGCCGATCCAGCCCATCAGGGGTGCCCCCACTGCAGTTCCGCCCTGCAGGACCGCCAGGTACAGGGCCAGCACGCGCCCCCGGAACTGGGGTTCCACCGAGAGCTGGATGCTGGTGTTGCAGCTGTTCAGGAAGGTGATGGACGCCAGGCCGACAGGTATCAGCACCGCGGCGTACAGCCAGAACGACGGCGACAAGCTGCCAAGGAGCGTGAAGAACCCGAGCCCGAGCGCACCGCCCAGCAGGTACCGCAGCCGCGGCCCGGCCCGCCGTGCCGCGAGCAGGGCGCCGGCCAGTGTTCCCACTGCCATGATGGAGCCGAGGAGCCCGAATTCGCTGGGGCCAACACCGAACTCGGTGGTGGTCATCAGCGCGTTGATGATGGGAAAGTTCATGCCAAAGGCGCCCAGGATGCCCACCAGGACCATAATCAGCACGAGGTCCGGCCTCTGGCGGACATATTGGACGCCTTCCGCCACCTGGTGCTTACCGCGCCCTGCCCGGGCGGCCGGGGTCAGCTCCGAGGTGCGGATCAGGAACAGCGAGATGATGACGGCGGCGTAGCTGGCAGCGTTGAGCAGGAAGACGGGGCCGGTGCCCACCCAGGCGATGAGCAGACCGGCGACGGCGGGGCCCGTGAGCCGGGCGGTGTTGAAGGATGCGGAGTTCAAGGCCACCGCGTTGGAGATATTGTCCTGTCCCACGAGTTCGGAGACGAAGGACTGGCGGGCGGGGGCGTCGATGGCGCTGGCGATTCCGAGGCAAAGGGCGGCCAGGTACGCGTGCCACAGTTGGGCGGTGCCGGTGACAACCAGCAATCCAAGCACCAGTCCGGTCAGGCCCATGGCCACCTGCGTCCACAGCAGGATCACCCGCTTGCGGTAGCGGTCCGCCAGCACCCCGCCGTACGGGCCAAGCAGCAGCATGGGAAGGAACTGCAGGGCGGTAGTAATGCCGACGGCGGCGCCGGAATGGTTGGTGAGGACAGTCAGGACCAGCCAGTCCTGGGCAACCCGCTGCATCCAGGTGCCGACGTTGGACACCAGCGCACCGCCTGCCCAAATCCGGTAGTTGCGGTTTTCCAGAGCCCGGAACATCGCACTCATCTGCCGCTCATCTCCTGCATGATGTGCGCGGCACGGCTCAGGATCAGCCGGTCTTCTTCGCTCAGTCCGGCCACCCGCTGCGCCAGCCAGGCTGTCCGCTGGTTCCTGGCCTCCGCCAAAACGGCCCGGCCGGCGTCGGTGATGTCCACGTGGACCTGCCGCCCGTCGTCGGGATTGGCGGCCCTGGAGACAAATCCCTGTTCGGCCAGGGCATTGACGATCCGGGTCATGGACGGAGCCTGCACATGCTCCCGCTCGGCGAGGGTGCGGAGGGTCTGCGCTCCGTACCCGTTGAGCTGGGCCAGGACGGTGTACTGGCCTGGGGTGATGACGTCGCCGGTTGCCTCGACGCGGAGCCGGCGGGAGGTGCGCATCACGGCCGTGCGGAGGTCTATGGCCAGGCTGTCGGGGCTGACGGGTTCTGCCGTTTCGGTGTTCTCAGTGTTCGTAGTGGTCACGCTCGCGTTGCGCCTCCTGAAGATGCTTAGCAATGCTAATTAGTCCTGCTAATAAGTATGCTGCCGTGCCCAAAGAAGGGCAAGGCGTAGGGGGTTGATTTGCATCACCACGCGGCACGAAGAGCGCTTTCCCCCGGGTACGGATAGGTTGCGTGCCGCTTGGTTAGGCTGAAGCATGGACTATCAGCTGCGCCAGGCCACTCCGGAAGATGCCGAGGCGGTGGTGCTGATGCACACGTTGTCCCATGAGGAGTGCTACCCCCACCTCCTGTCCCCGCAGTTTTTCGCCTCCCGCCGCGATGCAATTCCGGAACGGGTGGAACGCCGCCGCAAGCACCTGGACGGCCCTGACCCGCGGATCATCGCCGTGGATTCCAGCGATGAAGTGGTGGGATTTGCTGACGCCGGTCCAGGCCGTGACGAGGATGGTCCCGTTGCACTGGAGCTGTACTCGATCTACATCCTCGGCCGTGCCCAGGGCGTGGGGTTGGGAGCAGCGTTGCTGGGTGCCGCGATCGGGGACTCGCCGGCCTACCTTTGGGTGCTGGCGGACAACCCAAGGGCCCAGGCTTTCTACCGCCGGCACGGCTTCCGGCCCGACGGCAAGCGGGGCCTGCTGCCGCCCGAATGGGAAAGCGTGCCCGAGCTGCGGATGGTCCGGGTTGGGCATGACCACTGAAGGGGCTGATTTTGGCTACTGCTGAGGCCGTTCTACACGACGGCACCGTCATTCCTGTTTCCGTTCATGGCGACGGTCCTGCGCTGCTGCTGCCGGTCCGGCTCGCGCCGCATCCGCCGGCCGAGGCTGAAACCATGCGCAAGTGGGGCGGCGATCCTGAACTGGGCGCAGTTTTGGTGGAAGGACTGTCCAGCTCGAACCGGCTCATCGTGGCCGACTATGAAGGCCACCGGATGGCCCAGCCCGCGGCGAAGACCCTCACTCCTGAGAACCTCGCCGCCGACTTATTGGCCATTGCCGATGCGGGCGGCGCCGGCGCCTTTGGCTACTACGGCTACTCCTGGCTGGCCCTTGCCGGTCTTCAGCTGGCGCTGCGCACTGACCGCCTCCGGGCGCTGGCCATGGGTGGATTTCCGCCCCGTGACGGGCCGTACCGGAGTATGCTGGCGGTCACCCACGCGGCCCACGCCGCGTCCACGCAGCCACCTGACCCGTCCGCCGTCGCAGTGGACGACGCCGAGCCAGGGGACTGGGACTCGGTGTCCGTGCAGACCACCGAGGCGCAGACACGGCAGTTCGTGACCCTGTACGAGGCGCTTCAGGATTTCGACGACGGCGTCGTTGCAGTGCCGTCCGGCCTGTTCCGGCTGGCTTTCGCCGGGTCCGAGGACCAGATCGACTACAGCGCGCAGTGGGGCGGCGTCCGGGTGAGCATCGGGGAGCCGCTGGCCAGGCACCGCGACGCGCTCATCGCCGCCGGCTGGGACGTGCAGGTCCTTCCCGGGCTGGACCATCTTGGCGCGATGCACAGTTCGGTCGTGCTCCCTATCCTGACCGGTTGGCTCAGGAAAATCGGGTGGGTGCGGGACTAGGATCAGGCGATATGGGCTCGATGTCTTATCTGTATGCAGGTGTCCCGGTGACCGATTTAGCGAGGGCACTTGAGTGGTTCGCCGCGTTCTTCGGGCGCCCGGCCGACGAAATCATCGGCGATGAGGCGCTCTGGGAGGTCAGCAAAAGCGCCTGGCTCTTCGTTACGGAGCTGCCGGACCGGGCAGGCGGCGCACTGCTGACGCTCGGGGTGGAAGGCCTTGATGACATTACTAGCCTTCCGCCTTTGCAAATCCGGACGGGACCCCTCCGCGGCAATTGACAGACCTCGGCGAGGGTGGGTGCATGGGGAAAGCGGCGGTCTGTTACTGCCCAGCCTTGATTTTCCGCCAGCCGCCCGCGCGGTTGTTGGTGATGATCGCGCGGAACATCTCCACCAGGGCTTCCTCGTTGATCGGCTCGCCCTTGTAATACGAAATCATCCGGCCGGTCTTGTTGCCGTGGCCCGCAGTGATGATGTTGTGCGGGTCCGGGGTGATGCCGCCGTCGTACAGGAAAACATTGACGTGGTCCTTTGCCGCGAGCAGCGCGCAGATGTTGCCCTGCAGGACGAAGTACGGCTGGACGGTTCGTTTGATGGTTTCCTCGACGGCGGGATCGGCGGCGTGGACCAGGTCCCGGACCTGCCGGCAGATGTCCTGCTGCCAGGGTGGGAGCGCGTCGATGTAGTGGTC
>JBKJVX010000278.1:0-12139 GCA_046717065.1 Arthrobacter sp. | reverse complement strand
GGGCCCGCCGCCCGGGGCCCCGGGCCCCGCCCCCCGGGCCCCCCCGGGGCGGGTTGCTACTTACATGAGGTTCTACGCCTTGACGTATCCGTTCGGATTCAGCACGAATTTCGTGGCCGAACCGGCGTCGAATTCGGCGTAACCGCGCGGTGCATCCTCAAGTGGGATCGCCGTGGCGTTTACTGCCTTGGCGATCTGGACCTTGTCGTGCAGGATCGCCATCATCAGCTGGCGGTTGTACGACATGACGGGGCACTGTCCAGTGGTAAACGACAGGGACTTTGCCCATCCAGTGCCCAAGGACAGCGACAGGGAGCCGTGCTTCGCTGCCTCGTCAATTCCACCAGGGTCGCCGGTGACATACAGACCGGGAATGCCAAGGGCCCCGCCTGCAGCGGTGATGTCCATGAGCGAGTTCAGTACGGTGGCGGGAGCCTCGTGGGAGGCCTCCTTGCCGTGACCGCGGGCTTCGAACCCTACGGCGTCGACGCCGCAATCCACTTCGGGGACGCCAAGGATGTGCTCGATCTGGTCCTTCGGATCGCCGTTGGTGACGTTCACCGTTTCGCAGCCGAAGGAGCGGGCCTGAGCCAGGCGGTCTTCGTTCATGTCACCGACAATCACAACGGCTGCGCCAAGCAGCTGCGCTCCGACGGCGGCCGCGAGGCCCACAGGGCCGGCACCGGCAATGTAAACGGTGGATCCGACGCCCACTCCGGCGGTGACGGCACCGTGAAAGCCTGTGGGGAAGATATCGGAGAGCATGGTCAGGTCCATGATCTTTTCCAGGGCCTGGTCGCGATCCGGGAACCTGAGCAGGTTCCAGTCAGCATAAGGGACCAGCACGTATTCGGCTTGCGCCCATCCAGCCGCCCATATCCACATAACCATAGGCGCTGCCCGGTCGGTCAGGGTTGACGTTCAGGCAGATGCCCGTCTTGCGCTCCTTACAGTTCCGGCAACGGCCGCAGGAGATGTTGAAAGGTACAGAGACAATGTCTCCCACCTTGATGAACTCCACGTCTGGACCGACCTCCACCACCTCGCCGGTGATTTCATGGCCAAGGACGAGGTCCTTTGGGGCCGTGGTCCGGCCCCTAACCATGTGCTGGTCCGAGCCGCAGATATTGGTGGTCACCGTGCGCAGGATCGCGCCGTGGGGTACTTTTCGGCCCACATTGGCGGGATTGACGCCAGGCCCATCCTTGAGTTCGAACGTCGGGTAGTCGGTGTTGATGATTTCGACGATACCGGGTTCTTTGTAGGCAACGGCTCTGTTTCCTGACATGGACACTCCTTTTGGTGGGGGTATGGTGCCAGGCCTTCCATTCGGATGGCCTTGCACTGGTCCGGCAAAGTTGCAGGCGCTGCCCCAGGCCCGAAAGCGGTGCTTCGATGAGGATACCTCCCCAGGTTTCAGGCCACCGAAGCACCCTTCACGGGCACGGGACAGCTCTTCCTTCGCGAGGGCGAAGGCTGTCAGTGGGATGCCGTGTCCAGTGGAACAGCATCCCGATGCTGCCTGCCCGGCGCTGAATCGGACAAGTATGAGTCCGATGGTCGAAGAGCCTGTAGTGATGAGATTAGGGTCACAACAACTGCAATAAAAGCGCAAAATCTTGGAGATAATCATGCGAAATAGGTGCATGATTGATGCGCCGCTCATCTCGCAACACGTGCACCCGGACGGATTCCGGAACCGGCCGTAAACAGCACTGACGGGCATCCCCTTGCAGGTACTGCAAGGGTATGCCCGTCAGGACCGGGCAGCGCGTCCGGGGTTGGACCATGCCACGGGTAGGTATTGCTACTGGTTGATAAGGACTAAGGGCTAAGGGTTGGAAACGGGTGCGGCCACCAGCTGAGGCGCAGCTGGAACATCCGGCCCGCTGACATCCACAGCCGGCTGGGCGGTTGCGGCATGTTCAGCCAGGACGCCCGTCTGGTGCCTGATCTTCAGGCGGTACAGCAGTGCCCCGCCCCCGGCGACGGCGGCCACGAAGATCACGCCGCCCCACTGCAGGTACCACTCAAACGGGGGAACCGAGTTGTAGATTTCCGGGCGGGGCCAGATGAGGTTCACCGTCATGGCGCCGCCCCACAGGACCGCGAGGATGTTCACCGGCAGCCCCCACTTGCCCAGGCTGAAGCTCGGCTCCGTGCCGTCATCCGCAAGCGGCCACTTCTTCTGGAACCGCTTGCGGAGTAGCGGAACAGTGACCAGCAGGTAGGACAGGTAGATCAGGACGATGCTGATGCTGGAAAGGATGGTGAAGATCGCGGGCTGGGAGACGTTGACGATCAACGGCATGATGGCGATGACACCGATGACGATGGCCGCCACCGTGGGCGTCTTCCGCTCAGGATGCACCTTGCTGAGCTGCCGGCTGAAGGGCAGGTTGTTATCCCGGGCCATGGCGAACATCATGCGGATGGCGGCAGCGTGAACGGCCAGGGTGCAGACGCTCACGGCCACCACGATGCACACCAGGAACGCCTTGCCGAAGGGGCCTCCCAACACGGAGAGCACGATGTACTGCAGGCCGCCGTCGGCAGCGCCCAGCTTGGGGTCGTTGAGGTCAGGAGCGGCCAGGAGTCCGCCAAGGAGAATCAGGCCGCCGAGGATGAAGGACGCCGTGATGGCACGGAGGATGGCCTTGGGGGCGGTCTTTTTCGGGTCTTTCGTCTCCTCGCCCAGGGAACTGGCGGTGTCAAAGCCATACATCACGTAACCGGATGCCATGGCGCCGATGAGGAACACCCCGAAGAAGCCAAGGTCGTGGTCCATGCCGTAGCCTTCGGTGTTGAAAAGGGCTTCCGGCCCCCGCACCACATGCCAGCCAAGGGCCAGGATGAGGAGCACGGCGGCGGCGAGCTCCACGAAGACGCCGATGCTGTTGATTTTGGTCATCAGCTTCACGCCGAAGGCGTTGATGAGGGTGGAGATTGAGATCATGATGCTGGCAAGCAGCACGCCGTTGAGGGCGAAATCGTAGGTGCCGGTGCCGTCGCCGATGATCTGGAAACCGGACCAGATCTGGGGCAGGGTGAGCTGCAGTGCAAGGGCCACGGCTCCGAGCGCCACGATCGAGGAGATGAGCAGTAGCCAGCCCGCCAGCCAGGCGAACGTCCCGGACGAGAGCCGTTTGGCCCAGTTGTACACCGAGCCGGCCACCGGATACCGTCCGGCAAGCTCGGCGAAGCAGAGCGCCACCATCAGCTGGCCGGCGAAAACGAGGGGCCAGGACCACGCGTAGGCAGGGCCGGCCATGGAGAAACCAAAGTAGAACAGCTGAAATACGCCGGTGAGAATGGAAATGTAGCTGACTCCGGCCGCGAAACTGGCGAATTTGCCGATGCTGCGGTCCAGGGTCTGGGCATAGCCGAACTCGTCCATGCCGCTTGAATCAGTACTCTTGCTGGGTTCGAACATCTGAACTCCTAAGTGGAAAAGCACGATGGTGATGACCCATGGCCGCCATTGGACACGGGTTATATCGGCGGCCGGGCGCCGCGCCTGCGGTGCCCGGCCATGTCCCCCAAATGCTGGTGCTAGCCGGCGGCCCCCACCCCGGCGTCATCGGCAGGTGAGCCAAACCATCCGCTGGGCGCGGGCTGGATGTTCTGCCAGATATGTTTTGCCTCGCGGTATTCGTTGAGGCCGGCGCTGCCAAGTTCACGGCCAATGCCGGACTTCCCAAAACCGCCCCACTCCGCCTGCGGGACGTACGGGTGGTAATCATTGATCCATACTGTTCCGTGCCTCAGGGCTCCCGCAACGCGCTGTGCTTTCGATGCGTCGGACGTCCACACCGCACCCGCCAGGCCGTACTCCGTGTCATTGGCGATGGCAACAGCCTCCTCCTCGGTCCGGAATGTCTCGATAGTCAGCACCGGGCCGAATGACTCTTCCCGCAACACACTCATGCCGGAGCGGCAGTTGCCAAGCACCGTGGGCGGATAGAAGAACCCGTTCGCAAGGGGCCCGTCGTCGGGAACGTAGCCGCCGCACAAAAGCTCGGCGCCCTCCGCGATGCCGGCCTGGACGTAGGCGTGGACCTGGTCGCGGTGCTTTGCGGAAATGAGCGGGCCCGTTTCCGCGTTGGGATCGAAAGGCCCGCCCATCCGGATCTTTTTGGCGCGTTCCACCACCTCGGCCACGAAGCGCTCCGCGATGGTCTCCTCGACCACGAGGCGCGCCCCTGCCGAGCAGACCTGGCCGGAGTGGAGGAAAACAGCGGTCAGGGCATTATCGACGGCGGCGTCCCAGTCGGCGTCAGCGAAGACGACATTGGGGTTCTTCCCGCCGAGCTCGAAGGCGACCCGCTTCACCGTCTCTGCGGCCGCAGCCATGATGGTTTGGCCCGTGGCCAGACTCCCGGTCAGGGAAACGAGGTCCACCCGAGGATCGGAACTGAGGAGGGGGCCGACCCTCGACCCGCTACCCGTGACCAGGTTGGCGACGCCGGCCGGAATCCCTGCCTCCGCCAGCGTTTCCATGAGCAGGATGGAGGTGGACGGCGTGAGCTCACTGGGCTTGAGCACGAAGGAATTTCCCGCAACGAGTGCCGGCGCCACTTTCCAGGCCGCCTGCAGGAGCGGGTAGTTCCAGGGTGCGATGAGGGAGCAGACGCCGAGCGGTTCGTAAACCACACGGCTGATGGCGTTCGGCCGGCCCGTATCGATGACCCGTCCGGCATCGAGGCCCGCTATTTTGCCGTAGTAGCGGAAGCAGGAGGCGATGTCGTCAATGTCGTATTCGGCCTCGACGAGGCGCTTGCCCGTATCCAGTGCTTCGGCGCGGGCATAGGCTGCCTTGTCCCGCTCCAGCAGCGCGGCGACGCGAAGCAGGACCTCGCCGCGTTCGATGTCGGTGAGCCGGCGCCACGCACCGCCGTCGAACGCTGCCCGTGCACTGGCGATTGCCCGCTCCGCGTCCTCGGGTGTGGACGAGGCGACTACCGCCACTTCACGCCCGTCTGCCGGGCAGCGCACAACGGTTGTGCCGCCGTCGGATGCCTGGTGCCAGGCGCCGTCAATGTACAAGCCCTTGATGGCGTCCTGCGTTTGTCCGGCATCGCGGACCTGCTCAGCGGTGGCGGTCATCGTTTCTCCTTTTCGAGTTCATCAATCATGCCTATGCCTTTGCCGCAGGGGCAGCTGCAGCGCCGGAACCGTTACGCTCCAGCGGGCTGATCCCGTGCCGGTAGAACTCGGCATGCTGCGGCGCCAGCGGGGCCTTCCCCGCGATGAGGTCGGCGGCTTTTTCGGCGAGCATCATGACGGGGGCGTAGATGTTGCCGTTGGTCACGTACGGCATCGCCGAGGCGTCCACAACCCGGAGGCCCTGCGTGCCGTGGACGGACATGTCCAGCGGGTTCACCACCGCCATCGGATCGGACTCCGGGCCCATCTTGGCGGTGCAGGAGGGGTGCAGGGCGGTTTCCGCGTCGCGGGCCACCCAGTCCAGGATTTCGGCGTCGGTGCGGACGCTCTGCCCGGGTGAGAGCTCCCCGCCGTTGAAGGGCGTCATGGCGGACTGGCCCAGGATGTCGCGGGCTACGTGGATGGCCTCCACCCATTCGCGCCGGTCCTGCTCGGTGGAGAGGTAGTTGAAAAGCATGGACGGGTGGACAGTGGGGTCCGTGGACTTGATCTTCAGGGTGCCACGGGCATCGGAGTACATGGGGCCGATGTGCACCTGGTAGCCGTGCTTGGCGTCCGCCTTCTGCCCGTCGTAGCGCACTGCCACGGGCAGGAAGTGGAACATCAGGTTGGGGTAGGCCACGTCCTCGTTGGAGCGGACGAACCCGCCCCCTTCGAAGTGGTTCGTGGCAGCGGGGCCCTTGCGTCCCAGCAGCCACTGCAGGCCGATGAGCGGGTAGCGCCAGAGGTCCAGGTTGGGCTGCATGGACACCGGCTGGGTGCAGGCGTGCTGGATGTAGACCTCCAGGTGGTCCTGCAGGTTCTCGCCGACGCCGGGTAGGTTGACCACGGGGTTGATTCCGAGGGAGTTGAGGTGCCCGGCTTCGCCCACGCCGGAGAGCTGCAGCAGCTGCGGGGTGTTGATGGCGCCGCCGGATAGGATGACCTCGCCGGCATTGACCACGTGGGTATGGCCGTTGCGGCGGTAGGTGACGCCAGTGGCCACCGTGCCCTTGAAGTTGACCTTGGTGACCATCGCCCGGGTGAGGACGGTGAGGTTCGGGCGGCCTGCGTTGGGACGGATGTGGGCCCGGGAAGCGGAGAGGCGCTGGCCCTTGTGAACATTGCGGTCGAAGGCCGCAAAGCCTTCCTGGCGGTAGCCGTTGACGTCGTCGGTTAGGGGGTAGCCGGCTTCCTGGGCTGCCTTGAAGAACGCTTGGAAGAGCGGGTTGGTGGCAGGGCCACGTTCCAGGACGAGCGGGCCGTCGTGGCCGCGCAGTTCGTCATCCGGGTCCGCCGCCAGCGCGTTTTCCATCTTGTTGAAGTAGGGCAGGCAGTGCGCGAAGTCCCAGGTGTCCATGCCGGCGTCGGCGCCCCAGCGCTCGTAATCGAGGGGATTGCCGCGCTGGAAGATCATGCCGTTGATGGAGCTGGAGCCGCCAAGGACCTTGCCGCGGGCGTGTGCCACGCGGCGCCCGCCCATGAAGGGTTCCGGGTCCGATTCGTAGCGCCAGTCATACAGCGGGTTGCCGCTGGGGAAGGTCAGCGCGGCAGGCATCTGGATGAACAGGTCCCAGGGGTAGTCGCTGCGTCCGGCCTCGAGAACCAGGACGCTGCTGTTGCCCCCTTCGCTCAAGCGGTTGGCGAGCACGGAGCCCGCGCTTCCGCCGCCGACTATGACATAGTCGTAGTGGGTTTTTGTCATGCTGGAAACTCTCTTTCTGGTGCAGGCCAGCCACTGAGGGCCGGTGGTCCTTCTTTCGAAAGCGGCAAGACGCCGCGATACCTGATAAGTGGTGGAAATCCGTGGTGGATCCGGACTGATGATGCGTCAGCGCCGACTCAACGCGGTGCCGGAAATCCTCGGGATGTGGTGTACGTCATACTCATGCACAGTAATGGACGTTGAACGAGTGTTCAATAGTCCGACTGGACAAACGTTCAATATTTAACGCGGATGAAACATCGCGCCATGACACGGAGGGGAAAAGCCGCTCCCGGCATCGAATATGACGGGCGGCTGTCACGAACGCGGGAACCGCGCGGAAGGGCGCAGCGATGGAAGGGCGGATGGCTTCGATCCGCACTTCCACCTGCAAAGAGGGTAAAGCAGGCCGCTATGCGGCGAAGGCAATCTCTTCGGTCCGGGCGATGCTCCGCCGGATGGATTCTTTGTCAACACCAAGGAGGGCGGTGAGCCACATCCCGTTTTGCACGACGACGATGTCTGCTGCCCGCTCCCTGCATTCGTCATTGGAAAGCTCAGGTCTGGCATTGCAGATCAACGTTGCTAGCCCTTGGAGGTAGCGTTCAAACGCTGCGGCGTTAATGGAGGCGAAGTCTTCATGGGCTTGTGCCAAGGCCCATAGGTGGAGCCGCAGGGACAGGTACTGCATGGTAAGGAATTCCGGGCCCGCGACCCGCTGCAGGGCCTTCTTCAGCTGCTCGCCGGGAGACGAGTCGGGGTCGGGCGTGACCAGCATCAGGTCATGCTGGTCTACCCGGTGCAGAGCTGCACGGATCAGGCTCAGCTTGTCTTCGAAGTAGTAGTTCACCAGCCCGAGAGCCACGCCGGCCTCGCGGGCGACGGCCCGCATACTGACTCCCGCAATACCGTGGCGGGACAGCAGGTCCAGCGCCGCTTCCAGGATGCGCGACTGCCTGTCGACCTGTTCGCCGGGTTTCACAGTCTTTGTATCCACTTGGCCAGACTATGGGCAATTTCCTGGTGGCGCATCCTGCAGCATGGTGGATGGCTTAGACCCCGAGATCAAGCCGTTCCCCGGACTGATTGCTGCGCGCCTGCGCTGCTTGGCCGCCGGCTCTTCCGCCCGTGCTGGAGACCGGCTTCACCCGGCGGAACGCGGCGAGAATGGCCCGGCCCACCACAACGATTCCGATGATCGTGGTGACGGCACGCAGGGTGTCCCAACCCGCCGTCGACGTCACCAGCGAGTAGAGCAGGAAGCTGCTGAGGTTGGTGGCCAGCGGCGCTCCGGGCTCATAGGAGATGCCGGTGCCGGCGCCCACCGCGAAGGGCCAGAACCACAGATTGGTCAGCAGGCCGAACAGGTAAGACGCCACAGCGCCGTAGCCGCACAGCATCCACAGTTCGGCTTTGCCCCGCACCCGGCGGGGGAGTAGGCCCGCGCCCGCGCCCACCCATGCACAGGCGAAGACCTGGAACGGCGTCCACGGTCCGATGCCGCCCCACAAGGCACTTGAGAGGGCTATGGTGGCGGCGCCGAGGAGCATGCCGAAACGGGCACCGAACGCCCGCCCGGCCAGGATCAGCAGGATAAAGACCGCTTCCACGCCCCCGACGCCGGTGCTCGCCACCCGAACCGCCGAACCGACCGCTGCCAGGACGCCGAGCAGTGCCACCATATGCGCGGAACGGACTGAGCCGTCCAAGGAAACAACGACGGCGACGGCGGCGACGGGCGCGATGGCCAGCGCCGCGTAGGGGAGAGCCGCGGCGGCATGCTGGGGGAGGGCCGCGGCGAGCAGCGGCCAGCAGAAGGCGCCGAGGGCCAGGAGGTTTGCGGCTGCGAGGATGGCGAGCTCGGCGCCCCGCGGCATCCGGATGCGGTGCTGTCTTTGCGTGCCAAGGGGGTCTGGTTGCTCGTCACCTACCGCTGGTTTTGGTCCGGCACCTGCCTTCCGGAGAAGCAGAGCGGCCGGTTCCGGCGTGGTGTCCTCGAAAGCAGAGGGTACGACGCCGTCACGCATCGGGAGGATACGGGCGCCGAGGCCGTTGGCAAAGTCGCGGTCGTGGGTGGCGATCAGCACTGCTGCGCCGGCATCCGCTGCCGCCCGCAGCGCTGCAGAGACTGCTGTGCGCGCGGCCGGATCGAGGCCGCGGGTGGGCTCGTCGATCAGGAGCACCTGGGGGTCATCCATGGTCTGCAGCGTGATCGCGAGGATCCTGCGCTCTCCGGCGGAGAGGTCCCTGGGGTGCTCGTGTCCGATGGGAATCGTTATGTCGCCCCGCAACCGGGCCAGATGTGCAGCTGCGGAACCAGGCGTCGGTTGTTTGCCGTTCTTTCGGCGCGCCTGGCGCCGTTCGGCCGCGCGGAGCTCTCCCGCGACTGTATCCCGTGTGAAGAGGTCGTCCGAGGCGTCCGGCACGAGGGCGACCCGACCGCCGTCGACCATGCCGCCGTCGTACGTTTTTATACCGCCCGTGCCTTCAGTGCCCGTGCCCTCACCCAGGGCGAGCGCCACCAGGAGGGACGACTTCCCCGCGCCGTTCGGCCCCACCAAGGCGACCACTTCACCGCGGTGCAGCGTGAGGGACGCGTCGCGCACAAGTGGCCTGCCCTTGCGGTGCACCGCAAGGTTTGCCGCCGTTAGCACGGGCGCGCGGTCAGTCGGGTGTGCAGGTGCCGGGATGGCTTGGACTGGGGCGGAAGCCGATGGCGCGGCACCCGGGACCCCTGGAGCTGGGATTAATGCGCCGTCGTCGATGGTCCACCATGAATCCGCGATCGGTACGAGCGCTTCCGCCCGGTGTTCCGCCACGATGGCGCAGACACCGGCATCGCGGGCGAGGGCGTGAAGCACGGTGATGACGCGTCCGCGAGCTGCGGTGTCGAGGTCGGCCAGGGGCTCATCCACCAGGAGAAGGGCTGGATGATCCACCACCGCGGCAGCAATGGCGACGAGTGTTGCCTCACCGGCGGAGAGGGTGCTGAGATTCCGATCCAGCAGATCGGTCACCCCGATGCGCTCGGCGACCTCCAGCACGCGGGCCTTGGTGGAGACGGATGGCATACCGCGCAGCTCAAGGGCGAGGGAGATCTCGTCCCGGACCCGGGTGCTGGCGAAGGCGGCGCGGGGATTCTGCAGGACGACGCCGATGTGGCGGGCGGTATCGCGCGGCGACGTGGCGGCACGGTCCGTTCCGGCGACCCGCACGGTGCCGGCGAGTCCGCCACCGTCCACATGTGAGAGGAGGCCGGCGATGCCACGCAGGATGGTGGACTTGCCGGAGCCGGTGGGCCCGGTGATGACGGTTACGGAACCGCTCGACGGCGTGAAGCCGGCAGCGCGCACTGTCGCGTCACCGATGCGGAATTGTGCGTCCCGGATGAGGACCGGGGCGCCGCCATGTTGGTTGGGTTGGTGTGTTGCCCTGCTCCCGAAGCCGCGCAACTCCAGGGCCGCCGCAACCCGGCTTGCGTGCTCGAGGGTGCGTTCGAGGATGGGAACCAGGGCGCGGGGTCCAAACTTTTCGCCCCGCAGCCGGAACGCCAGGCGCACGGAGGTCACGGCGTCGGCCAGCGCCGGAAGCGCCGCCCAGGCCACCACAAGCATCCTGCCCACGCCTTGCATGGGGCCGCGACGGGCCAGGTGCACGAAGCCCCGGGCCACGTCCACGAACGCGTTGAGCAGGCCGAAGCCGAGGAACATGGCGGCAATCGGAAGGGCGGACACGACCGCCGCCCACAGGCCTTGCCCCGTGACCGGGCCAAGAAAGACCACATGCGCGTACGGGGCAGGCAACCGCATAGCCGGCAGGTCGAGCAGCACCGGCCCGCCAATACCCGCGCCGTTGAAAAGGACGCGGTAAATGACCCGCGCCGCGACGAAGACAACGGCGAGGGCCGCCGCTGCACGTAACGGCGCGGGTCGGAAGGTCATGCCGCGGGGGCGGCCGGTTCGCCGTCGACCGTGTAGAGCAGTTCCAGGCTCTCGCCAGGGCTGACCTTCAACGTGGCGAGGCCTTCCTGGGCGTAGGCCCAGTCACCGGTGGACGGCTTGACCCAGAGGGACCAGTACGCGAAGGCGGCGGGCATGCCCTTGCACTCTTCCCGGTACGTGCCGGCCTTGTGGGTGATGTCGAAGTCCGCGGCGGGCACACCGTTCACCCGGCACACCAGCTCGGTGGGGTACTGCTCGGTGCCCTCGGTCTTGATGTTGGCCTCCTTGAGCACATCTGCAGCGACAGTGGGCTCGTCCACATCTACGCAAACGGAGGTGTCGGCAGCATCCTGCTTCAGGGCGCCCGAATCGACGATGACCTTTACGCCGTCGCAGGGCCCGGAGGCGCTGGGTGCGGCGCTCGATGAAGTTGCTGCCGGTGACGCCGGAGCAGAGGCAGCTGGCTGGGTGGCAGGCGCCGAACAGGCAGCGAGGGAAAACAGGAGACCGGCGGCGGCGAGGGAGCTCGCGGCGGCGGTGCGCATTTTAGTCAAAGTCACCAGTTAAGGGTAGAGCGTTGCCTATGCGGATCCGGATGCTGTCGCCTTATGTGACGTTAGGCTTCAAGTGAGCTGTTCAGGCGCACCGATGAGAACGAAGTTGACGACGGCGGGACGTGTCGCCGTCGTCGGCATCGTCCCCTTCCGATGGCATGGATCAGCGTTATAACGTGAGGGCGTGATCGTCCCAAATATTTCCCAGGACGCAGCGGCGGTCGCGGATCACTACGACGAGCTCGATCCGATCTATCGCCGGGTGTGGGGTGACCATGTCCATCACGGGCTATGGGCGACGGGTCGCGAGACGCCCGCCGAGGCCGTCGAAGCGCTCGTCGACAAGGTCGGCGATCGGCTGCGCCTTATGCCCGGCGAGGCGTGCGTTGATATCGGCTGCGGCTATGGCTCCACCGCAAGGCAGCTCGCGGTGACACGCGGGGTCTGCGTTACGGGCTTCACGATCTCCGCTGAGCAGGCCGACTATGCCGCCGCACATCCCGTACCCGGCGTGGACATCCATCTCCGCGACTGGCTCGTCAACGGGCTCCCCGATGCCTCGGTCAATGCTGCCTGGGCGATTGAGTCGAGCGAGCACATGGTTGATAAGTCGAGGTTCTTCGCCGAGGCGCATCGCGTGCTGTTGCCCGGCGGCCGCTTCGTCGTCTGCGCGTGGCTCGCCGGGACTGATGCGAGCGGGTGGAAGGTCCGCCACCTGCTCGAGCCGATCTGCCGCGAAGGGCGCCTGCCCTCCATGGGCACCCGCGAGGAGTACGAGGCAATGGCAAACGCGG
>JBKJVX010000277.1:0-4807 GCA_046717065.1 Arthrobacter sp. | reverse complement strand
CGCCAGCCAGAACCTGATCCCGGTCACGCTGGAGCTGGGCGGCAAGAGCCCGAACATCTTCTTCAACGACGTCGCCCAGGACAATGATTCGTTCTATGACAAGGCACAGGAAGGGTTCGCGCTGTTCGCCTTCAACCAGGGCGAAGTCTGCACCTGCCCGTCCCGCGCGCTGGTACAGGAGGACATCTACGAATCGTTCATGGCCGACGCCGTCGCCCGGGTGGAAAAGATGGTCCAGGGCAACCCGCTGGACACCGAGACCCAGGTGGGCGCCCAGGCCTCGAATGACCAGCTGGAAAAGATCCTCTCCTACATCGACATCGGAAAGCAGGAGGGCGCCAAGGTCCTCACCGGAGGCGGCCGTGCGGAGCTGCCGGGCGACCTGGCCGGCGGGTACTACGTCCAGCCGACCGTGTTCGAAGGCCACAATAAGATGCGGATCTTCCAGGAGGAGATTTTCGGCCCGGTCGTCGCCGTGACGAAGTTCAGCGACTACAGCGACGCCATGGGCATTGCGAATGACACCCTGTATGGGCTGGGTGCGGGTGTGTGGTCCCGCAACGGCAATGTGGCTTACCGCGCCGGCCGCGAGATCCAGGCCGGGCGCATCTGGGTCAACAACTACCACGCCTATCCGGCCGGGGCGGCGTTCGGCGGGTACAAGTCCTCCGGCATCGGACGCGAGAACCACGCGATGATGCTGGACCACTACCAGCAGACCAAGAACCTGCTGGTTAGCTACAACGAAAACAAGCTGGGCTTCTTCTAGGCCATGGCTCCGAGAAGCGCGATCGACGCCGCGGTGACGCTGCCCGGGGAGGACTTTTCCCGGGTTGCGCTCACGCCCGAGGCCGCAGAACTGCTGCGGAAGCTCTGGCTCCGGCACGGGCCGCTGATGTTCCACCAGTCCGGCGGGTGCTGCGACGGGTCATCGCCCATGTGCTTCCCGGTGGGCGACTTCCTCACCGGTGACTCCGATGTCCTGCTGGGCCTGTTCGATGTCTCTGATGGCCTCGAACCCCGGCCCCTGGAGTTCTGGATGTCCCGGGAGCAGTTCAACTACTGGAGCCACACGCACCTCACAATTGATGTAGTACCGGGGCGGGGCAGCGGTTTTTCGGTGGAAGCACCGGAAGGCAAACGCTTCCTGATCCGTTCCACCCTCATGGACTGGCCCGCCTAGCAGTTCGATAGAAGACGCTTGAGGCCCTCCGTCCGGAGGGTCTAAAGCGTTTTCACAGAATAGAGTTCGGCCCTGGACCGTCTCACCATTCGGGACAGTTGGGACCGTCCAGTGGATGGACACTATCGTTGATAGGTCTGTTTCCATCAGAAATCAGGATAGTGATCCCCTTATGAACCTTCTCCGGACCAAATCGATTGAGCAGTCGATGGCCGACGCCGATGAACCCGGACGCAAGCTCAAGCGGTCCCTCAGCACCTGGGACCTCATGATCATGGGCGTTGCAGTGGCTGTGGGCGCCGGTATCTTCTCCGTCGGCGCCAAGGCAGCAGCCAACTTCTCCGGCCCTGCCGTCACGCTGTCCTTCGCGATCGCGGCCGTCACCTGCGCCCTTGCCATCATGTGCTACGCCGAGTTTGCCACCGCCATCCCCGTGGCAGGCTCCGCTTACGTCTTCACCTACGCCACGATGGGCGAACTCCTTGCCTGGATCATCGGCTGGAACCTGATCCTCGAGCTCTTCACAGCAGCCGCGGTCATCGCCAAGTACTGGGGCATCTACCTCAGCAAGGTCTTCGCCCTCATGGGCGCCGACGTCCCGGCGGCACTCTCCCTCGGCGGCGTGGACCTCTACTGGGGTGCCTTCCTCATTGTTGCCGTCTTTACGGTGCTGCTGGTGCTGGGCACGAAGTTGTCGGCCCGCGTGGGCAACATCTTCACCCTGATCAAGATCGGCGTGGTCCTCTTTGTGATCATCGTCGGCTTCACCTACGTGAAGTTCGAAAACTACAGCCCGTTCATCCCGGCTGCCGAGCCGACCGGCGGCACCGGCACCGCAGATGTCCTGAAGCAGTCGTTCTTCGGCTTCCTCACCGGAGCCGCCCCGGCACAGTACGGCACCCTCGGCATCTTCGCCGGCGCGGCCCTGGTGTTCTTCGCCTTCATCGGATTCGACGTCGTGGCCACGTCCGCCGAGGAAGTCAAGAACCCGCAGAAGACCCTGCCGCGCGGCATCTTCGGCGGCCTTGCCCTGGTGACCCTCCTGTACATCCTGGTTTCCCTGGCCCTGACGGGCATGGTGTCCTACACCCAGCTGGCCGAGGCGGAGAGCCCCACCCTCACCACCGCTTTCGAAGCTGTAGGTGACACGTCCGCGGCCAAGGTCATTGCCTTCGGTTCCCTGGTGGGCCTGACAACCGTGATCATGGTGCTCCTCATGGGTTTGTCCCGCGTGGTCCTTGCCATGAGCCGAGACGGCCTCCTGCCGCGTTCACTGTCCAAGACCAGTGACAAGCGCTCCACACCGGTGCGCCTCCAGGTCATCTGCGGCGCCGCGGTTGCGCTGGTGGCCGGCCTGACCAACGTGGACCTGCTCGAGGAAATGATCAACATCGGCACGCTCTCCGCGTTTGTGGTGGTGAGCTTCGGCATCCTGGTGCTGCGGAAGAAGCGCCCGGACCTGAAGCCTGCCTTCCGCGTCCCGTTCGGCAAGGTCCTGCCGATTGTTTCTGCTGTGCTGTGCCTCTACCTGATGACCAACCTGGCGGTGGAAACCTGGATCTTCTTTGCCATCTGGCTGGTGATTGGCCTCGCCATTTACTTCGCCTACGGCCAGCGCCACTCCAGGCTGAACGAACGGTTCGCTGAGGCCAGCACGGCTGTCAACGGCGCTCCCGCTGCATCGCCCAAGGATGACGAAGACGAGCTGACCCGCGCCTGACGCCGCATGAGTTGCTCAACCGCGTAAGGCGAACCGCCCGCTGATTCCTTTTCAGCGGGCGGTTCTGCTTTCTCCCACCCGATCGCGCTTGAGGAATCACGTGCAGCCCGGGCGACTTTGGAGTTCAATAAGAGCTGGACCTGAGGCGGGCCCAATGACGCCTATGGGAGGAAGCGGGCGCTATGGAGAGCACCATGGAGTCGGTGGCAAGGGCTTTTTCAAGCCACCGGTTCGAGGTTTCCCTTCCCCAGCTGGACGACGACGTTGCCTGGGAGCTTGTAGGCGGCGAAGAGCTGAGAGGCAAGGCGGCCGTCGTGGATGTCTGCACATCCCTGGCCCGGGACCTCGAGGACGTGCGCACAAGTTTTGACCAGTTCAGGGTAGTGGTGGCCCCTGACTCCGTTGTGGTTGACAGCGTTGCAAGCTACCTCGCTATGGATGGCAGCATCAGCAGGGTTGCGTCCTGCGACATCTATGACTTCGCGGACGGTCGGGTGGTCCGGATCCGCTCCTACAATGTGGAACTGGCTCCCGGCACCGCCGGCTGACGCTCACGGCGCGGCGTAGCGGCCAACCCAGTCCACCAACGGCCGCAGTTCATCCCACAGCGCACCGATCTCCTGGACTGCTGCAGGAGTGTCCAGCCAGTCAGGTCTGCCCAGGTCCGTACTGGCCGCGAGGGACTTGTGCTTCAGGAGCTCGCCCCGCGGATGGTCCCGCGGGTACCCGCGCGGGACAGTCTTGAGCTTCTCTCCCGCCACAGCGAAACCAGCAGCACCGACGGCGTCGATGATATGCCGAAGTGATTCTCCTGTTCCGGAGGCGTCGACCGAGTTGCGGTACCTCACCAGCTGGGCGGGCGTGTGGGAATGGTAGCCGCCGCCCACCAGCAGCCCCTCGGCACTGACCTGCAGGTAATAGCCCATCCCCTCCTGGATGGAGGCAAAAGCACCCTGTGCCGTTTTATACGGCGATTTGTCCAAGGAGAACCGGATGTCCCTGTTGGGGCGGAAGATCCTGCCGGGGCCGAACCGGGGCTCCAGCTCGGCGAGCAGGAGCGTGATCGGTTCACGGACCAGCTCCTGGTACGTGTCCTTATGTTCCAGCCACCACTCACGATTGTTGTTGTCCTGCAGTTCTTTGTAGAACTCGAAGGCGCCGGCGGGGATGCCCCGGAAAGTTGTCATGCGTCGATCCTAGGGACGGCTGCCAGCGGCGGCTATGGAGTCAGTGGCTATGTGGAAAGCGCCGTTTATGTGGAAAGAAAAAACCACCCCGCCACGGGAATCCGTGACAGGGTGGTTTTCAGCAGCTTAAGGCGACTTAGCCGATCTTGTTGGCAGCCTCTGCATCGGAGGACGGTGCCGACGCAACAGCTACGGCGCCGAGGTTGGCGCGGAGTTTGGCGCCGAGTTCGGCGTCAACGTTGGTCCAGTACTGGATGGCGCGTTCCTTGATGCCGGGGCTCTTGACGCCGCCCACTGCACCGGTGATGGTCTCGAGCAGGCGGGCCTTGGCGCCGTCGTCGTAGACCTCGCGGTACAGCGTGCCGGCCTGGATGAAGTCGCTGTCCTCGGCGTGGAGGGAGTGCGCGGCAAGGGTCAGCTCGCCGTCGTTCTCCCAGCCCCCGGCCGGGTTCTGCGGCTCAACTGCAGCCGGTCCACCAACAGAGTTGGGGGCATAGACCGGGACGGAGGGGGCGTTGAAGTGGTAACGCCCGGCTCCGTCCTGGCTGTAGTTGTTGACCTGGTTCTTCGGCTGGTTCACCGGGATCTGCGCGTGGTTGGTGCCCACGCGGTAGCGGTGTGCGTCGGCGTAGGAGAAGATGCGGGCCTGCAGCATCTTGTCCGGGGAGGCGGCGATGCCCGGCACGAAGTTCGACGGCGCGAAGGTGGCCTGCTCGA
>JBKJVX010000276.1:0-3546 GCA_046717065.1 Arthrobacter sp. | reverse complement strand
CCGTCGGCGCCCCTGCCGCCGCTGGTGACGGCGGCGGACGTGCGGAAGGGCGCAAGACGTTCGACGACGGCGGCCATGTGTTCCGGCGTCGTACCGCAACACCCGCCCACGAGGCCCAGGCCGAATTCCCGTACAAACTGCTCGTGCGCGGTGGCGAGTTCGGTGGGCGACAGCGGGTAGTGCGCGCCGTTGGCGCCAAGGACGGGCAGGCCGGCGTTGGGCAAGCAGGCGATGGCCACGGAGGACTGCTTGGACAGGTGGCGCAGGTGCTCGCTCATCTCGTCCGGCCCGGTGGCGCAGTTCAGGCCGATGGCGTCGACGCCGAGCGGCTCGAGGGCGGTGAGCGCGGCGCCGATCTCGGAGCCCATGAGCATGGTTCCGGTGGTTTCGACGGTCACCTCAACGAAGATCGGGAGCCGGATGCCGCGGGTTACGATGGCCTGCTTGCAGCCGTTGACCGCGGCTTTGGTCTGCAGGAGGTCCTGGCTGGTTTCGATGAGGAAGGCGTCCGCTCCCCCGTCGGGAGAGGCCCTCGGCCTGCAGGGCGAAGGCCTGCTTGAGGTAGTCGTAGCTGGTGTGGCCGAGGCTGGGGAGTTTGGTGCCCGGGCCCATCGAGTACAGGACCCAGCGCATCCGGCCGTCTTTTTTTCTGCCGCTTCCGCGCGGTCGCGGGCGATCTCCGCGCCTTTGCGGGCGAGCTCTTCGATGCGGTCATCGATGCCGTAGTCGGAGAGGTTGAACCAGTTGGCGCCGAAGGTGTTGGTTTCGACACCGACCAATCCGAACTCTATTCTTTGATCGACAGTCTCACCCGAGGGCTAAATCCGACCCTGCGAATAGAACTTGAGACCGCGATTGCCCCCGCCGCCGATGAAGGCGGCATCAGTCGTCTAACTGACATTGAGGACCAAATTGCGTTTTTCAACAAGCTAATTGAGATGATTCCCGATAGCCGAACGCCTCGACGGCGCCTCGTTCGGCTATTTCTTAAGTTCGGCTATTTCTTAAGAATGACAAGTTAGCTGATGCGGAGCATGAACTTACTAAGGCCGAACGAGCGCTGGGTGGGGGCCAAGTTCTCGCTAGATACAACGCACTGCTCCATCTTCGTAGGACCGGCTCTTTGCCGAACCTAGAGATGAGTGATAGGAAAGCAATACTGCAGGATGCCGAGGGCATAGTACGTCGCAGCATAAGCAACCATGGTCCAGATATCGACACCTACAGGGCACTCGGTGATGTGGGACTTGCCCTGGCTGGTCGATTTAGCGAATTTGCCGCAATTGATGATGCCATCACTCTGTTGCAGGAGTTCGAAGAGCGAAATACTGACCCTGAAATACAAAAAGTGAGACGGTCACTACAGTCGCAGTTACGCTCGATAGGAAACGGAATCCCTCAAGATGACTTTGAGGTAGGAGATGATGCGGCGCTGATCGACCTCTAGTTCGTGGCCGTAAGAGCACAGGAAGCGAAACTGTTCGATACTTCCTGACGCCCTGCAGGAGTTAAAATGAATGACCGACCCTGCCACGGCCGCGCCATAAGTTGGAATGACCTGCCTCCACACGGGCTGAGGTGATGCACTCACTTAACGAATCGTTTGACGACCCGATTTCCTCAGCTGGAAATGCACAACTCGTTTTAGCGTAATATGGGTACTTGGCTCTACTTTCTGAAGCCCGGCTTTGGGGCAGTGCAAGAAATCAGGAGTCCTGGTCGCATGTCAACAATGGGGGAACTTTGACCAATCAACCTACCGTAGCGCCTTCCGTCGAGAATAGGCTTCTTGCTCTAGAAGCGAAGACCGTGCTGCCAGGTCCTCCTGTGTCTCAAACCACGGCAAAGGATGCTTGGACGATAGCGCTGTCTGGGGCTGCAATTTTGATTTCACTCCTCGCACTAGCCGTCCCCTTTTGGATTCAGAGTTTGGATGTGAGTAAGGAATTGAACGCTGAGCAGCGAGCAGCTATTGGACCGGTCTTGGGCGACGTTTCGGTTGCAGAAAACAAACTCTGGGATGCCAAAATAGAGTTGAGTGCCAATCAGAACGTAGCTAATGAGGCTCTGAAGGCTGAAGTTGAGGAGTTACATGACGCGTACTTGGAGGCTACATATCAAGTGCTACCCCATGGGGGTCTAGCGGAACTTAGCGCAATGAACCGTCTCACTCAGGTTGTGTTGGGAAGTGGCTACAGTCCCGAAGAGGGACAATCGGAAGTCAAGATTAGCCAGTCAGAGATAGAAGCACACGAAGGTGCCGTAAGTGATTTCCACCGAACCTTTAGGTGTGCGGTTAATGTGCAAGACCGACGCCAGTGCGACGGATAGTATCTCACCGACCAAACGCTGGTGATTACAACTGCATCCGCACTTGCCTCAGGCTCAACCCCATCCAAACGGCTTCAGAGTTCGATTCAGATATTGTCGGCACGCTCAGTTGCTCAAGCCTCCGCCACAGGAGCCGCGAACTGAGCGTCATACAGCCGCGCGTAAGCCCCACCGGCAGCCAACAGCGAAGCATGCGTCCCCTGCTCCACGATCTGGCCGGCCTCCATCACCAGGATGAGGTCGGCGTCGCGGATCGTGGACAGGCGGTGAGCGATCACAAAAGAAGTCCGGTCCGACCGCAAAGCACTCATCGCCTTCTGCACCAGCACCTCAGTCCGGGTGTCCACCGAAGACGTGGCCTCGTCCAGGATCAGCACAGAAGGCCGGGCCAGGAACGCCCGCGCAATCGTCAGCAGCTGCTTCTCCCCCGCAGACACGTTGGACCCTTCGTCCTCAAGAAGCGTGTCGTACCCGTCAGGCAATGACCGCACGAACCGGTCCACGTACGTCGCTCGGGCAGCCTCCAGAATTTCAGCTTCAGTAGCGCCGGGCCGCCCGTACGCAATGTTGTCCCGGATCGTCCCGGCGAACAGCCACGTATCCTGCAGCACCATCCCCATCCGCGAGCGCAGCTCGCGCCGCGGCACCGAGGTGACGTCCACGCCGTCGAGCGTTATCCGCCCCGCATCAATCTCGTAGAACCGCATCATCAGGTTCACCAGCGTGGTCTTCCCCGCCCCGGTGGGCCCCACAATCGCCACCGTCTGCCCCGGCTCCGCCACCAGGGACAGCGACGAGATCAGCGGCTGCTCTGGCGAATACGAGAACGAAACATCCGAGAACACCAGCCGCCCCCGCCCAAACACCGGCCCTGTAGAAGGGGCAGGCTCCACAGACTCCTCCTCCTCATCCAGCAAAGAGAACACCCGCTCCGCCGACGCCACCCCGGACTGCAGCACGCTCGCCATGGACCCCAGCTGCGCCAGCGGCATGGTGAACTGCCGCGAATACTGGATGAACGCCTGCACGTCACCCAGCTGCATCGCCCCGGACGCCACCTGCAGCCCGCCCACCACGGCGATCCCCACATACACCAGGTTCCCGATGAACGTCATGGCCGGCATGATCAGCCCGGAAATGAACTGCGCGCCGAAGCTCGCGTCGTACAGCTCCACGTTCTTCTGCCGGAACCGTTCCTCCACCTCGCGCTGCCGG
>JBKJVX010000275.1:0-3045 GCA_046717065.1 Arthrobacter sp. | reverse complement strand
GCCACGAACACGTGGACACCTCTTTCGGCCGGTTCGGCGGGCGGGCCGCCCCCGCGCTACTACGGAACCATGGCCGCTTCACTGGAAGGCGAGGCGCTCTACATTTTCGGCGGCATCCAGAGCGGCACGGCGAATGACGCCCTCGATCTCTGGCGTTACGAGCTGGCGGCCAACCGGTGGACCCGCCTCGAAACCACCCGCGAGGCTGAAGCCGTGGCGCTGCCGTTTCTCGCCTCCCTCGATTCCTTCCTGTGGGAATCGGCCGAGTCTCCGGGGGTCCTGCGTCTCTACGTTCCGTCCAGCGGCGACCTGTGGACCTACAGCCTCGGTCAGCGCTCATGGATACCTCCGTCGGGAAAACCCGGGATTCCGACCCGCGACTTTCCGGCGATGACCTACGATCCCGGCCTGCGGCAGTTTTTCGCTTTTGGCGGATCGCTCCGGGCGGGCAACGAGAATGCGCCCGACAGCACTCTCTGGATCTACTCCGAGCCAACACAGCAGTGGTCCGTGAGCCCGGTCCGCTCCGATGCCCTCGTGCCGTTCCACGCCCGGGCCGCGGGAGCCTCCCGGGGCGACGGCGGCTTTTTTCTTCTCGGCGGCTACCAGTTTTCCACAGGAATCAACGATGTCTGGGAGTACGAACCCTCCGCCGGCGGAGCCTGGAGCCGGCACGATCTACCGGAAACCTTCTTTACGTTTTTCCGACCCAGCCTGGTCTACGACCGTGAGACCGGGCGAATCATCATCTATGGATCCAGCGCTTCCGCGGCGGTCTGGGCCCTGACACTGGATTGAGGGATCAATCATGCGAACCTTGAGGCCGGGCGTCCGCCTCCTTGCCGTCGTCCTTGCCGCCGCGCTCACGGGTTGTGCCGGCACGGGCGGGGGGCCGGGATCCGATCTTCTTTCCGCCGGGAAATTCGAGGAGGCGGTGGCTCTTCTCGTGAAGCAGGTGTCTGACAACCCGAACGATGCGCGGGGTTGGAGGAATCTCGGGATCGCGCGCCTCAAGGGCGGTGACGCCCGTGCCGCGCTCTCCGACCTGGAGCGGGCCCACCTCCTGGCTCCGCGTGACGCGGCAACGCTTCTCTTCCTCGGCCGCGCCGAGGAGGAGGCAGGCGAGCTCGACCGGGCGGCGAACACCTACCAGGCCTACCTGGAGCTGAAACCGAACGATGCGGAGGTCCGGACGCGGCTCCGTGAAACCAATCTCAGGAAGCTCCGGGCCGAGATCGCGGCGGCGATTCAGCGCGAGCGGGACATCTCGGCGTCCCGGATTCCCGAGAACACGATCGCCGTGATGGAATTCAGTAATCTCACCGGGTCGGCGGAGCTGGCCTCGCTCGGCAAGGGCCTCGCCGCCATGGTCACCGGCGACCTGGCGCGCGTCCGCCGTTTCCAGGTCGTCGAGCGGGAGAAGATCCCGATCCTCATGAACGAAATCAGCCTCGGGTCGTCCACGGTTTCGGTGAATCCACGCGCCACCACGACGGATGCCGGCACGACGCGCGGAATGCAGGAGCGCCTCGCGATGATCCCGTCGCCGTCGGGTAGTCCCTATTACCGGGGAACCGCCGATGGCGGCGAAACCGCCGCCTACGCAGCGGCGGTGCGCGCCTTCCAGGAGGACAACAATCTCACGGTTGACGGCCGGATGGGCCCCCTGACGCGGGCGGCCATCGTGAAGGCGTACGACGCCTGGCTCGCCGGCGGGCGGATGTCGGTTCCGGCAATGGACCAGGCATCGGTGCCCCGGGCCGGCAAGCTGCTCGGCGCGCGGCTTCTCGTGCAGGGGGGATTTTCGGGTGCCCGTGATGCCGGCCTCCGGATCGATGCGGGCATGACCGAGAGCACGACCGGCCAGTCGAAGGGGAGCGGCGCCGATGCCGGCGGTCCCCTCGAACAGCTCTTCCGGATGGAGAAGGAGATCGTCTTCGAGCTCCTGAACGCGCTCGACATCCGCCTCTCCGACGAGGAGAAGGATGCGATCGGCCGCCCGCCCACGGACAACATCGACGCCTTCATCGCCTGGTCGGAAGGGCTCGGTCACGAGGACCGCGGCGCTTTCGATCTCGCCCGCCAGTCGTATGCCCGCGCGGTCGAGCTCGATCCCGGCTTCAACCTGGCCCGCCAGTCGAGAGATGCGGTGTCGGGCACGGCCGAAGGTTTTTCGCGCCTCGAGCAGTCGGTTTTCGAATCCTCGCTGGCCGGCGGAGGGGGCGTTTCCGACGACGCGCTCCAGGCCCGGCTCGACCGCGGCACCGAAAATCTCGGCTGGGGCGTGACGCCCCAGCGCACCGGTGAGGGCGGACTCTCCGGCGATCAATTCAACCCGATCGTTGCGCCCGTGGGTGCCGCGGGCGGCAGCGGAACCGTGGTGATCACAGGGGAGATACCGCAATGACCCGCCCGAAGCGCCGTTCCGGACTGTTTGCGACCCTCGCGGTCGCCGCGGTGGTCGTTTTTCCGGCCGCAACCCTTCACGCCCAGGACGATGGATCGCGAGACGCGGCCAACGTGTTCGGCGCCGGGCCCTCGTACCGGAGCTGGGACATCGAGGACATCGGCACGACGACCATCTCCCAGTTTCACTTTCCCTTTTCCCAGACCGTGCCGCTCGGCCGGTGGGCCAGTCTCGTGGCCGCCGGCGCTTATGCCCGTACCACGCTGAAGCTCGAAAACGGCGATGAGGCGTCGCTGTCCGGCATCACCGACGTGCGGTTGAAGGGCATCTACCGCCCGATGGGACGCGCCCAGGTGTCGATCGGGGTCAATCTTCCGGTCGGCAAGGAAACGCTCGTCCAGGGTTCCGGCGGGACCGAAGCGGGGGCACTCCGGGCTCTTCACGAAGGGGACGACGGAGGCGCGCACCACGAAGTGGAAGTGGCCCAGGCGATGTGGAGCCCCATCCTCGGTTTCCGCACGAAGCGGATGGGGGCCGGTTTCGACATGGAGTTCGGCGTCGGCTACGCGGCGCCGCACTCGCCCACGGCCCCCCTCGGTCACGGCGCCGCCTAAATCACGAAGCGAGAGTAAGATCTA
>JBKJVX010000274.1:0-11128 GCA_046717065.1 Arthrobacter sp. | reverse complement strand
ATGATCGGCTCAGGCCTCGTCGCCGGGTGGAACATGAACAAAAGCACCGCCTACAAAACACTGCCCTTCATCCTGCCTTGAAGCACTTATATCCGAGCCAACAGGTTGACGGAATCTTCATTATCGGCTCTTCAAAGCCGGAAGCCGAAGGGGCTGCGAGGGCTCCTGTCCGCTGTCAGTTGAGTTGGCAGTTTTGTCAGAAGACACGGCAGCTTACGGGCTGGCGGCGATCGTGTCAGTCAATGTGGCAGCGTGACTTGCTTCCGAGCAGCGACTCAGGTGAAAGACTCACTGCGCGAGCACGCCCGCCACGGGACTTAGTGGCCTTAGAACCGGACAGCCACAAACCATGCACTCAGGATGCAACTACGTACATACGGAACTGCCAAATCGAATGATAATCAAAACACCGTACCGTGTCAGTAAAACTGGCATAGTCCCACGTCAGCACTGCCAGATTCACTGACAACGGACAGCTCCATTTCCACGGCGAATCCGCAGTTTCCTTGACCGGAAACCGGCGGGTACCGCAAGCGAATAATTGCCGCCGTCGCGGCCGAGCTGCATTCAGTCTGAAGCCGTGGCATTTCCTGCATCTAATGCATGATTCCACCGCAAGGACCAGATGCCCACTTGAAAAATGGATTCTAAGCATGCTTATCATGTTGGTAGCCGGATGCGAACGAGGGTTGTCCAGCGCCGCCCAGCCCACGGAATCCACCAGGATCTAGCTCATTTACCCAGTGCCAATTTTCAGATTCAATGAGGATCTTGATGAGCTTATGGCGGCGGTAATCGGCCCGGTCGTCTGGGGGGCTTTCCCCGTCAGTGAGCAGGGCTCCTCGGATTCGGTGCCTTGGCCGGGCCAAATCAGCCTCCGCCCTGGCGAGTGGCGCGCGCCGTTACGATCGCCAGCAGTGAAGCGAGAATGAGTATGGCGGCGCTGACCAGAAATGTTCCGCTGTACCCGGTCGAGTCGAACAGAAGCCCGCCGACCGTGGAGCCAAGGGCAATAGCCAACTGGATGACAGCCACCAGCAAACCACCCCCAGCCTCTGCGTTGTGCGGCATCGCCTTCGCGAGCCAGCTCCACCAGCCAACGGGTGCGGACGTGGATAGCAGGCCCCACAGGCCCAGGAGGACCGCAACGGGCACGATCGAGCCGCCGAAAGGAATCAGCCCCAGGGCGATGATCGCCATGAGAGCCGGAATGACGATCAGTGTCTTATACAGTCCGTGGTGAAGGACACGGCCGATCAGCACCGTCCCTACGAAACCCGCCACTCCGATGACAAGCAGCACAAGTGAAAGGGTGGACACGTCCACCCGGGCCACCGTCTCCAAAAAGGGGCGGATGTAGGTAAACAGGATGAACTGGCCCATGAAGAAGGCCGCGCAGGCCGACATGCCCCATGCTACCGGCTCGCTCTTGAGCGCCGAGAAGACCGAGAAGACGTTGCGGGCTGCTGCGTGCCGCTCCCGGACTTCCAGGGACGGCAAGCTGATCCACTGCCAGACAAGGGCGACTACCGCCACCGGAAGCAGGCAGAAGAAGGCGCCCCGCCATCCCACGATCGAGCCCAGGTAGCTGCCCAATGGCGCCGCCAACACGGTGGCCAAGGCATTGCCCACGTTGAAGGTCGCCAATGCGCGCGGTACCTGACTTGCGGGAACCAGGCGCATGGCGGTCGCGACGGACATGGACCAGAAGCCGCCCACCACCACCCCTATAAGCGCCCGGCCGACCATGTAAAGCAAATAATTCGGCGCAAGGGCAACCAGGGCGCCGGAGAGGGCCATGACCGCGGTGAGGCCCAGCAACAGCGTCTTACGGTTCATGCTGCCGGCCAGCGTGGAGATCGACAGGCTCGTCAGTACAGCGAACACACCCGATATTGCGATCCCTTGCCCGACCGCCCCCTCGGAGACCCGCAGCTCGGCCGCCATCGGGGTCAGGAGGCTGACGGGCAAGAATTCGGAGGCAATCAGCGCGAAAACGCACAGCGACATCGCGAAGACACCCCTCCAATGCCCAAGGCGATGTTCCCTCTCGCTCACCGCGTTCGTGTTGCTCCCAAAATCACCGGATGTGGTGCCTGCCATGAATTTCCTTGTCGTTCGTTGGGCCGTTGTGTGGACGGTCCTGCCGACCGCCCACGTCGGTCCTTTCAAAGGGTATTTCCCGATGAGTTAGTCCGCTTTGCGGATGGTGGCGTTGAAGTCGCTCCTCTGGCCCTGGACGGCGTCGGCGTTCTCAAACGTGCCAATGGGCACGATCCCCCGGAAATATCCGACCTGCTCGTAGTAGAGAACGAAGCCTTGGGTGGGGGCCCAGTAGGCGATGGTCAGCGGGGAAGCGCCGCTTCCCTCGGGTGCGCCGTCGAGGTTTAGCGGTGCTGGTAGGCCCGCGATTTTTTCCTGGCCGTTGAGGTCGCGGAATGACAGGGTCAGCGGGAGCTGGTCGATGAGCGATAGCGACGCCGGGCTGCCGTCTAGTTCTCCCCTGACCTGCCGGCCGTCGAAGTCAATGATGATCGGCGTCGTGGCCGTGGTGGAAGCCGGCGACGCGGTGGACAGCGGGACAGACGGGGCGTCGGGGTCAGGTGATGGTGCCGGCGTCGTCTGTGTTGAGGGCACGGCGGGAGCACCTCCGTTTGTGCCGCCACTGCATCCGGAGAGGGCTGTGGCGAGCAGGACGGTCGCCGGAATTGCAGCAATCCACAGGGCATTTTCTGATGGCGCGAATCGACCGTGGGCATCGCATGGGTATCATGCACCGGCCTGCGCAGGCACGCGATCCATCCCAGCACCGGGGGCGAGGCTCCCGGTGAAGAAGCTCTCGAGCTTGTCGAAGGGGATGAGGTCGGTGCGGTCGTAGAGGTCGACATGCCGCGCCCCGGGGACCACGAAGAGTTCCTTGGGTTCGCCGGCCTGCCCGTAGACGGTATCGGAGAAGTAGCGTGAATGCGCGTGCTCCCCGGTAATGAGCAGGACGGGCCGGGGTGCGATGTCCTGCAGGTGGGCCAGTGCCCCGACGTTGATGTGGGCTAGGTTGCTGGTGACAGTGAATCCGCCGATGGAGCGGGGGCGGCGGCCACGGTCCTCGACGTAGTACTCGAAGAACTCGGCCGTGATGGGGTCAAGGGACGCCCGGTCATATTCGGCAGGGAACACCGGCGACAGGGCAGGCTCGCCCGCATCCACGTCCGCCCAGCGCTGTGCCGCAAGACCCTCCAGGGCCGCACGGCGTCCCTCATCGGTCTGGGAGTCCATCCAGCCGTTGCGGTAAACGCCGCTGATGTCGTACATCGCCGCCGCCGCGACCGCCTTGATACGGGCGTCCACCTGGGCCGCGTTCAGGGCAAATCCACCGCTGCCGCAGATGCCGATGGCGCCGATCCGTTCCCGGTCCACATAGCGCAGGGTTCCGAGGTAATCGACGCCGGCGCTGAAGTCCTCGGCGAAGATTTCCGGAGATGCCACGTGGCGCGGTTCCCCGCCGCTCTCACCGTTATAGGACGGGTCGAATGCGACGGCGATGAAGCCGCGGCGGGCGAGTTCGTTGCCGTACACGCCCGGGCCCTGCTCCTTGACGCCGCCGTAGGGCGGGCCGATGATGATGGCCGGGTGTGAAACCAGTGCGTCGAGATCCTTCGCGGCGTACAGGTCCGCGGCGATTTCGATCCCGTACCGGTTCCGGTAACGGACAGGCGTCCGGGTTACTTCGGGTGCGATGGCAAAGGTAAGGCCGTCTTCGTGCAGCCGCATGGTTTCTTGCTCCTTGATGCAGACATGTCGTCGGTGCATGGTGGTAGGGCCCTCCTGGACGCAGAAGTCTCCGGCCCATGTTGAAGACCAGGCGGTTCAATGCCCATTGAACCGCCGCGGGGATCGCGTAGCGAGGGCCCTGCTGAAACGGGTTACAGCAGATCCCCTCAGAGTTCGGTAACCAAGTAACGGTCCCTATGGATGATCGAGCAGAGGTACGGGGGTTCCCTGCCTCCCCTGGTTATGTTGTGGCGGTCAAGGTCCCGCATGCCTGCGAGATCCTCCAAAGCTGATGCATGCGTGCTGCTCGGCGCGAGCAGAGCGCGATTCTTAATGCGCGTCGTGGTTGGTTTCGAGGAGTTGCACGAGTTGATTGAGGGCGTGCTCGGCGCCGTTCCCGTCTGCGCGCAAGACCATCTTGTCCCCGTGTTGGGCGCTTAGGCTCATCAAAGACAACACAGACGTGGCGTCGACGGCGTCAGTGAGTGGTTCTCCTTCAGCGGCAACAGTGATTTCCAGGTTCGTGTATTCGGCGGCGGCCTGCGCGAAGGCCGTGGCTGGACGGGCGTGCAGACCAGCGGTAGATGCGATGAATGCGGTACGTTCGATCATTTCTTAGGATCCTTCGGTTAGAAACAGCGTGGTCAAGGGCTAATCGCGGTATCAGACGGCACGCAGGTCGTCGACCATGCGTGCGACGTGCAGGGTCAGGTAAGTGACTTCGTCGTGGGTGAGAGGTTCTTCGAGCCGCAGTTCGAGGACGGCCTGGAGCTTGAGGGCGGTGGTGAAAGCCTCCGGGTACGCCTCACGGATGGCGGTGCCGAGGCGGGTGGCTCCATCTGCGAGCTGCTGACCGGTGTGAGCCCGGACGAAGAAGTAGCGTAAATGGGTGATAAATCTTGCGGCGTTGACGGTATTTCGGTCAAAAGGGCGTCCGTAGGCCTGCTCCAGCACGTCAAACAACTGGGTAAAGACTCCAGTCATTCGGTAGGTGAATGACAAGTCGCCGGTTGCGAACCCAGCGTTGACCAGATGCAGGGCGATGGGTACGGCTTCCTCGTCCGGTAAAAGCTCTTCAATGCGTTCGTTGGTGAAGTCCACGATCCTCTGCGCGATCTGCAACTCTTGAGGGTAAAGATGGGCAATTTCAGCTCGCATGGGGTACTCGATGCTGATGCCTTGCCTGATGCGCTTGACCGCGAAGCTTAGGTGATCGGCCAGCCCAACTACGGTAGTCGAGCTGAGCGGGGACGCCAGATCCGCCCGGGCGATCTCCAGTGCCTGATCGGCAAGGAGGAGGTGCTCCGGCGGGATGGCAGCCACCAAGGCCCCGAAATTGTCCGCGTCCCGCCCGTCATCGGGAACGAAGACACGGACGACTTTGCTCTGGTCGACGACCTGCCCAGGCTTTGCTTGGAAGCCTAGACCGCCTCCGGTGAGGATCACCTCGCCGCCGGTTGATGTGCGGGCGAGGACGACGTTGTTGTTGAAGACGCGTAAGACTTCCACGTCGTCCTTCCTTTCCTGACAATCTCGCTGGGTTCCGGTTCTGAGATGGCGGGGCCTCTGAGGACCCCGCCACCTTCGAATTGTCAGATGACGGTGCCAGCGGTCACTGGAACGAGTGAAGACTCTTTCGGCTGGGGCTGCAGAGCGGCGCCGTTAGTGGCAATCACGCGGCGGTACCAATCGAAGGACTTCTTCCGGTACCGTTCCATGGTTCCGGATCCGTCGTCGTTGCGGTCGACATAAACGAAGCCGTAGCGCTTACTCATCTGCGCTGTCGAGGCGCTGACCAAGTCGATGCACCCCCAAGTGGTGTAGCCCAGTAGCTTTACCCCATCTGCGATGGCCTCAGCTGTTTGAACGAGGTGGTCGTTGAGGTAGGCGATGCGGTAGTCGTCGACCACGGTCGGGGTACCGTCGGCCTCGATGAGTTGGTCGGTGGCGCCGAGACCGTTTTCGACAATAAATAAGGGCTTCTGCCACCGCTCCCAGAAGTCGTTCATAACCACCCGTAGCCCTTGAGCGTCGATCTGCCAGCCCCACTCTGAGGCCTCTAGGGTCGGGTTGTGGACGCCGCCCGTGATGTTGGCTTGGCCTTTGAGCTTTTGAGCCGGGTCCGATGACTCGCAAACGCTCATGTAGTAGCTGAAGGAGATGAAGTCCACGGTGTGGCGCAGGTCCTCACGGTCCTGGTCGGTAATCTGCAGCTCAATGCCCTGCTCCCTGAAGCGGCGCAACAGGTAGCCGGGGTACTCCCCACGGCAATGGATATCACCGAACGCGTAGGTATCGTGGGCGGCGTCCATAGCTGCCACCACGTCGGATGGGTCCGGAGTGAGCGGATAAACAGGTATTGCCAGGATCATGCACCCGACCTGCGCGCCCGGCATCAATTCACGCGCCAGCCGCGTCGCCCTGGCGGAGGCGACCATCTGGTGATGGACCGCCTGGTAGAGATCCTGCTGGGACAGCTGGTCCTTCGGGGTAAGGATGGCACCCGCCAGGAACGGCGCATGAAGCAAGGCGTTAATTTCGTTAAACGTCAGCCAATACTTCACCCGATTCCCGTAACGCTCAAAAAGGACCCGGCAGTACCGATCGTAGAAGCTGATGAGCTCCCGGGACGTCCACCCGTTGTACTTTTTTGCCAGGTGCAACGGGGTCTCGTAATGACTGATGGTCACCAGCGGCTCAATGCCGTGCTTCTCGAGCTCGTCGAGCACCCGGTCGTAAAAAGCCAGGCCTTCCTCGCTGGGGCTCTGGTCGTCTCCCGAAGGAAAGATCCGGGACCACGCAATAGAGAAGCGGAAGACTTTGAAACCCATTTCGGCGAACAAGGCAATGTCTTCGGCGTAGCGATGGTAGAAGTCGATGGCCTCCAGCTTGAGGTTATCAGGGGTGGGGCCATCAGTGGGGGGTGCCATAAGGCCCTTGGGCATGACGTCCTGAATTGAAAGGCCCTTACCCCCCTCTTTGTAGGCGCCCTCGATCTGGTTAGCGGCAGTCGCCCCGCCCCACAAAAACCCCTGAGGAAAGGTCGTTGTCATATGCTGCTCCTTCAAGTTGTTCATCAAAATTCCTAGATTCCTCAGCCTGGGCTGAACTAAATCTGCACGGTCACGGCAGGTTGACCATGCGTTATTGCGGCATCTGAGACCGGAGCGACCTCCGTCAGCTGTGCGGTGTTCGTGATAACCATCAACGTGATCGGGTCGTAGCCGGCCGCGGCGACCGTGTCCAGGTCGACCACGGCCAGCAGGTCACCTGCCTGAACATGGTCGCCGCGGTTCACCGCAGGGGTGAATCCGCGGCCGTCGAGCTGAACTGTGTCGATTCCAATGTGAACCAGCACCTCCACCCCATCAGGGGACTTGATGCCGTAGGCGTGGCCGGACTTCATCGCGGCCTTGATTGTTCCCGAGATAGGTGCATACACGCGGCCATCGCTGGGGACAATCCCCAGCCCCTTGCCCATGGCCCCTGAGGCGAAAACTTTGTCCCCCACCTCACTCAGAGGTACGGTCCGGCCATCAACCGGGGCGAGTACCTCAACTGTGCCGGCAGCGGCGGACGTGACGGTCGGCAGAGTGCTGGTTGCCGCGGCGACACGAGACGGACCGCCGGGCTCGATTGAGGCGCGGTCAATGGGGCCGCCGTCCGTAACTGGGGCCAGCGCGGTAGTGTCGTTCGGCTGCACGGCTGCCATGGGAACCTTGTGCTCCCTTGGACCGAACAGAAAAGTGAGGGTGAAGCCTATGATCACGGCAATCCCGGTACCAACCAGCTGCAGGGTAAAGTTGCCCACGCTGGAGAATGCTGGCAAGGACAGCACTGAAAGAAATACGAAGGCATTGGACGCACTGCCTCCGGCGGAGGCGATGGCTCCACCGATCGCTCCGCCGATGAGGCCGAAGTAGAAGGGCTTCTTCAGCGGCAGGTTCACCCCGTAAATGCCCGGTTCAGTAATGCCGGATAGGAAACCGGACAGCGCGGCCGGACCAGCGACCTCACGTCGGGCGGCGTTCCTGGATCGAAGGAATACGGCCAGGGTGGCTGCCGCTTGGGCCAGCACGGCTGAGGGCAACGGGCCGTAGAGCAGCGAGTAGCCCTGGGTAGCGAGTTCGTTAGCGATCACCGGGGTAAGGCCCCAGTGCAGGCCGAACAGCACAATAACTTGGTACAGGCCGCCCAAGATGGCACCTGCGAGCCAAGGGGCAACGCTGAAGACCGCTGTGATTCCTGCGGAGACACCCTCAGCGCCGGCGGTGGCGAGCGGTCCAACAGTCATCAGCACCAGCGGAACCATAATAAGAAGGGTTAGCAGCGGCGTGCTGAAGTTGCGCAGCGCAGCCGGGAGGATCTTATTGAGGAAGCGCTCCAGGTACCCCTGCAGCCAAACCGCCACGATGATTGGGATGACCGAGCTCGTATAGCTCATCATCACCACCGGCAGGCCTGCGAAGGACACGGGTGCGCCCGTGCTGGCCAGTTCTACGATCGAGGGGTAAACGAGGGCACCCGCCAACGCCATGGAAGTGAACTCGCTGGTCCTGAACCGCCGGGCTGCGGTGATAGCGAGAAAGAGCGGCAGGAAATAGAAAATGGCGTCCGCTGCCGCTGCCAGAATGACATAGGTCTGGGAGTCCGCGTCTAGCCAACCGAGCTGAGTGGCCAAGCTCAAGAACGTCTTGAACAGGCCAGCCGCCGCCAGCGGCCAGAGGATCGGGGAGAAGATCGCAGAAATCAGATCCATGAATCGACTGAAAAGCGTGCCCTTCGACACCTGGTTCTTGTTGGCGGTGTTGCCTTCATTAGTGACATTGGTGATCTTTTTCAGCTCCGCAAAGAGCGAGGGCACGTTGTTACCGACGACCACCTGGAACTGGCCTCCGGCTCTCATCACAGTAATCACCCCAGGCAGCTTTTCCACAGCAGCCTTATCCGCCTTGCTCTCGTCACGCAGCTTCAAGCGCAAACGTGTGGCGCAGTGCGTAGCAGAAACTATGTTCTCCTCACCACCGACGTCCTGCACGATCCCCGCGGCCAGCGACCGATAGTCCAAAGTAGCCATCTCAAACCTATCTCTCCTGTTTTTGGGCACAAAAAAAGACCCGAGCCACACGTGATTTGTGTGTCTCAGGTCTTGCCCCGTTTCCGGGTAACAATCCTTACGGCAAGCACCGCCGATAACAGGACTATACATGGTGATGGAGATCATGCACAACCCGCCGGACGTCGGGCGCCTCCATCGGCTAGCAAGTGGCCGCTTCCATCTCCGGATTCGCACCCTTCCTGGCCGTCCTCCTCGCCTCCGCCTTCGGCTGGGCCGGCGGAGGCTCGCTGTACGTCCTGGTCGGCGTAATCGGCCTGATCGGAGTGATGAACACCCGCGAAACGTGGGGCGCCAAGGAAAAGGCTTAAGTCGAAGCCATCATCGATGGCGAACCGGCCGGAGCAGAGAAGGACCAGCCGGCACCGTCGGCACGGTAAGAAAAAGCACACCGCCGCCCTCGACGACGCCAGATGATGGCTGACCCGAGGGCGGCGGTGTGCTGTTAAAAATTTGCCCGGCAAAGATGTACCCGGCGGGAAGCAGGCGCCGAACGTGCCGTCCACTACAACCGTCGACCCGCTAGCCTCGATTTTTCATGAGGGCCGGGAACGGCGGCCGGGTTGTGTGCGCTGTTGATCTGCGGTTGTTCTCTGTTTTCGGGCAGTCGGGTGTGGCCTCTTGATTCGCCTGGTTTGGCGCCGGTTCCACTTCCGGTGATGGGGCTGCTCGTCGGGATAGGGTCAGTGCCTGCTCAGCCTGAGCCGGCAGGCAGAACTTGTCTAAGGTGATGAGTGTTCTCCAGAAGCAGTGTCAGAAGGTCTTTCTCCGGCGCTGATTCCGGCAGGAGGAGCCGGGTGCGGCGGGCGCGGGTGATGATTTTCCCGGCGGTCGCGAAGAGCCGGTAGCGCCAGCGTTTGATGTCCCAGGCCTTGGCGTGGTGGCCGTCCGGGAGGGCGGTGAGCTGAAGCCAGGAGACGAGGTTGAAGGCCAGCGCGGCGATGTTCGCCCAGGCCTGGTTCGCGGCGAAGTCGAAGAACGGGAGTTTGCCCAGGCCGGTGTTTTTCAGGGTTTTGATGCGGTTCTCGCACCGTCCCCGGGCGCGGTGTCTGGCGTCCAGGAAGGGTCCGTGCCAGCGGGGTGAGTTGGTCAGGAACGCGGTGATCCGGTGCCCGTCAACATCGAGCAGGGTCGGTTGCGCGCCGGGGTGGAGCGGCTCGGCGCGCAGGAACAGTTTCGTGCCCGGCGGGTAGTCAGTGAGCGGGATGACGTCGGTGGCGTTGATGACCCAGGCATCGGCGCGGTCGCTTCCGGTCTGGTCCAGGGCTGGCTGCCAGTACTGTTTGTCGTTGATCCAGTTGACCATGTGGGCCTTGCCGAACGGGATGGTGTAGCTGGTGGTGAACTGCACGCCGAGGCTGTGCAGGTGCCAGAGGAACTTCCGCGAGGCCCCGGCACTGTCGGTCCGGACCAGGATCTTCTCCCCGGTCAGGGCCCCGGTCTCAGTAAAGAAGCTCTCGGGCAGTTGGGCTGTGGCGGTGTGGAAGACCCGGATATGGTCCTCGGCGTTGTTCGCTCCGGCGTTGCCTGGCCGCAGCACCGCGGCGAGGATTTCTCCCGAGCCGTTGCCGGCACCGTAATCACAGGATGCGATGAACGGGGCGAAGCCGTAGCCGCGTTTGTAGGTGCCAGCGGCGTCTTCCTTATCGGAGTGTGAGGTCACCAGGGTCGCGTCGATGTCGATGACGAGCGGGTCTGCGGCGGTCGCGGCCAGTCCCGGGTTCCTTGCCCCGGCGGCGTTCCAGGCCCGGGTGCGCAGTTCCCGGGTGAGTGTCTCAAAGCCGTAGCCGAACAGCTCCGGGTTCGTGACGGTACGTTCGAAGAACCGGGACACTGTTGCGTTCGAGGGCAGCTGACCGAAGACCCCGGGCGAGGACCGCAGGATGTCCAGATCCGAGGCATGTTCACCGCCGGCTGCCAGCATCGCGGCCAGAGATCCAACCAGCCGGCCAGGCCGGTGCTTCGCTCCGGAGGGGACAAACTGGCCCAGCCTGTCCTCGCACAGCCCGCCAAAACCCAGCGCGTCCATGAAACCAGTGAGCACCGAAACCCCGGCGTGGGAGATCAGCGACTGGCCGGTGAAACTGACCGGCAGGGACGGGAAAACGAAGGTAGACTTTTGCATCGAAAGGGTGCTCCCTCGCTCGGCAAATAACGGTCTCGACAACCACTATTTTCCCAGTTCAGAGCACCCTTTCCCTGATTAACACGCCAGCCCGACAGGCCCGCCATGAAAACCCCGGG
>JBKJVX010000273.1:0-15855 GCA_046717065.1 Arthrobacter sp. | reverse complement strand
CATCCTTCCAATGGACGAGGTCTGTGCTGGTGGCGTGGAACCACTCGGTGCCGTTCCCCTCGGGGTAGTCGGCGTTGTACAGGTAGTAGTAATGCCAGGTCCCGTCGAGGAAAAACGGCCGCTGCGGATCATTCATCCAGCGCTGCTCGGGGGTCAGGTGGTAGGCCGGCCGGTATCCGGGGTCCTCCGCAGGCGGCGCCAGCCGGGCGGCATCCGCCTTGGGCCATTCCCGCGGCACGCCCAGGTCCGCCAGCAGTGAGTCACGGGCTTCTGCGCTGATGCAGTCCGGCAGCCGGACCTTCGCGGGGTCCTGTTCGACGGCGTCGCGGGCGTCGCTGCTGCGGAGGAAGACCTGCCCGTCCACGCGTGCCCCGGCCAGCCAGCCGGCGCCGCACTCGATGACGCGGACGTCGTCGGCGCCCTCGGCGCGGAGGGCCCCGGCCCGCTGTTCGAGGGTCCGGTCCTTGCCCTTCAGCCACAGGGAAGCGTAGGTGCCGTGGTTCTCGCGTGCGGTGTCCTGTGCTGCCGAGACCTCGTCCAGGACGCCGTCGGCAGGTGCCCCGGGTCCGGTCCTCGTGTTCGTGACTACCAGGACGGAAACCACCAGGGCGAGGGCAGCCACGGCGGCGGCGAGCACCCACGGAAGCGGGCCGCGCAGGCTGATGCGGGGGCTGATTTTGGGGAACATGCGGACCATGTTGAGCCAATCGATCGGTAAACGCACAAGTGCCGTCCCCCATGTCGGGAGACGGCACCAGCGCTACGGAACCATCAATTCTACAGGGTTTTGCCGGGCCACCCTAAAATGGCAGCGGCATCCGAACCGTCGGCCCGCGCAGGTCACGGTGTATCTGCGGGGCGTTTTTTCTGCGGGTAAGGGGTCTCGCCGCCGGCCAGCATCTCCACAAAAGCGGCGATCCGCTTGGTCCGGGTTTCCGGCCGTTTGGCCGAATTTGTCCGGTAGATCAGGGCGAAGCGGTTCACGGAGGTGAGGACGTCGAACATAGCCTGGGCCGCTGGAACGGCGGCGATAGCAGCGGTCAGGTCCGACGGCATTTCAGCAGTGGCCGGCCCGGCGTAGGCGGCATCCCAGCGGCCATCCGCCTTGGCACTGTCGACGGCGGCACGGCCGGCGTCGGTCATCCTCCCGGCGTCCTCCAGCCGCGCAATCCGCGCCACGTTCCGTTCCGACCAGGGGCTTTTGGGACCGCGGCGGGTCATGCGCTGGAACGAGCTTTCGGCGTCGCGCTTCCTGGCCTGGCCGTCGATCCAGCCGAAGCAAAGCGCCTCCAGGAGGGCTGCCTCGTAGTCCAGTTCGGTGACGCCGCCGCCCTTCTTATGCAGCACCAGCCACACGCCCGGGCTGTCGGCGTGGTTCGCTTCCAGCCAGGTCCGCCACGCGGCAGCGTCCGGCACCAGCAGTTCCTCCAGTTCAATGGCCATGGACCCATTCTGCCCCCGGTGCCACCCGAAGCAAGTCATGGCATGATGGCCGTATCCGCGCCGTTTCCTTCCGTCCAGGAGAATCACATGCTGCGTTCGCGCCCTGTCCATTTCACGTCCCGGCTGGATTCCTGGGAGCGCCTGCTCACCGGACTGGGTCTGGCCAAGACAGCGGATCACGGCACCTGGCGCGAGTTTGATGCCGGTTCAGGGCGGCTGGCGCTGCACGAGGCAGCGCCGGGCTCCGCGGAGGACGGCACCACCAGCTTCGGCGTCGAGGTGGGCGACCTCGCGGAGTTTGCCCGGCGCACCAACCTGGCCGGCGAGGAATCGGGCACCGTTCCGGCCGAACTCGTCCATGCGGACCACGGCGATTCGTGCCGGATCACGGGCCGCGATGGTTTCAGCTTCCTCGCCGATCCCGCTGCCCGCGCTGTCGACGGCACCTGGGCGACCTCGTCCGACGCGGATCCGGGACTCGCCGTCGTCGAGGTGTGGTTCACCGAAGATCCGGGGGCCGCGGCGCAGACGCTGCGCGATATCGGCGCCCGCTTCCGCCCCTTCCCGGATGACGACGAAACCGCCGACTTCGCCGCCAAGAACGGCGGAGTGCTGATGGTGCGCCCCGCCGAGGGAACACCGCGGGCCGGCCTGGGCTTTGAGTACGACGGCGACCTTGCCGCCTTACACGGCCGCCTCACCGACGCGGGGCACCAGGTCCGGCTGACGGAGGAGGCGTTCGGGCGGACGCTGCACGTGGCCAACCCGGATGCCGGACCGGACACGGCGGGCGGAGCGTCCCCAGTGCCGGCCACCATCTGGATCTCGAAGCGCTGAATCGAAGGGTGAGGTTTCGGCGTTTTGGTCGACGCTTTACGCCGAGAGCTCACTCCCCGCCGGTCCTCGCCGGTCCGCGGCGCTCCGATGGGGTAGAACTTAACCATGAACGTTCGCACACCTGACCCCAATCCCGGCTGGCTCTCCGAAGAGGACCTTTTTGAGGCCCGCGGGAGGCTCCCCATGGTTTACGTGGAGGCGGTTCCGGTCAGGCTCGATCCCCTGGGATTCGTGAACGAAGTGGGCACCCTGCTGCAGGCCGACGAAGACGGCACCATGATCCGTTCGCTGGTCTCGGGCCGCGTGATCTACCGCGAAACCATCCGTGCGGCCCTCCTGCGCCACATGGAGAAGGACCTCGGCCCGCTGGCCTTCCCGCAGCTGCCCATCAGCCCGGTGCCCTTCACCGTGGCCGAATACTTCCCTGCCCCGTCCCAGACCGGGTTCACCGACGACCGCCAACACGCCGTGTCGCTGGCCTACGTCATCCCGGTGACCGGTGAATGCGAGCCCCGCCAGGACGCCCTGGAACTGACCTGGATGACCCCCCAGGAAGTGCTCAGCCCGGGTGTCCAGCTGGAATTCAGCGGGGGCCGCGGCGCCCTGATCCGCCAGGCACTTGCGTTCGCCGGCGTGGGCTTCTGACCCTCTCGGATATCCCGGCGTCCCCGACTTCCGGCGCCCGCCTTTGTAGACTGTAGGGCGGACCGCAAGAGAACTTAAGGACTCCCATGACCGAAACACCAGCCGCCCGGCACCATCGTGAACAGCAGGCTGGATCCCTGACCACCGGCGACCACATCCTCCTGCCCGACCGTGAACGGACAGCGGAGATCCATCAGGTGGAGCTGGAATCGGACGATTTCGGCGCCCCCGCCGTGGTACTTGCCAGCCTGGCCGGCGGCGGGACATTGCGCATCGCCGTTGGCACCACCGTGACGGTAACCGACGAAGAGGCCGACGCCGTGACGCAGCTTCCGCTGGCCGGGAGGCCTTCGGAGGAGGCCGGGCAGGAGCAGCCCGGCGAAACTCCCGCCGCGGCACCAGCGGCTCCCGCCGTCGTCGTACCTCCCCTGCCCCCGGTTCCGCCGGCGGCGAGTGGACCCAGCGAGGAGGAACTCGCCCGAATCCCCGCCGCGAAAGGTACGCCGGAGTCGGTGGTGGAAGCCGCGGCGGAAGCCCACCCGGACGCGATGGGGGTGCTGCTCCTGGCTGACCGGCTGGCCAAGGGCGTCAACTTCAAGTCCGGCAGCTGCCTCAAGGACCTCAGCGACCTCGCCCACGAACTCTTTATCACCCTCAAGGACGCCGACGGCTCCCTGGCCGTCGCGGACCTGCTTAACGTCCTGCCCTATGACGGGAATCCCGGCCGCTGGGCCTCGGTGGAAGCGTCCCTGGCTTTGTCCAGCTACATCTGCCGGCAGGACGGCCAAAAGGAGCGGGCAGAGGTTTACGAACGGCTGATCCGTACTCCGGAAAACCAGGAGACCGACCAGTTCAAGGCGAGGATGGCGGCAAAGGTCCGGCAGCGCTCGCTCAACGAGCCCAACCTGTATGACAAGGAAATCTTCAGGTCCATCGACAACTCCAACCACGATGCCGAGCGGGAATGGCGGCTGCTGCGGCTCGAATCCCTGCTGTTCCTCCGGGCCCACGGGGGTTCGGAAACCATCGGGCTGGGCGAACTGGAACGCCGAATCAGCAACGAACTCGAGGCTGTCCGCTCCTGACTTTTGCCTCTTGCGCGTCCTCGGCACTGCCGCCGGCTGGCTGAAGCAATTGCCCCTACCCGCCGCCCGGCGGGGGTTGTACATTCGGGGCTATGACTAACAATCTGAGCGTGGTGATCAATGCTGACGCGCCGCAGGTTTGGACAATGCTGCGCGAACCGTCCAAAGTCGCCCAATGGCATGGCTGGCAAGCCGAGGACCTGGACGACGAGATCAAGGAAATCTACTTCTCCGCGGACGTGGAGGAATCACCGGACCACACCAGCCTGACAGTCCACGGCGGGGACATCTTCGAGCTGAGGCCAGTTCCGCAGGGAACCCTGGTGAGCGTGACGCGGGCTGCCGTGGACCACAACTCCGAGTGGGCGGCCTGGGACGAGGACATCACCCAGGGCTGGCTCACATTCCTGCAGCAGCTCCGCTTCGCCCTGGAACGCCACCCGCACGGCAAGCGCCATACCCTGTTCCTGCAAGTACCGGGCGGACCGGGTTCCGCCATCGAAAAACTCGGCCTGTCCGAGCTCCCGGCGCGTGGTGACAACTACCAGGTGACCCTGGCCACCGGCGAGGAAATCTCCGGGAAGGTCTGGTACCGGACCAACCATCAGGTGGGACTGACGGTCCACAGCTACGCGGACCATGGTGACGGCCTCCTGGTGGTCGCCGATCAGCTCGCCATCGAGGACGTCCGGCCCGACGGCGGGTCCATGGTGATCGCCTCAACGTACGATTTGGGTGCCGCCAGGCTCGAATCGATCCGCACCTCCTGGGACTCGTGGCGGGCTGAGAACTACCCCACATCCGAACCGGTGAGCTGAGGGAGCCGCGCGATTGCTGGCACACTGGTACGGTGCCAGCCAACCCTGCTTCTGCTCCTTCCGTTTCTGCCGCTGCGACTGACCCCGGTCCCGGCCCGGCCTCCCCTGGCCTGGTGGCGCGGCAGTCTGAGTTCGGCTTCCGGGTAGGCACCCGCCTGGCCGAAACGTGTCCGCCGTCGGCCGCCCAAGTTGCATCCAATGGCGGCCAATTCCTGGGACGCACCGGGACCATCACAACGCCCCACGGTGAGATCCAGACTCCGGCTTTTATCGCCGTCGGAACCAAAGCCACCGTCAAGGCCGTGCTGCCGGAATCCATGTCACGCCTTGGCGCACAGGCCTTGCTCGCCAACGCCTACCACCTGTACCTGCAGCCCGGCGCGGACATCCTCGACGAAGCCGGCGGCCTTGGCGCCTTCATGAACTGGCCGGGGCCCACCTTTACCGACTCCGGCGGATTCCAGGTGATGAGCCTGGGCTCGGGGTTCAAAAAGGTCATCGACATGAAGTCCGTTGATGCCTCCGGGCCGGATGACGCCGTGGCCCCGGGCAAGGAGCGCCTGGCCCACATCGACGACGACGGCGTCTGGTTCAAATCGCACCTGAACGGCGACAAGCACCGCTTCTCCCCCGAGATTTCAATGCAGGTCCAGCACCAGATCGGCGCGGACATCATCTTCGCCTTTGACGAGCTGACCACGTTGCAGAACTCCCGCGGCTACCAGGAAGAATCCCTGGAGCGGACCCGGCTGTGGGCACTGCGCTGCATCGAGGAGCACTTCCGCCTCACCTCGTCACGGCTGGGCAAGCCGTACCAGGCGCTGTTCGGCGTGATCCAGGGCGCGCAGTACGAGGACCTGCGGCGGAAGGCGTGCCGGGACCTGGGCGCCATGCCGTTCGACGGGTTCGGCATCGGCGGGGCGCTGGAGAAGGAGAACCTGGGAACCATCGTGCGATGGTGCAACCAGGAACTCCCGGAGGACAAGCCGCGCCACCTGCTGGGCATCTCCGAGCCGGATGACATCTTCACCGCCATCGAGAACGGCGCCGACACCTTCGACTGCGTCTCCCCCACCCGGGTAGCGCGGAACTCGGCGTTCTACACACCTTTCGGGCGTTTTAATCTGTCCGGCGCCAAGTACAAGCGCGACTTCGGCCCGCTCCAGGACGGCTGCGACTGCTACACGTGCACGCACTATTCGCGGGCGTACATCCACCACCTGTTCAAGGCCAAGGAAATGCTGTCTGCCACGCTGATCTCCATCCACAACGAGCGGTTCGTGGTGAAGATGGTGGACGACGCCCGCCTGGCCATCGAGGCCGGCACCTTCTTCGACTTCAAGGCCGAGACGCTGGGGCAGTACTACTCCTGAAGCGCTACACCGCGCCGTTCGCCGAGGCGGCAGGAACGCCGTAGCTCGGCTCGCGATCCTTGACCCAACCGATCACCAGCGACGTCACCGGCACGAAGATGAACTCCACCAGGGTCTTGTAGACGAAGCCCACCACCACATAGTTCACGAAGGTTCCGAAGTCGGTGATGCCAATGACTGACGCCGCAATGCTGCAGAAGATGAGGGTGTCCACGAACTCGCCGGCACCTGACGAACCCATAAGGCGCGCCCACAGGGACTTCTCGCCAGAGCGGGCCTTCATCTTGACCAGGATCCACGAGTTGATGGTCTGCCCTGCGAGGAACGCGAGCAGCGAAGCCAGCACAATCTGCGGCACCGGGCCCAGGGCGCCTTCCAGCGCGGCCTGCTTTGACGTTCCGAACTCGTCGTCGAAGCCGGGCAGGGCAATGATCACCCAGTAGCAGAGGGACGCGAAGACGGACAGCGCAAAGGTGGTGAAGATGGCCTTACGGGCCACCTTGAAGCCGTAGACCTCGCTGATGACGTCGCCCAGGATGTAAGCCAGCGGGAAGAGGAAGAAGCCGCCGTCCGTGATGATCGGCCCGATGGCTACACCCTTGGACGCACCGATGTTCGAGAGGATGAGCACCACCGCCATGGACGCCAGCATGATCCCGAAGTAGGGGGAACCGATCGAGGCGAACCTGGCCGCGCTGCCAGGCGGGGTTGTTTCGGGCAGGGCGTTGTGGCTTGACGCTGAGGGCATGGGAGTCCGTTCATAGTGGTTCGCTCGGCGTCCGGAGTGGGAAAGGCCGCCAGCTGTATTAGCACTGTCCGCCCAATTGTCCCATTCAACGCCAGCGCAAGGAGAAACCGGATCTGAACATGTTCAATTCGTGCGATACTTCTTGAACACGTTCAAAACAGAAGGGGCCACAGGGTGACCAAGAGCGAGCAGACCCGCCAGCTGGTGGCGGACGTCGCCCTAAGGATGTTCCGGGAGATCGGCTTCGCGAAGACCACTATGCGGGCCATCGCCGCGGAAGCCGGCGTATCGGTGGGCAACGCCTACTACTACTTCGCGTCAAAGGACGATCTGGTCCATGAGCTGTATCTCCAGGTCCAAGTGGAGCATGCGGCCAAGGCTGCCGAAGCGCTTGACGATACCGCTGACCTCACGAGCCGGCTCAAGGCCACCCTCCACACCGGCCTGGACGTCATTGCCCCCTACCACCGGTTTGGCGCCGACTTCGTAGCGACGGCCGTCCGCCCCACTTCCCCGGTAAATCCCTTCGCCGCCGGCTCGACGGCTGCGCGCGAGGCTTCCTTGGACATCTTCCGCAAGACGGTTGAGGAGGCGAAGCCTCCGGCACCGAAAAAGGTCAGGGCCGATCTTCCGGAGCTGCTGTGGCTTTGCTACATGGGCGTCACCCTCTTCTGGGTTTACGACACGTCGGAAGGGCAGCAGCGGACAAGGCGGCTGGTGGACGGAGCCGTTCCACTGATCACAAGGGGACTCGCACTGGTACGGATCCCCGGCGTCAGCAAGATCCTGGACGACGTCCTCAGCTTGAGCCGCAGCATCCGCGGCTAGGTACCGAAACAACACAGGGGGGAAAGATGAGCAGCACCAGAACGGTGGTATTGGCCGGAGCGTCCGGTTTCATCGGCAAATATTTCCGGGCTCGATTTGAGCAGGATGGTTGGACCGTGCGCACCGTTGGCCGCAAGGGTTCCAGGAGGTCGCCGTCGGCCACGTGGGAAGACGACGACGGCGCTATCGCCAAGGTGCTCGAAGGAACAGAGCTCCTGGTGAACCTTGCCGGGCGCTCGGTCTCCTGCCGCTACAACGCCCGGAACAAAGCAGCCATACTGCAATCCCGCGTTTCCACCACGGCGGCACTTGGCCGGGCCGTGGCACTTTGCCGGCAGCCGCCGTCGACCTGGCTTAACGCGAGCACCGGAACAATCTACCGCCATGCCACGGATGGACCTCAGACCGAACAGGACGGTGAACTGGGCACGGGATTTTCGGTGGATGTGGCCCGCGCGTGGGAAGCGGAGCTGGAAGCCGCGGTGACACCCGGTACACGCAAGGTCCCGCTGCGGATTGCCATCGTCCTGGGCCCGGGCGGCGGAGCGCTGCGGCCTGTCGCCAACCTGGCCCGGCTGGGTTTGGGAGGCCGGATGGGTCCGGGCACCCAGAAATTCAGCTGGATCCACGTGGAGGACCTCTACCGATCCGTGCTCTTTGTGCATGGCCGCAAGGACATTGCCGGCCCCGTGAACGTGGCGTCGCCCGATGTGGTGGACAACCGCGAGCTGATGCGCATGGTCCGCCGCGCTTATGGAGCCCGATTCGGCATCCCCACTCCCGCCTGGCTGTTGAGGCTTGGCGCCCTACTGATCCGGACGGAGACCGAACTGGTCCTGAAAAGCCGCTGGGTCCAGCCGCAGAAGCTCCTGAACTCCGGTTTCGTCTACAGCCAGCCTGAACTGGGCCGAGCGCTCCTGCAGATCGCCAAAGGGTCATGACCCGCCACGCCGGCACAGAGGCAGAACCGTTCCGGCCGCGGCCCCTTCCCTTGGAGCCCTGACCTCCAGCGGCGCCACCCGCTGTTCAGGCATACAAAGCGGGCGGGCGACGCCGGATGGCAGGATAGTGCCATGACTTCTGTTTCCGCCGATGTCCAGTCCCCCGCTGCCGCTCCCGCTGTCGTCCTGACGATCGCAGGCTCTGAGGCCACCGGCGGCGCCGGCGCCCAAGCCGACCTGAAGACCTTCCAGGAGCTCGGCGTCTTTGGCATCGCCAACCTGACCTGCATCGTGTCCTTCAACCCGAACGACAGCTGGAACCACCGCTTTGTGCCCGTTGACCAGCAGGTGATCGCCGACCAGCTGGAGGCGACGACGGCGGCCTACGGGCGGGAATCCGGCGCGCCGTCAGTCCTGGAGACGGTGAAGATCGGCATGCTGGGCAGTCCGGCCACCATCAGCACCGTGGCGGGCGCCCTCGAGACCGGTCAGTTCCGCAACGTGGTCCTGGACCCCGTTCTCATCTGCAAGGGCCAGGAGCCCGGGCACGCACTGGACACGGACCAGGCGCTGAAGGCACAGATCCTCCCGCTGGCCACTTTTGTAACGCCGAACCACTTTGAAGCCGAGTCCCTGTCCGGGATGGAGATCACCGACGTCGAATCCTTGAAGGCCGCGGCTGTGCGCATCCACAAACTCAGCGGAGCAGCAGTACTGGCCAAGGGTGGCGTGCGGCTGGCAGGCCCCAACGCCGTCGACGTTTTCTACGACGGCGAAACGCTCGAGGTGCTGAGCGCGCCCAAGGTTGGGGACGTTGCGGTGTCCGGCGCCGGGTGCTCCCTCGCCGCTGCAGTAACGGCTGAGCTGGCCAAGGGCGCGGCGCCGCTGCAGGCTGCCCGTACAGCAAAGGCGTTTGTCACTGCCGGGATCCGGAACCGCGTAGCTTCGGGCGCGCCGTTTGATGCCCTCTGGCAGGGCGGCGCCGGCTAGCTACTGGTTACCCAGGGCTGGGCCGTTTGCCGCTAAGGCAGTCAGCGCGGGTCCGCAACCTTCCCCATGAACAGCGGCAGGCCACTCTCCACATGCACAATTTGGTAATGAAACGGCCGGTCGAAGGTGATGGACCTCGTGGGCTGGGGCGGAGCGCTGGTGACCATGCCGTTGATCTGGGTGACGGCGGCGGCCACAGTCCCCTTTTCCGCGACTGTGATGTTGGCGTCCTGCGCGGCCTGCGTGACCATCAGGCCCGGTTGGATCGCGTCGAAGTCGCTAGTGGTTTCCAAGGTTTTGCGGAGCCCCAGGTGTTCAAGAACGGCCCGCACATCGAAACTGCTCTTGTGGTCCCAGGTGGGCAGCGCCAGTTGAACGATTTCGGGATCGGCTCCTTCCAGCGCTCGTGCCACCTCGGCCAGCCGGTCTGCTTCGAGGGAGGCACCGCCGTCGGAACCTTCAGCGGGAAGCACCAGCCGCATCACGAAGCCCTCGCCGTACGGCAAATCCACCGCCTGCCAGCCGGGCCCCTCCGCGAATGCCATGTCCTGCTGGCCGTGCATCATCGGTACGCTCACGCTGCCGCCCTGCCCCGTGGCAAACGGTGCATCCGACGTGGCCTCGGCATTAAACGGAACATCCCAGGCAGCGGCAAAATAGACGGTGTTGAGGAGGCTGAAGGTGTTCCTCGTGTCGTACCGGGCGGGCGCCTTCTCGATCCTGCCGCCAGTGTTCCTGTTGACCCACGCATCCATCGCGGGTTTGGTTGCTGACTCGTCACGGAAGTCCACCGGATAAACGCCCATGCCGTAGTGCTCCGCCAGAGTCTCCAGATAGTCCTCGCCGGTGGAGACGTTCCTGTCCACAAACAAGCCGTTCGCGGTGTGCAGGAGCGGCTTGGCAGGCGGGTTCTCCTCGTCAACGGACCCCGGATCGCCGTCGAACTCCTCCAAGGAGGCAAGCAAAGCGTTCATGGCCTCATCCCGCGCCGTTCCCGGAAGCCCGAGTACCGCGTCCATTTCTGCGGCGGCCTCCCCGGACGCGCCGGCGCGCAACATGGCCAGCGCAATCAGCAGGCTTCCCGGTGACGCAACAACGTTGCCACCTCCTCCGACGGCCAGGAGGGCATTACCCAGCCTGAACGCGGACTCCCGATAGGCGGACACTTCCCCGTGGAATGCGTCGCGGTCTACGGCCACCCGTTCAACGCCGTCCGCCGTGAGTAACTCCGGCGGCGCCGGGGCCGCGCACGCTGCCAGTCCCATCAGGGCACCCAACGCAATCATCCGCTGAAAACGAAACACCTCTGTTGCCTCCCCGGCGGACGATGGCGGGAATCCGCCTCCTCCCAGTGAAACAGCGACGGCCGCGTCGCGCGATGCCTGTTCGGTCACGCTTTGCACTCATTTAGGTCTCTCCGGCCCGCGTCCACCGGGTTACGGTCGCGCAGACACTGCAGGAGCGTTCGGCGAAACACCACATCAAGTGAGAGAGCGTTGGAGAAATGGCCGCATAAAGTGAGAGAGCGTTCAGCTTCCAGAGTGGGCCTGCAGGAAGCTGTACACCTCGGTTTCGTCCACCCCAGGGAACGCCCCCGGCGGCATTGCGGCCAGCAGATGGGAGTGGGCCCGGGCGGAGGGCCAGGCGTTCCCCGCCCACTCCGCCGTCAGCGATTCCGGCGGGCGTTTGCAGCAGGTGGGATCCGGGCAGTTTGAAGTAGCCCGCGCCGTCGTCTCCCGCCCGCGGAACCACTTCACGTGCTGGTACGGCACACCGATGCTCAGCGAGAATTCCCCGCTGGCGGAACGTTCCGTGCGCGCCGTGCACCAGTACGTACCGGACGGCGTATCCGTGTACTGGCTGTAGGCGCTGAACTTGTCCGGCACGTCGAACACAGCGCGCGACGTCCAGGCCTTGCACGAGGGCTGCCCTTCAATGGCGCCGGTATGGTCCTGAGGAAAGTTCACGCCGTCGTTCTCATAGGCCTTGTAGATGATCCCGCTCTGGTGCGTCTTTTGAAAATGCGTTGTGATGCCCAGATGCTTCGTGGCCAGGTTGGTGAAGCGGTGGGCCGCCGTCTCATAGGAAACGGCAAACGCGTCCCGGATATCCTCGACCGCGATTTCCTTCGCCGCCTTGGCCTTTTGCAAAAATTCCACGGTTGCCTGCTCCGGGAGGAGAAGTGCTGCGGCGAAATAGTTGGTGGCTACCCGCTGGGCGAGGAAATCACCGTAGTTCCGGGGCGTTTCGTGCCCCAGCACGTAGTGGCCGAGGGCCTGCAGCAGCACCGAGCGCGGATCGTGGTCCTGCCGCTGGCTCTGGGTTAGGTAAATTCTGCGGTTCTTCAAATCCGTGACGGAGCGGGTTGAATGGGGCAGGTCGCCCACATGGTGCAGGGTAAAACCGAGGTGCTCGGCGATGTCCGCGATCACGTGCTGGCTCAGCGGCCCGGTGGTGTAACCCACCTCTTTGAGGACCTTCTGCGCTTCGGCTTCGTACTCCGGAAAATAGTTTCCCCGCTCCCTCATCATGGCCCGCAGTTCACCGTTGGCCCGGCGGGCTTCTTCCGGGGTGGCCACCTGCTCGTTCATCTTGCGTTCGAGTTCCTGAAGCAGCCCCACCTGGGCCTCGAGCACATCCAGCGGAAGCCGCGAGCTGATGCGGATTTTCGGCAGGTTCAGGGATTCATAGAGGGGTCCGCGCTGATACCGCTCAAGCTCGATCTCCAGGGCGGCCCGGCGGCTGGGCGGTTCGGCTCCGAGCAGCTGGTCGATGCTGACGTTGAGTGCGGACGCCAGGTGCTGCAGCAGGCCAAGTTTGGGCTCCCGCTTTCCGTTTTCGATCAGGCTCAGCTGGCTGGGCGCTGTCCCGACGGCGGCGCTCAGGCCTTCCAGCGTCAGACCGGCCTGTTTGCGCAGATGGCGCACGCGGCGGCCGAGTGAAATAACGTCCAGATCCATAGCCGCCCCTGGCGGCGGCTGGGACACTTCCCTGTTCCAGCTTGTAAGCGACATTTTTGAAGAATACGGGAAGAACTGCATTTCTTTCCATAGTTTTTCTCTACCAACCTTGTTGGAAGTGCTGAAAAGTAGTGATCACGGAAAGAAACACCGCACCGGGAAGCCGGCGGGAACCGCAAAGGCGCGGTTCCCGCCTGCCGATCCCGGAGCTCAATCAAGGAGATCAACGATGACTGCAGCATTTGAGCCCACCCAGCAGACGCCCGAACAGCAGGCCGCCGCCCTGGAGCTCGAGTGGGCCGCCAACCCCCGCTGGGAAGGTGTGACCCGGGACTACTCAGCTTCCGACGTCGTCCGTCTCCGCGGCCGCGTCTCCGAAGAACACACCCTGGCCCGCCGCGGCTCGGAGAAGCTCTGGAAGCAGCTCACCGAAGAGCACAAGGACGGCAAGTACACCAATGCCCTCGGCGCCCTGACCGGCAACCAGGCCGTGCAGCAGGTCAAGGCCGGGCTCCGCGCCATCTACCTTTCCGGCTGGCAGGTGGCAGCGGACGCCAACAACTCCGGCCACACCTACCCGGACCAATCCCTCTACCCGGCCAACTCCGTGCCCACTGTGGTCCGCCGCATCAACAACGCCCTGCTCCGGGCAGACCAGATCGAATTCGCCGAGGGCATGCAGACCGTCGAGGACTGGATGGTCCCGATCATTGCCGACGCCGAGGCAGGGTTCGGCGGCCCGCTGAACGCCTACGAACTCATGAAATCCATGATCCAGGCCGGCGCCTCCGGCGTTCACTGGGAGGACCAGCTCGCCTCCGAAAAGAAATGCGGCCACCTCGGCGGCAAGGTCCTGATCCCCACCCAGCAGCACGTCCGCACCCTGAACGCCGCCCGCCTCGCGGCTGACGTCGCCGGCACCCCGACGGTGGTCATCGCCCGCACCGACGCCGAGGCAGCAACCCTGATCACGTCCGATGTGGACGAACGGGACCAGGAATTCATCCTGCGCGAAGGCGGACAACCCGTGCGCACCGCCGAGGGCTTCTACAAGGTCCGCAACGGCATCGAACCCTGCATCGCCCGCGCCAAGGCCTATGCACCCTACTCCGACCTCATCTGGATGGAGACCGGCACCCCGGACTTGGAGCTGGCCCGCAAATTCGCCGAAGCCGTCAAGGCCGAGTTCCCGGACCAGATGCTCTCCTACAACTGCTCGCCGTCCTTCAACTGGCGCAAGCACCTGGACGACGCCACCATCGCAAAGTTCCAGCGCGAACTCGGCGCCATGGGCTTCACCTTCCAGTTCATCACCCTCGCCGGTTTCCACGCCCTGAACTACTCGATGTTCGACCTCGCCCACGGCTACGCCCGCGAAGGCATGAGCGCCTACGTCGAACTCCAGGAAAAGGAATTCGCCTCAGAATCCCGCGGCTACACCGCAACCAAGCACCAGCGCGAAGTCGGCACCGGCTACTTCGACACCATCTCCACCGCGCTCAACCCGAACGCATCCACCCTGGCCCTGGTGGGATCCACCGAAGAAGGCCAGTTCCACTAACCACTTACGACGGCGGTCCTTGTGTCCGTCGATGAACCGGACGATCCTCTGCGTGCTATTCCCCAAAGCCGCCTATGCCTCGCTAGCGCTCGGCGAGGCGGCTTTGGGGCCCCTTTTACGCACGCTGCCGGATGTCCAGTTCACCTCCTACTAGGTACGTCGCCAGCCGCCGTCGAACTTCCCTTTTGTCTTTAAGGAGACTGAGATGAACAGCTTCACTGACAGCTTCACCATCAATGGCATTACTTTGACGGCCCAGCCGATTTGCCGGCAGGACGAGGTGCTGACCCCGGACGCACTGGCATTCATTGCCAAACTGCACCGGGCTACTGCTGAGCGGCGCCAGGAACTTTTGCAGGCGAGGCGGACCCGGCGGGCCGAGATTGCCGGCGGGCAGGACCCGAGGTTCCTGCGGGAGACCGAGGACATCCGCAACGACCCGTCGTGGCGGGTGGCTCCCCCGGCCCCGGGTCTGGAGGACCGGCGTGTGGAAATCACCGGCCCGGTGGACAAGAAGATGACCATCAACGCGCTGAACTCCGGCGCCAAGGTGTGGCTCGCGGACATGGAGGACTCCTCCACCCCCACTTGGCGCAACGTGATCAAAGGCCAACTGAACCTCACCGACGCACTGGAGCGCCGGATCGACTTCACTACAGAAGAAGGCAAGGTATACAAGCTCCGCCCCGCGGGCGACCTGCCCACCATCGTGGTCCGCCCCCGCGGCTGGCACCTGCCGGAGAAGCATATGCTCATCGACGGCGCCCCGGTGGCGGGCGGGATCGTTGACTTCGGGCTGTTCTTCTTCCATAACGCCCGCCGCCTCCTGGCCCAGGGCAAGGGCCCGTACTTCTACCTGCCCAAGATCGAGAACCACCTCGAGGCCCGGCTGTGGAATGACATCTTCATCCTCGCCCAGGACCTGCTCGGCATCCCGCAGGGCACCATCCGCGCCACCGTCTTGATCGAGACCATCACCGCGGCGTTCGAAATGGAGGAAATCCTCTACGAACTGCGTGATCACGCGTCAGGCCTGAACGCCGGCCGCTGGGACTACATCTTCTCCCTGATCAAGAACTTCCGTACCCGCGGCCCCCGGTTCGTTCTGCCGGACCGTGCCCAGGTGACCATGACGCAGCCGTTCATGCGCGCCTACACCGAACAGCTGGTCCGTGCCTGCCACAAGCGCGGCGCCATGGCCATCGGCGGAATGGCCGCCGCCGTCCCCAACCGCAAGGACGAAGCCGCCAACACCAACGCGTTCGAGAAGGTGCGTGCCGACAAGACCCGCGAAGCCAACGACGGCTTCGACGGCTCCTGGGTGGCCCACCCGGACCTCGTGCCGGTCTGCCGCGAAGTGTTCGACGCCACCCTCGGCGACCGCCCCAACCAGCTGCACCGCACCCGCGAGGACGTCATCCCCGACGACCGCGCCCTCATCAACGTGGCCGCCACCGAAGGCACCATCACCGAGCAGGGCATCCGGAACAACATCGAGGTAGGCATCCGCTACATCGAGTCCTGGCTCCGCGGGAACGGCGCCGTCGCCATCCATAACCTCATGGAGGACGCCGCCACCGCGGAAATCTCCCGCTCGCAGATCTGGCAGTGGATGTTCGCCAGCGC
>JBKJVX010000272.1:0-4079 GCA_046717065.1 Arthrobacter sp. | reverse complement strand
TTGGGGGCGGCTGTTAACGCGTTTTTAAAAGGCCACCCCCCCCCGGGGGGGCCCCCCCCCCGGGGGCCCGCTTTCCGTTTTGTAACCGTTGATTCCCCCACTGGTCCCACTGGCACTTTCAGAACTGCCCGGTGGGGCCGCTGTCCTTGACTTCGCCACGCCAGCCGCCGGTTTCGGTACCGCGCGATTCGATGAAGGCCTTGAACTTACGCATGTCGGCCTTCACCTGCATCTCGTCGATCTTCAGTGCCGCGCCTGCCTTTTCAGTGACGGTTTCCGGTGCCCATTCGAAATGGACCCTGACCTTGGTGTGATTGGCATCCACCGGCGTGAACCTGATGATGCCGGCGTGGGACTTGCCGTCGGTGCTGCGCCAGGCAATCCGGTCGTCAGGCTCCTGGTCGACTATCTCGGTATCGAATTCCCGCTGGACACCGCCCACCTTGGTCACCCAGTGGTTGGTGGTGTCGGTCAGCTGGGTTACTGATTCCACCCCGGACATGAACTGCGGAAAGGATTCGAACTGGGTCCACTGGTTGTATGCGGTCCGCACCGGTACATCGACTTCCACAGTCTCTTCAACGTGTTCCATCTGCTTCCTCCTCATGACGGGCGGCAGCAACAGCGGACTGGCAGCATTTGCCTTCCTGCCAGTCCGGCAGCCGCCACATTTGCACGATAAGTCCGCCGGCTACCCGTGTCCATACCGTCTGTATCTGCAGTTCATCGCCACCACCACCGGCCCAATTTGCCATAAAGATCAGGCGCCGGAGGTAGGAGCTGCGACGGACGACGGCGTGAGGCATCTGCGTCCGCTTCCGTTTTGGTGCCCAATGGCAGCCGCAGCCGGTAGATTTGAGCCGATGATTTCCATTGACCGGGACGACCCCGCACGCGGCGACGTCCATCAGCTCCTCAGCGAACACCTGGCGGACATGTACGCCACCTCGCCTGCCGAAAGCGTCCATGCCATGGACCCCTCCGCTCTGTCCGCGCCGTCAATTACGTTTTGGACTGCCCGTGAGGACGGCGATCTGCTGGGATGCGGCGCGCTCAAGCTCCTCGATGCACCATCCGGCTCCGCGATGCAGGGCGAGATCAAGTCGATGCGCACCGCGGCAAGCGCACGGAGACGGGGCGTAGCCACCTTGATGCTCCGCCATATCCTCGATGACGCCCGCGCCCGGAACCTCGAGTGCCTCTACCTTGAGACCGGCACCGAGGATTACTTCTCTTCCGCGCGCCGCCTGTACGCCCGCAACGGCTTTACGGAATGCCCGCCGTTCGCTGACTATGTCCTGGACCCCCACAGCGTTTTTATGGAGCTCCGCCTCTAAAGAAGGTTCCGCCAACGTTGCCCAGCAGCTGGCCGGTGACAATGATCAACACAGCCGTAGGCTACTGGGTAGGCCGGACATGAGGGCCGCCTCGGGTCCCGGAGGGAACGACGAGTGGACAGTGGTGCCGGTTACTGGTTCTTGAACGGTGATGAGTAGGGGGAATCGTGCCACCGACGTGCACGCGGGCGGTGAGGGATCGCCATCCTGGTCGGAGGGAAATCTCGTGCGGCCCCTGTGGTTCACGTGCGGGTCGGACAACTTCAACCGTCGGTCCTGGACCACGGACAGCGAGCTGACCTGCGCGGTCATCGACACCAGTGCCGGTCAGCGGGAAGCGCCGAGCGCAGACACTGGTCCGGGAGCTTCCCGCCCGTTGGCCCATGGGCTCCGGCTCCAGCTCTGGGCCGAACACCTGGGCCTGGACCAGAGTGACCCCCGGCTCCACGATCCGGCGGACGGCCTCGGCCTGTGGAATGCTGCCGCCGACGCCCTGGACAATTGGCATAAAACCGGCGGCCGCTCGCCCCGGCCCAAGGGACATGTAAGGCATCACAGCATGCACCTGTCTCGCCCCTTCAACGACTCTGGGCGGCTCCTGCAAACCGCTTCCTGGTGGACCCGGACGGCCGCCCCCACACGATGCGCCGGCACTACCAGGTTCTAGGCGCACTACTACCCGGTTTCAGGCGCACCACCAGGGTCCAGGCAGGACAGGCTGATCCGGGCTTCAGGCCGCGAGGCGCGCCTGTATGACCTGCTCAAAGGGGCTAACCGTATCGGGTAGCCAGCCTGGTGGCATGAGTGGTGGTTCACGGTCCGGGTGTTCGGCTGGATAGTATCGGCCGGTTGGTGACGTCCAGCCAGGTGGCCGATCCTTCGTTGCCTTCGTTGGTGTCCACCCCGATCGGTGTTTGAGCCGGTGGTGTTTCGGGCATGCCTGTCCAAGGTTGCTGATCCCGGTGGCCCCGCCATGCTGCCAGGCGGTGAGATGATCCGCCTCATTATCCAGGCTGTGGTTGCTGCAGCCCGGGAAGGTGCATCTGCCGTCCCGCATCTTGAGCCATCGCTTCAGTGTTTCCGGGAGCCGGTAGCTGGTGCGCCCGATTTCCAGCGGCGCTCCATCCCTCGGGTCTACTAGAACGCGATAGAACGAGCTGGCACCGTCAGCAACCAGCTTCCGTGCCATCGACGCCGGGACCGGCCCCAGCCCATCGACTTCAGCGGGTTCGTCCGTCAGGCCGAGAAGGGAGAAGACCGGAACGGTCACGAGCACCTCTGCCTTAGGCGAGGGCACGTCTCCCGCATCATGGTTTGTACTGCCCAGCAGCAACCCTGCGGCGATGTCGGCGCACAACTGGGTGAGGGTGCGTGGTTCCTGCGGGCCTTGGAGTCCGCGGGCCTGCGCGGTTGTCCTGTTCCGGATGGCACAGGCAGTATCCCCGGGAACGTACAGCGAGATCCAAGCCATGCCGTCCCGGTCCGGGCTGTACTCCATCCGCCGGTCCGCCGCGCTCTTCGCGTGGCGTTCCTCAATTGACTCGGGGTGGTGGCGTTCGCGCCAGGCCCGGACCTTCCTCCGGAACCGGGCGGGCACCAAATCTCCGGGTGCGGCACCGCGCACATGTTCCTCGGGGCCCAAGAAGTGTCGCTCCAGGGCGGAGGCTGCCGCGGGCGTGAGGCCGGTGGTTTCCTCGACCACGATGCGGGCGTGCTGCCAGGCAATGGTGCCGGCTTCCAGGGCATCGAGTGCCGCCGGCAACGAGGTGGTCAGCGCATGGGCTTCCCCAAGGAGGGCAGCTGCGGCGCGTTCGCCGATGGTGAGCGTACACGCGACTTCTGCCACGCGGCTCATCTCCTGCGCGGTCGCCTCGTATGCGCTGGCCGGCGGCCCCTCCATCGCGTCTGTGGCTTCCGCGTAGGCGGCCACCAGCCGGACCTTCACAGCCGCCGTCACGGCCTCAACCCGTGCCAGCACCCCGAGGCCATCCAGACACGCTTCGGAAAACTCCTGCAACGGATCAGTATCAGCACCGGGAAGACAGTCAGCTCCATCCACGGCCATCGGGCAGGCAACGACACCGGCGAGCTCATTAACCAGCCCTGCCATCGAGGCGACGGCAGCCGCCAACGCCGCCCTGCCTTCCGCATCGACAACCACACCGGTCTCCATAACCAAAAGCATGGCAGGTGGGTGTGACATTTCCGGAAGTCCTGTTTGTGCTGGGTGGTGCGGACGGCCGCTACCCGTGGGCGTCGCATCTTGCATGAGACTTTCGCCAGTTTCGATTTAAGGTGTCGCAGCCAAAGGTCCGCAACCTTACGTTCTGCCGGCGATCAGGCTGGCTCCGGCTGGGTTGGTGTGCCGGGTCCGCGTGGCGCCCCGTTCTCCCCCGCCTTCGACAGCGTGAATATCCCATAACGCATCGCACCGGTGCGGTAGGCCAGGATCAGGCGGGGGACGCTCAGGATGAAGATGCGATTGCGGGCGCCGAGGGCGAGGCGGCGGGTCTTGCGGTCCACGAGCAAGGCCTTCACAAGTCGACGGGCGCACACCGTCCATGTGCGCGCTACGCGGCTGCTGACATCTTCATAGCCCTCGACCGTAAAGCCCGCCGCGTTTGCCATTGCCTCGTACTCCTCGCGGGTGCCCATGGAGGGCAGGCGCCCTTCGCGGCAGATCGGCTCGAGCAGGTGGCGGACCTTCCACCCGCTCGCATCAGTCCCGGCGAGCCACGCGCA
>JBKJVX010000271.1:0-4890 GCA_046717065.1 Arthrobacter sp. | reverse complement strand
GTACTGCAGGTACGGCAGGCAATGATCGGGTAATCTTCGCCGGAGAAGGTTAACCGTTCTTTGGACAACATTTATTGAATTCTCCGCTGTTCCCGTTGACCTGACGCAACTGACATGAAATTCTTATACGAGTCTTTGTGTAGGTGTTTTTCATGCTCGCAAGACATGTTGCGAGCGTGAAGCTTCTGCCGCCCAAGCCCGGTTGACCCGGGCCCATAGCCAAGGTTCTTCTCGCAGAGTGACCAAGTCCGGCACGAGGTGTGCCGGACTTAAACAAGATCCATAATGAGGAGAAATTCATGGCACAGGGAACTGTCAAGTGGTTCAACGCTGAAAAGGGCTTCGGCTTCATCACCCCGGACGACGCCGATGGCGATGTCTTCGTTCACTACTCTGAGATCCAGACCGGTGGCTTCAAGACCCTCGACGAGAACCAGCGTGTTCAGTTCGAAATCGGTCAGGGCGCCAAGGGCCCGCAGGCAACCGGCGTGACGCTGGTCTAGTCCCCGCCGCCCGGCCGCGTAAATGCGGCCGGCAGCGAAACAATGGTCCCCGGCAGTTATGCCGGGGATCATTTTTGTTGAATTCCAGCTTCCGTCCTCGGGCTTCACCACGCCGCCTTGTTCGGCCGGCGCGCACATTGTTGGTGCTAATTGGAAGAGTTCACTTCACCAATTTGCGCACCAGGCGCGCGCCTTGCGGAAGGGAAAGCCCGGGCAGGTAGGCACGTGTTAATGCCCGGCCGATAGCGGGCAAGTGGAGGGGGTCCTGGTAATACAGGTAAAGGGCACGATACTCCGGCTTGAAGCGCGACTTGAATGCCGCCAGGGACCTGAATCCATACACCGGTTCCAGGGCATGCCCGACGAGGTCGAGGATGCGGACCAGGTTATCCGCCCGGTCCTCCCCGCTGGAACCACCGCCGGTTCCGGGTACGCTTGCCAGCGGAGAGCCGGAGAGGGAGATAACCTCAACGGAAGTACGCAGCTCGAGTACCGCTGAGGCGATGAGGAACTCCATCACCCCCGGGAAGCCCTCGGCACCCCGGCGCATGACGTCAAGGGTCCGGCTGACCAGGGTCCCGCCGTCGTATACGGGCAGCCAGCTGGTCACTCCATGCACGGTGCCGTGTTCGTCAACGGCGAGGCAGCACAGGACCTCCGGGTCATCGAGCTCATCGATGCCGCCGAGGGTGAAGCCCATTTCGGGGACCGTTTTTCCAGCCGCCCATTCCTCGGAGACTTCACTCAGCCGGGAGCGCAGCGCCGCGGGCAGCGACGCGTAAGATCCCCAGACGGCCCTGACGCCCAGCTTTGCAGCACGGTTCAACGCCGTGCGGACGTTCTGCCATTCCTTGCCCTTGAATTCGAGTTCGCGAATTGCCAGCCGTGTCTCCTGCGCCACCGCCACGCGGGAAAATCCGCGCTCCTCGAGCATGGGCCAGAGCGTATCGTCGCAGGAGTAGAGGGCTGGAATCATTGCCTGGCGGCTGCAGTGGACCAAAAACCCGGCGGTAACGTCCTTCTGGGCCTGCGCTGGACCGAAGGCTCCACCCAGTGTCAGCGCCACGCTGCCGTGCCGCTGGAAAGCCACCGCACCCTTGCCGTCTGGACTGAACCAGTAGCTGTTGGGTTCCCAGAGCGCCATCCAGGACAGCGGTCCGCCGCCCTGGTGGAGCAGGTTGCGTGCCTGGATCCTGTCCTGCCGCCCGGAATCGTTGCCATGGTGTCCGCCCAGCAGCGCCCACCATACAGCCGCCAGCGCAGCCACCCAGAACACCGGTCCTGAGTAGGCAAAAATGACAGCCTCCACACTGTTTCTGTCAGCGAAGACGCGGTGGTAGTGCTGCGGGATCGGAACCGGTACGTACTGCCGTGCCAGCTCCGCGAACAGGCCCAGCAGACCGCCGTCGCGCGCTAACCCGCCCGACCAGAACCAGGCGGCCGCGTACGTTCCGGCAAGGACAAGCCAGGTTCCTCCCACCACCAGAGCCAGCGTCCGCCGCGCGGAAGGAAGGGTCTGCACGCGGAACTGCCGCCGGTTCAACCACAGGAGCGCTGCCAGCAGCAGGGGCACGCCGACCAACGGAAGCACGTGGGCAAAGGCAGATCCCATCGGCGGGGCGGACGGACCATGCAGCCGGGACGGCACCAGGGCGAACAGTGCCAGGTAGACGGCGGCCAGCGCCGTTACGGCAAGCTGGATGGCGAGCGCGATGTTCAACGCAAGCCGCCGGCCGCGGCGCATTCCGTCCGCACAGATCAGCAGCAGGACCACCGGAACCACAGCAAGCGCAAGTCCGAATGGCCCGGCAAATCCAGCCCTGCCGGCTTCGAGGCAGGATGCTTCCACCGTGGCGCCGCAGTTGAAAGCCAGTTGGCTGAGCGTGGGCATGGGGTTCAGGACAACGTCGCGCAGAAGGGCCAGCGGGCCGGTGGGCGCCCGCGCAATTCCCGTGAGGATCGGACCCACCGCGAAGACGGCGACGGTGAGTGCGAGGAGGTTCCGGGTCTCCCGACCGGTGGACCGGTGCCGGTGCAGGTGGCCGTGGTCGCCCTGGATCCACCACCCCGCCAGGAGTCCCAGGACGGCACCGAGCAGTCCGATCACCGTCTCCGCATGCCCAACGTAGAGAACCAGCAGGAGCGAGACGGACAGCACCCCTGTCCGCAACCGGCGCTGCCACAGGACAGGCAACCTGCCGCTGGCCCCGAGGGCCGCCGTCAGGATTGCAGGGTAGGGACCGATCAGGATGTCGTCGTCCATGCGGTCCAGCCACCCATCACCCGCGTAGTCTGCGAGCTGGGTCAGCAGCAGGAAAAGCGTGACGGCAGCAAACTGGCCGCCGAAGAAGAACCCCACCGCTGCTGGTGTTCCCAACCTGCGCTCGGCAAGGCCCAGCAGCAGGAGGATCATCAGGGACGCGGCAAGATAGGCCAACGGGTTGGTGGCGAAGAAAAGGCTGGTGAACAAGGACCACCAGTTGCCGGCACGCAGCCCCGGTCCGCTCACTCCTGCCACATGCAGCAACTGCTCCGGCGGCCCTGTGAGGTAGCTGCCGGTGATTGCCCCGGTTGCCAGGAACACCGCAAGCACAGCCACGGAGAACGGCATCGATTTCAGGGCGGCGATGACCCGGTCCCGTGCCGGTCGTCCCACTGTTGTCCAAGCCAGGGATGTTGTGCGGACCTGCTTCACGGAAGTCACTGTTGAAGTCCCCACCTGTCGGCAAGGAACTGCAGCGCATCGGCGATCCGCTTCGAGGACGTGTCCCATGAGTGTCCGGTGTGTTCCACCTCGTGGGCGCGCACGGCGAAACCGGCCTCCCGTGCGGCTGCGGCCAGGGTGTGCAGGTACGCCACGAATTCCGGGTCGTCCTGTCCTGCTGTCAGGTACACCGCGCTGGACTCGAAGCGGCGTTCTTTCATGATGGCAAGGGGCGTCTGCCGCTCAAACGCGTCCGGGTCCCCCGGGAAGGCTGCGTCGATGGTCTTCTGCCGCTCCTTGGCGATGGCCGGCTCGGCTTCCCCGGAAAAGGAGAGGACGGAGGGAAACAGGCCCGGGTGCCGGGTTCCCATTTGCAGGGCGCAGGTGCCGCCGAAGGAAAATCCGCCGATGGCCCATTGGTTGTGGTTCGTGTCAACGGCAAGGGTGGAGCTGATCCACTGGGGCACATCGCGCGACAAGTAGGTGTCCGCCTTGGCTATCCGGCTGTCCATGCACATCGTGTTCGCGGACTGCGAGCCGTTCGGGTCCGGCACCACCACCACCGGGGCAATGCCGCCATGGGAAGCAGCGAAGGAGTCCATGTGGGCTTGCAGGGTTCCCCCGGTGAGCCAGTCCGCAGGCCCGCCCGGCTGGCCCGCCACCAGGACCAGCACGGGAAGGGCGGGGCGGTTTTCCGCGAAGTAGGCGGGCGGAAGGTAGATATACGCTTCGCGGGTGTCCATTCCGGACAGGACGGCGGGGATGACAGCCTTCCGGAGCACTCCCCCATCCGGCATGTCACCTTGCGGTGCCCACCCGAGGAGGGGAACGCCGTCGGCCTCCCCCGGCTGCCGCTTGAGGTCCGCCTCGAGGGCCGGGATCCGGGCCAGCGCCGTGCCAAAAAGATCGCTTACCGTGCGGTTGAGCCCGAAGTACGCATTGATCTGGACGGATGAAAGGGCTGCCACCAGAAGCACGGCCACCAGGCCGGCTGCGCGGCGGTTCCAACTGCTCCGGGGCAGCCGGAGCAAGAGCAGGATCAGGGCTGCGACGCCGGGCACCACCCACAGCAGGACCGGATCCGGAATGTTCTCCGGGAATACGGAAAAAACGTTGATAAGTGCCCAGTGGACGATGGCCACCAGCGCGTAGGCCACGGCGGCAGCGGCGAGGGAGCGGATGAACCAGCGGCGGGCGCGGATATGAGAGGGCGGGGCCAGGAGATACACGGCACCGGCAACGCCCAGGGCAAAGGAAAGCCAGTACACCGGGCCGTCGGTGATCCGGAGGTCGTAGAGCCATTCCACGCGGGTTAGCGCCAGGTACCCACGCCGATGACCGGCCCGGCTTCAAGCCAGGACGAGAGGCCGGCATAGGCGTCAAATTTCATGGCAAGGCGAAGGTCCTGCCCCTCATACCGCAATTCGACAATCACGACGTCGGGCTGGACCTTGACTGCCTCGGCTTCGGTGGGCTTGCGGCGGCCCAGCAGTTCCAGCGAGTGCCGCTTGAACTTGTGTTTGGGCCGGACGCTCAACGAGAGCAGCCGGAACCACTCGAGGTCGTTGTCCTGATAACGACAAACCCCCATCTGCCAGCTGTTTCCAGCCATGCAAATGGAGGCGTCCACCGTGCCGAGGGCGCGCCGCAGATTGAAGCGGCGCACCCCCGAAAGGCACAGTG
>JBKJVX010000270.1:0-13498 GCA_046717065.1 Arthrobacter sp. | reverse complement strand
CCCAGGAAGTTCTCCCCCTCGCCCAGACCCACCACCAGCGGCGAATTCCGCCGGGCGGCCACCACCACGTCGGGCTGGTCAGCGTGGACCGCCAGCAGGGTGAAAGCGCCCTCCAGGCGCTGGCAGGCCAGCTCCATCGCGCGGGTCAGGCCGCCGTCGGAGGCATCCCCGCCCAGCTTGTTCCGGAAAATATCCCCCAGCAGCGCCGCGGCCACCTCGGTATCCGTCTCGGACAGGAACGTCACGCCCTTATCCAACAGCTCAAGCTTCAGCTCGGCAAAGTTCTCAATGATGCCGTTGTGGATCACGGCGAGCTTGCCGCCATCAGCCAGGTGCGGGTGCGCGTTCCGGTCCGTCGGCCCACCGTGCGTCGCCCACCGGGTATGCCCGATCCCAGCCACCGTCTCCGGCAACGGCCGGGCCTCCAGCTCACCAATCAGGTTGCTCAACTTCCCCGACTTCTTCCGCGACTCGATCAAACCCTGGGACACCACAGCAACACCGGCAGAGTCATAACCGCGGTACTCCAGGCGGCGCAGTCCCTCCAGGACAACATCCGACGCACTGTGACCGTTAATTGCACCGTCAACCAAACGGCCCACATACCCCGTGATTCCACACATATAAGTCTCCTCAACTAGGATCTTGGCTAATTCCTGTGCCCTGTAAGGCAATTCCAACAGCCTCCCCCGTCCGGGTTGGCTCGTGGCGGGGAAGCGGTAGTTCGAGAGCAGGGCGGTCAATAGCCCCGTGCCGTCAGCCGCCCAAAGCACGCTTCAACGCGTCGTATGCGGGGGTGGGCCGGCCGTTGTTGAACAGGTAGTCGTGGCCCTGCTGCAGGTTGCCGCCGTCGTCGATCCACCAGTCGTAGCGGTCGTCCACTCCCCAGGTGGTGTAGGACACGCAAGTGGGCGAGTGGAGGCAGGTGGCCAACACGGTGGCGTACTGCTTCGCCTGGGCGTCCGTCCCCTGACCGTCCGTGACGTCGTTTTCCGAGATGCGGACGTGCAGCCCGGCGTCACCGAAGCGGTTAAGCGTGCGGGTGAGGTGTTCAGCGGAGATGGCGTCCGTCTCGAGGTCGTAAATGTGGGCCTGTAGGCCTGCTCCGTAGATGTGCCCGCCCTTTGCGTTGGTGTCCCGGATGAGTTGGAGCAGGGCGTCCTGGCGCCGTCCCGGCACGTCGGCACCGTTTTCATTGATGTACTGCTTGACCTGCGGATCGGCGGCGTAAACCGCTTTGGAGATGATGGCCGGATAGTCCGGACCGAAGACGCGGTACCAGGTGTTCTGCTGCATGCTGGTCCCCTGGTTCACGTCGAACGGCTCGTTGACGACGTCCAGGGATGCCAGCCGCCCCTTGAAGTGCGTCGTTACGGTGGTGACGAAGTCCAGCAGCAAGTCGGCGCTGGCCTGAAGCTCCTGTTCGGAGTCTGTAGGGAGCTCCTGCATCCAGCGGGGCATGGCCTCGGTGAAGGCAATGGTATGGCCGTGTACCACCATGCCTTTGGCTTGGGCCATGGCCAGAATCGCATCGGCTTCCTCGAACGTGTACACCCCCTGCTGCGGGGAAAGGAATTGCGGCTTCATGGCGTTTTCCGGGGTAAGGGCACCGAAGTTTTCGACGAACTCCCGCGCGTAGTCCTCGTCACCGGTGAGGGGGCCCAGGGCCACGGCCGCTCCGACCAGGAAGTCCGGGCGGATCGTGGCAGCCAGAGCCTGCAGCCCGCCGGCTGACCGCTGCACGCCCGAGGCGGCAGCCCCGGAGGTCCGCAGGCCCGCGCTTCCTGGTGCAACCGCCTTCAGAGAGGTGATTTGAAAGTTCCCGGAATCACTGGAGAACCCAAGCCACAGGGCCCCTGACGAGAACACCTTGCCAAAAGGCAGTGAGGAAAGCGCGTCGTTGCCGCTGCTGACCGTGAGCGTATCGCCCAAGCGGCGCACCGTGAGCGCGGCGCCCGGGTCCTTCACCGTTTGGTGCTCCTCGTGCACTGGCACCGGCTTGGTGACGTCCTTCTTCTGAGTTCCGTCAAACACGGTGATGTTCAGGTCAGTGCCTTGGAGGGTCAGCCGCATGCCTGGCGGTTCGACGCGGAACTCGTCCGCGATGACCGGTGGCCGGTCATAGACAGCCCAGGACGCGTCCGCGGTCACATTCGCGAACGTTGCGCTGAGCGAAAACTCCCCGCCGACCACCAAGTGGGTGCCGGCCAGGTTGAGCGGCGGGTTCGGCTGGCCGCCCCTTCCGCTCTGCTCCACTATGCGTCTGGCGGTGGGAGTGACCTGAAGGCCGCCGCTGCCCGCCCGGATCCCAGGAACTTCCCGCCAGTCCCCGCGCAGCAGGTCAACCGTCTTTTCTGGCTTAGGAGCAGAACAGCTGTACAGGATGCTCAGTATAAAAAGGACCACGAGAAGGGCGGACGCCATTTCCAACGCCAGTGATTGCTGTCGTTCCGCCATCCCGCCTCCTCTTCCCCGTTGCCAGGACGTGGTGCTGTTAGGACTTGGTCCAGCGGACGTCGTCGAAGTATGCCTGCAGCCCTGAATTGCCCTGGACGATGACCTGCAGGCTTGCCTTGGCCACAGAACTCGTGCTCGGCGAATACGTGAGATCAACGTTGGTCACGCCAGCAGCCGATACCCCGAGCTTCCACTGCCCGGAGATCCACTGCCCCGCGGCGTTGTATTCGTCAATGTAGAAGCCCATCTCGCCACTGGTCCGCGCCGCAATGTTGAGGTAGCTGGCGATTTTATAGGTCCCGGGTGTTACAGCGACCTGAGGGGAGAACAGGTGTCTGTTCGCCGTGGTAGCCGTCAATTTCGCCGAATTCACTGGGTTGGCCGGGCTTCCGCGGTTGGCGCCGTCTGCCTGGATGGTGGACGCCGAGTCAGTCGTCCAGCCCGAGCTGATGCCGGCATCGAACGCGCCGTTGGCGACGAGGTTGACGGATGCCGGCGGGGTCGACCCGGCGGCAAGCGCCAGCATCTGAACATTATCCAGATACGCTGTGATGCCTGTTCCTGTGACATAGACCTGCAGGCTCGCCGACGCCACGCTGGTGGAGCTCGGGGTGTAGCTGAAGTTCATGGACTCTACCCAGCGGGTGTTCTCCCGCTTGCGGAACTGCCCGGAAATCCATTGCCCGGCGGCGTTGTACTCGTCGACGTAGAACCCGACCTCACCGGAAGAGATTGCCGCGACGTTAAGGAAGGACTTGAACAGGTAGTTAGTCCCTGCCGTGACCGGCACCTTCGGCGAGAACAGGTGGCCAGCGGCTGAACCGGAGACTACCTTCACCGACCTGGCGGAGTCGGGGTAGCTCCCGTTATTCCCACTGTCAGCAGTAATGGTGGACGGTGCGTCGGTGCGCCAGCCGTCGGCAATCCCATTGTTGAACGTCGGATTGGCGAGCAGGTTGGGGCTGCCGTTCACGAGGCCTTTGCTGATATTGACGTTCCTGATTTGGCCGGCCGCCACTTTGCTCTGCACGTAGGCGGCCAGCTGGTCGAGTTCGGCCGTACCGTACTGGTAGTCGTCCGGGTTCTGGCTCGGCGAGGGCCGGATGTCGTGGAACGTGAACACAGCCCACGTCTTGTTCGTAATTGCTTCGTCCACCTTTGCCTTCAGGGTGGCAACGGGTGTGGTTCGCTCCTGCACGGGGATGTTACGGATCAGGTAGTCACCGAGCGGCCAGGGGTTGTTGCCGGTGTCGGCGAAGCCGCGCATGGAGCTGTAATACTTGGCTATCCGGGCGAGTGCCGACATGTCGTAGTCACCGTAGGGCGGGGCGAATGCGGTGGCGTTGAAGCCGTGTGCCGCCAGTGTTGCCTTGCTGTTGGCCAGCTCGGCATCGACTTGGGCTGCCGACAGCTTGGTGGCCTGGCAGTCATCGCCCACGCTGACAAGGCACAGGTGGTTCACGGTGTGGGAGCCAATTTCCCAGCCGTAGGTGTTCTGCAGCTGGGCGATCTGGTCCCATGTCATGTAGGGCACGTCGGTGTTGGCGCGGCAGGTATTGGGCACGGTGGTCATGCCGACGCAATGGGTGTTGACGTAGCTGGTTCCGGTGAGCCCGTATTTCTTGAGGGTTGGGGCGGCCCGCGTCAGGGCATTCTGCATGCCGTCGTCGAAGGTGAAGGACACCAGCGGGGTTGGTGCGGGGTTGTCCACGGCGGCGTTAGCGGCCGCCGGAGTCAACAGTGTGGCAGCGACAGCCCACACCGCCACCCCGATGGTCAGGAGCCTGGCGCGATGCCAGGCCAATCTTGCTCTGGTATTGATCATGACTTTTTCCTTTTCTCGGGGTGGCGGACGCGCCGCGGCGCACCGCATGTGGTGGTCAGGGGCCCTGCAGCTGCTCGAATGCTTGGGCTACCGGTTGGACTTGTATCCCACTTTCGTCGATGAGCTGCAGCTGGGTGGCGAGGACGTCGCTGGTGATGGTGCTCCTGTCGGCCGTAATGGTGTTTTTCACTGTGCCCGAAGAGTCCGGGGCAGCGACTTGGTGGTAAACGAGGATGAGCCAGCCGTTGGATCTGGAGGTCTCGGCGAGGGCCTCTTTCAACGTGTCCGGCGTCGTCTGGTCAGTCATGTAGAGGACCTTCAGGTCGCGCAGGTCAAGGTTCTGCCTGGTATTGATTCCATCGTCCGTGCCGCGCACAAGCCGGAAATACTTGTTCGCGTACCAGTCCACTTGGGCGTCGGAGCGCCCGTATGGGGGTGCCAGGTCATCGGTAGGAAGGCCGGCGGCCGCCAGGGAATCCTCGCTCCTGCGCAACTCGTCGTCCAGCCGGTCCGTGCCGACAGAGGTAAGGTCGACGTGCTGGTAGCTGTGGGCGGCGATTTCGTGTCCGGCCTGGTGCATCTGCTGGACCTCTGCCGCGGTGATGAAGTCGGGCCTTTCGATGGAGCTGGGGTTGACGTACTGGGTGGACCGGAAGCCATGCTTGTCCAGCAAGGGCAGGGCGCGGTCGTACACGGACTGCCAGCCATCGTCGAATGTGAGCGAGACCATGGGCTGGCTCCAGCGCAGCGGACCCGGTTTGGTGATGTCGGTGAGCGAATAGTCGCGGACGCCTGTGGTGCCGTTTCCGTGTGAAATCAGGGTGACCATTGCGGTGGTCGCCCCGTCCGGGACCTGGAACGCTTCGGTTATGGTGGTCCATTCCGCCGCCGGCGGCACGGTCTCCAGGTTCTGAAGCCTTCGCCCGCCGCCCGCGAGCTCAAATTCGGCCACGACATCAACCTCGCGGTCCGACTTGTAGGCTGCGCCGAACCTGAAGTAGCGGTCCGGAGCCGCCGGAACGGGCTGGTACTGCCATTTCGCTTCGCCGTCCTGGTAGTTCCCGATGCGGGTCCAGAGGAAGCTGCCGCGGCTGTCCTCACCGCGCCCGGACTCAACCGTCGCCCTCCCCAAAGAGTACGGCGACCAGAATGCCGGCTGGCCGGGCTGGATACCGGCGAAGCCGGGATTTGGGATCAGGTTGGTTCCCGCCGTTGCGGCCGGCGGCACCTGGACATCGTCCGCTGGCTCCAGGTATGTGCCCTCCACACTGATGGTGCCCGCGGAATAGAGGCGGAAGACGTACTCCACCGCGGTGACACTTTCGCCGCTGTTGAACGCGTCGCTCACCGTGAAGGCCGACGTGCCTGGCCGTTCCAGTGGGTTACGCAGCTGCTCCAAGCTGGAGCTGCCGTCCTTGTGGTGCTTCCTAACGAGTAGCCTGAAATCCGCATTCGTGGTGGCGAACGCCTTGAAGAAATAGGTCTTGCCGGTAGCGACATCCACCCGCGGGCTGGTGAGCGTGACATCGCCCGTGGCGTACTGGGTGATATCAAGTTTCAGAGCCTGTCCGCCCATTTGCCCAGTCACCAGCCCCAAGGAAGTCTCCGCATCCCCGCTGTGCGCGGCAGTCCAGCCGCCGGGAGAAGCCAGCGACGATCCGGCCGACGGCGACGGGCCGGGTGTCGCCGGAGGTCCCACTATGGCGGGAAAGAGCGCGGGCAGCAGGTTGGCTCCGGGCCTCGCCTGGGCGAAGCTGCCCATTCTTCCCGTGTACGCCATCCATCCGGCGCTCATAAGGAGGACCAGGACGGTGATGATGACGAGTGGATTCATCAGAACTCGGCGGACTCCCCGGAGCTTAGCCATGGCTTATCACCGCCGCGCTGCCTGCCCGCTGCGGAGACTTCCAGGTGTTGATCTCGGGACGCCGGACCAGGCCTCGCGCCCGCGTGATGCAGCGGACTGCAGCCACCAGCTGCACCAAGTCCATGATGTAGAACAAAAAGTAGGCTGTCGGCGCGTACATGCACAGTCTCGTTTGTTCCCGCGGTGAAAGGTTTTCATCCATCAGGATCGTCAGCAGCGTGTAGGCAGTGATGGTGGCGTAGGCACCGATGATCAGGGCAGGGGTGTAGGTAACCAGCGACCAGTAGATGGCGTACGTCCAGGCGAGGGGCGATACGAGCAGGGTGAACTCGCTCAGCATGGCCATGGGCATTCGGTAATAGGTCAAGGTGCGGCTGTAGCGTCGGCTGGAGTTCAAGGTCATGGCGCGGTACTTGATGAGGTTCTGGATGCTTCCGTACTTCCACCTGTAGCGCTGCTTGGCCAACGCGCGAAACGTAAGCACCCCCTCTGTCTTGGCCACGACGTCGGCGCCGTAGACCAGGCGGAAGCGGCGGTTACCCAGGTTCGTGATCTTCGCGCTGAGGCCGATGTCCTCCGTCAGCGTGTCCGTGTCGTAGAAGTCGACCTTGCGGAGCACGCGCATCCGGTACGTGGACGCCACACCGCCCACTACAAACTCACAATTCAGCAGCGAGTACAGCTTTTTGGACCGGTAGCCGATCATGTGTTCAAAGCGCTGCAGGATGCCCAAGGCGGTAGTCTCCTCCATGATCTGCACGTTGGCTGCGACACCCGCGACGTGCGGGTCCTCGAAGTAGCTGAGCGCATTCATGATGGCGTCCCGCCTGATGATGGAATCCGCGTCGAGCGTCATGACGAACTGTCCGCGTGCATGCCGGCGAAGCGCTGCATTGAGCGCCGCACCTTTGCCAACATTCTTTTTCATCCTCAGGATGCGCAGGTCCATTTCCGGATGACGCAGTTGATAATCACGGACCAGCCGCCCGGTGAGGTCACCGGAGGCATCGTCAGCGACTAGGACCTGGAAGGAACGGTAGGTACTCCGCCGGATCGATTCGAGGGTCCGCACGATCACGGCCTCCTCGTTGTGAGCCGCGATCACCACGGTCACCAGCCCTGGTACCTCGGGGAACCCTTTGCGGGTCCAGGTGGCCGTCACCGCACACTCAGGCTGGTACATGGCGGGGAGCCGGACGCCCTTGATGCCCTTCCGCCGCTGCTGCCAAACGTCGTAGAAGTTGGCACCCGCCAGGTAGAGGCCGAAGTGCACGACATAAAGGATGCTGACGCCCGCGAAGAGCCAAAAGACCAAGAGGGCCAAGTCCATGGTTATGCCCCCGTCGAGTTGCCGGCGAGCCCGCGCACCTGCCCGGCGGACCGGTTCTCCAGGTGCACTTTGTGCATAGCAAGGCCTGGCACTGTCGTAGCCGCGACCTCGGTCTGCCGTTTGGTGGGCTGCAGGGCCTCACCGAGAGGGGCGTTCTTACCGGCGTCGGTCCGTGCTGTTGCGGACTGAACGTGAGGGGACCCGACCGCGGCAATCTTGGCTGGAGTTGCGCGCGTAGTGTCCCGATAAATCCGAATACCCACGAAGCGGACGATCATGGTGAGGGCCACCAGAACCCAAAGCACCAAGCTGAGCTGAGCGATAAAGCCAACAAAGCTATCGAACATCGCCCCGTCGCGGCCGAAGGTCGCCTGGGCAGACACAGTGACATTTTCGAGGGGCCTCACCGGAGAGGCCCCTTTGCTGAACAAACGGCACTGGACAGGTTCTGTTCCGCTGTCATTGACCATGCGGCACTTAGCCGCGTGGTGCCGACAACGGGCAACGTGGAGTCCCACGATTGGTGTGGTGTGGTTGCCACGGCGCTGGAGGAACGAGGGCGGGCGGTTTGGTGATGTTTGGACATTGAAAGCTGGATCATCGCAGTCTCCCTGCCTAAAACGAATGTCTTGTTGTCGCTCTTTTTTGGAAGCAGCTTCCGATTCAGGGGAACGTAGCCAATAAGGGCGAAATGTGCCCAATAACGGGAGCCCGTGAACCTGCTCCTCCGCTCGGCGGTGCTACCCAACTCCAAGAGGCTTTCTGAAGGCCACCGCTGTTGGCAGCCACGTATATGGGTGGGCGTGAAGTTTTGATCGTGAAGTTCAGGAAGCGCCGGCGTCGATAAGCACCGGAGCGGGTTGGCCGCTGACTTTTGGTGCTTCGTATGCAACACCAGCAACAGGGTCAAGCGAGTCATGCCACAAGAAGTGACTCAACGCTTCAACCATAAAAAGCGGCGGAACGAAAAACGAGAGTAGTTAGTACTCAAAAAAGAAATTAGGGGCTACCTGCTAATCTGCGGTTAATTCCCGGGCGAAACCATCCTCTTTCCAAACGTTTTCCCATTGTTCATCAAGAAATAGTTTGCCGCATCTTGCAAGGAAGGTATTTGTGGAAATAGGTTCTGTGGCCTGCCTGTCCATCGAGAGTTCATGGCTTCGTGTGAGGACACGGCAGTGATCAACAAAGGTCATGGTGGCAGTGTTACCAGGATGAAAGGCCACAGCTACTAAAGAAACACCCAAGATATCAGGCAAACATCATCCGTAGGACACATGGAGGCCACCCTGGGCCTGCCAAAATTCAGGAAGGGTGATCAGTCGAAATTGGAGGAAACATTATGGCCAGCGATGAGGCATCATCGTAGCCTGCCACGAACTCTCCCCAGGAGACGCAATTGAAGCGTTCTTTCATGACACCCTTAGTTCCAAGGGCCCGTGACGTGAAGTGGTCACGGGAAGGCGCTCCTACTAGTGCCGGATCAAGCTCAGTTTCTGCGAGCGTGCCCCTACTCCATCACGACTGTGAAACGGAAATAACGAGGATGCGTGCCAGAAATGGCATTGGAGTAAAATGCTCTTGCCGCTTTATGTGTTCATCATCTGCGCTTTTTATCCCAAGATGCCTGAAAATGAAAAAGAGAATCCCAGGGATCGCCTCATTATTGGCTCTGCAACACCAAGCTCTTACGTCAGCTTGGTGATCGAAATCACTTTGCCGGAAAATATGCATTGTGTGCGACTCGACCGACAAGCCAACGATTAGCCGCCCTTCAGAATTCGTGTTAACCCTCTGCCGTTAGGGATGTGGTGATGGCTTCGACTTTCGCCCTTGTCGCATCGGTGGCAATGAGGAAATCAAATCGCATTTTGACGGAGGCCACTGGTGCATTGTCCTGCTGTTCGAGCTATTAGTTGACGAGGACGGGAACACCCAGGGCGGCGGGTACAGCCTTGCCGACAAGGTTGGCGGGAACACCGATGGTGAATGCTTCGGTCTCTGAGGGAGGGGTTGTGTCCTTCTTCACCCATGTGGTGTTCGAACCGGCCGGTACCGAGAAGCCCACCCTTGTCGTCATAGAAGCCGCCAAGGATCTCTAGCTCGAGCAGATCGCTGGAAGATCGCTGTCCTGCCGAGCTTTTATGGACGGCCAACCGGGGCGGTTCGGTCCATGAACAACGATCCGAGGAGGATAAGTCGAAGGCGGCACGCGGGCGCTTAGACCAGTGCCGGGTAGCTATTTAGGAAGTAGTCCGCCGCGGCGGGTCCTTTCATCCGCAGCCCGTTAGGGCCCGACCTGAACCGTTGGCGCATCGCCTCCCAGAATGACGCTTCCGTGCACGGCTGTTGGCAGGTGATGCTGCACCAACTGGTGTAGAGGCCGAAAAGGGGGTCCGGTTCAATAGTGGTGCCTAAAGAAGGGTCAAAAGCGGTCGCGTCCCGGAGGAACACATCAAACAAGTCATCTGCCACGAGAAGCTCGTTTCATTCGGTGCCGGCGCTGGAGTGTCCGCAACTGGAGCCTTCACGTCGGTTCGGGGAGAACGGGTGCTAATGACCTGGCAGCCCGACAAGGACTTCTCGATAGTGCGTGGGCAAGCGCACAATCTCGAGTTCGGAGGTGTCGAGAAGGCGGCGGCTTCCTGTCAACGTGTCCAGGATCCACAACAAATCCTGGTCCGGGGCGATGTCGGTGATCGGTCCACGATGGACCAGAACGCTTCTGTGAAACGCTTCGATGGCGTCCCCCGGCTTAAGTTGGTCGTAGGAGCCAATGATGTCGCGATTGCTGACCATTCCAGGTCCTTTCCATTTAGGAGGGCTCCCCCTAGTCACAGTCTGCCGTCCGAAGGTTGCGCTGAGATGTCTTTGAGGTGATTTTCAGCTGACCCTTTCTGTCTCATTCGGGACGGCTCCGGGGTTGACGGACGCCTGCCATGCCGGCGGCCTATTCCATATTCGGACCAGCTCGAGCCGGTTTCCTTACCAACGCCTATCAATGAGCAGGAATCCATAGCTCGCTCTTGAGAAGACGCCCATTTGCAGTACACCCAAAGCTGACACTCGGCTCCTCGCCGATCCTCGGAACATATCGACGTATGCACGAGAAACCGAGTTCGGCCGCCCAGCAACGGGGACAATCCTCATAGGTTTTCCACCGCTACTGCTGCCAGGGAGCTACCTCAACGGCTCCCAATCCCAGCCGTGGAAAACCTGAATCGACCCCAGCCATGGACGGATCAGAGTCGCCAGTCTGCCGCGTGATTAGCAAGTAAGGGTTCGCCAGGCCGAGGGAAGTTGACGGAATATCCATTATCGGCGGTTGGAAAGGCACGGGAAGGGGGCGAGTTGAAGTGCTTACGGCGTGTCCCGCGAATAAAAGTTCCATCGTAGGCAGTGAATCGTTTCCGCCCTTGGTACGGGGGCTTGCAGCCGTCTCCGTGAGCGCGCTTAGAACCTGGTCCCGCCCATGGCCCGACCCCGACATCTACCGGCTCACACGTTCTCCGGCTATTCTGTCGCAGAGGGGAAATTCGTGGCGGAGATCGTGCTTGCAGGTGGAAAAGGGACGCTGAGCCTACATGGCAGCGGGACCCTTCATCTGATCTGGGTCCCCGGTTCCATTCTCCAGGCCGAAGACTCTACGGAATCGGTGCTTGCCATGGAGCTTCTTAGTGCCGGCCGCAAGCTGCCATTGCTGATCGAAATCATCGGCGTCAACTTGACCGTCGAAGCCTGTAACCACTACCGGGACATCCGGTTCGTTTCCTCCGTCGCCATGGTGGGGACGACTAATGTTGACCGGGTTGTCGCCGCTTGGGTGCGGCGCGGCCAGCATAGTCTTCAAAAGTACTTCACGTCACGTCCAGCGGCTGTGGAATGGCTGGAGGGACGGTAAGGTCATGAGATTGGCCACCGGGTCCCAGCCTGATTTCTCCCGGTGCGCTGCAGGTTAGCTATGCGCAGTTGAAGGAAGATGATCACGTGGAGGAACTGCAGAAAATCCGGGCCGCCGGCGACGACTGGTTTGGCTGTGCTGCTAGCGTGGGCGTTGCCTTTTGGACCGGGGGCTGCGCATGCCGTGTGAGTCGCAGCGATGACTGGCGACATTTTCGCAGCGATGAATGGCACCTTTGGTGACTCTCAACTGCTGCCTGAAGTGCCACCGACTTGTGCCACTATGAGGCATTGTCGACGACGAACTTAGCGCAGCGCTGAGGGCTTACCGCGAAGCATGGCATGACTACATTCACGACCCTGCGCGTCGTGAAGGCGCGTTCGTGCCGTCGGGGGACGAGCGATTCCTAGCGGAGATCGGCTCCGAGAGAGGTCAGCAGTTGCTGGCCGCCGTCCGTGCGTTACACGCTGAAGCGCAACGTGTGCCTGATCCAGCAGGACCGCTCGGCAATTACGCCGACGCTTGCTGACTGGGCGGCCACTTAACCCAAGGTTGACCCCGGTAAGATGCGCCGAATCACCCGTGAACTGCTATGGAGCCACCGGTAAACCCGATCGCACACATCGAACTCTGCCTCGAAATCCTAGGGCTTCGGCCTTGTAGATGAGAAGACCAAGAAGCCCAACTTCGTGATAGACATAGCCCAATTTGGGACCAGCTTCTACCTTCAAATGACCAATACGTTCCGGAGCGCAGGTTCAGCCGCCCAGGTGAGGCGTTGAAGTGGAAAAAGCATAGCGACTGAGGCTCTTCTGCTATACGGGATGCATTATGACGGCTTACGGCTCGATCCCAGCTATACGCGGGTGTTGCTCGATGGCCAACTGCTAACAAGACAAGACTTCAGCTATACGGACTGATCGCCCACTTTGAAGACGCTGCCCAAAGCACCAATCTGGAGACGGTGATGCACAGGTCCCTGCGAACAGGCGGGAGGACTGCACCTGGCTCGCTGTCTTGAAACTTCCGCGCCTCGAATCCCATGGGTTACGAGACAAGGAACAAGTCCCACGACTCACTTCTATTCGCGGCCGTAATAGGGGGGCTCGCACTATCTCCCCTTGCCGCCCGAGCGTAAGGTTTTACCACCTCGACGTACAGACACATGGGTGACGGGAGCCTTGGACATGACCGGTTTCGGTATGAGAATGGCGGGCGCGTTCCTGGTCCTTATTGGGCTATTCGCCACAGGAATAGCTCCGGTGGCAGCGGCTCCGCCGTCCCAGAATAAGGACCTGGTGGGCATCGACATCTCCTGGCCGCAGTGCGACAAGATGACTACCCTTCCCGCTGATCAGGCATTCGCGATCGTGGGTGTGAACGGTGGACTGGCCAGTAACAACAACCCTTGTTTCGCTCAGCAGATCGAATGGGCTAAGACAAAGACCACCGGGCTCCACCCTACCCAGCCTCGAGTTTCTTTATACGTGAACACTGCTAACCCAGGACGTGCGGGCTCTTGGTGGCCATCGTCCAACGTCTACAAAAACGTAGTGGTCCCGGTCCCAGAGCGGTATGGGGTCTGCGAGGGCGGAGTCGACCTCGCCTGCTCATACGTGTACGGCTACGTGAGGGCTTATCAGGACGCATGGGAGCGAGGCGTGAATTACCCCGGCAACTATTTCTGGTGGCTTGATGTGGAGACGGGCAACAGTTGGCAGATCGGAGAGTCTGACAGCACAGCCCTGAACCGGGCGACCCTCGAAGGGATGGTTGATTACTTCAAGACCATTACCGCCGGCGTCGGGATTTACTCGACAAGCTCTCAGTGGGGAACCATCGCCGGGACCGTACCGTCCGGCAGCTCCCTTGATGGACTGCCAAGCTGGCTTGCAGGTGCCAAAACGTTGCGGGGAGCGAAGTTGAATTGTTCTTTGCCTGGGCTCACCCCTCGCAGCCCGGTAAAACTCACCCAGTACGTGTCCGCCGGGCTCGACTACGACTACGTCTGCCCCTCGAAATAGGCAGCGCAACGCGGCGCTCATCTTCGGCAGCGCCGGCACTGACCTGCAGGGTCTACACAGGCCCCGCCAAGTTGGGGGGCCTGCCTTCGCAAGA
>JBKJVX010000269.1:0-9546 GCA_046717065.1 Arthrobacter sp. | reverse complement strand
CCCGCGTGAGACCCAAGGTCGAACTTCAGATAGCTGATCTTGGTGGGGCTGGCGTCGACTCCCAGTACCGTGGCCGAGCCGTAGTCGGTCGTGGTGGCATCGCTGGAGACATAGCTGTCCTCGAGCGCCTCAACGGTGATCGTCTCGGTCGTTCCGCCGGCAGCGGCGGCGGTGGTGAAGCTCCACGTCCTGGCCGTGGCCAGCGCATTCCCGTTGGCGTCCTTCACTCCGGTGCTAATGGACGCGGTGTAGGTCGTGGAGGCAGCCAGATCCGCGTCTGGGTTCAGGGTGACGTCCCGGCTGGTGGCGTCGTAGGTCACCCCGGCCATCACAGCAGCCCCGGCAGCGTTCTTCAGCGTCACGGTGGTGCCGTTGATCGTGTTCGCGTCCATCGCCTCGGAGAAGGTCCCGGTCACATTCGTGTTCACCGCCACCCCGGTCGCCTGGTCGGCCGGCGACACAGCGGTCACCGTCGGCGCCGTCGTATCCCCACCACCCGGCGGTGTGGACTGGCCCCCAAGATCTATGTAGGCGTGCCAGTACCGAGCGTTGGTCCTCGAGGCCGCCAACACCACCAGACCGGTCTTCCCGTTGACGTTTTGTTTCGTTGATGTGGGGTCGTTGATGTCCTTGTCGGTACTGCTGCTGATGATGGGGGTACCGGCGCCGGGCGGGAAGGAAACGTTGTCAATCGGCGTCTTCTTGTAATAGATGGTGCCGCCCGCCTCGGGCGCGACCGCGAACATCCAGACCTGACGGTGCTCCTCGTCGATCATGACCATGGGCCGGGTGTGGGCGTCCTCGACAGTGCCGTACTGCGTGCTGGTCCATTGGCCATTACCATCGCGCACCAGGAGCGCCACAAACGTTAGGCCGACGCCCTGCTTGGCTGTCTTGATCGCTGCGTAGAGGCGGCCGCTGCCGTCACTTGTCAACTGCCTGAGGTTTAGATGGTCGTTCGCGCATCCCCCGCTGCAATTGTTTCCTCCCCCGTAGGCGACCTCTGTCTGCCACGACGTCTCTGGCTGGCCGTCCTGGTGGGTGGCCAGGTAAAACCTCTTATGCCCTACCCGCTGATTGCTCCACATGATTCCGATCTTGTTGCCCTGGAACGACGTGACTGCGGAGATATCGTCGTGGTGCACCGAGGCGTTGGTTGTCGGTAGGACAAACGGAGTCCCCCACGACGTGTCGCTCGTCGTCGAGTGGTTGACGTAGACGCGGTTGCTGAGGTCTGCCGAGACGACGGTGTAGGTGACCCACAGCTTATCGAGGGAGTCTTTGGCCACCGTAATCGATTCCGTGCTCCCCCTGTGCAGGGTGACAGGGAATCCGGCGTCTCGTGCGTAGGTCTTCGTGGCCGCGTTGTAGCTGAAACGGTGAAGCGCTGCGGACCCGGCGGTCACTGCGGCCTGGGTTGGAGGCGTGGTCCACTCCGAGAGCACAGTGGTGCCCGATACGACGTAGAGCTTGCCGGTTTTTGCGTCCCAGAGCGCGTCACCGCGCGCACTCGGCCGTACGTCAACAACCGTTGCCGTCTCCTGCCACGCCTGGGTTGGGCCGTCGAGCTTGTGGATCTTGGTCGCATTTGCGGACGCACTCCACATCAGCCCCCACCAGGTCCCATCCTGGAACCAGAGCTTGCTCTGGGCCTTGTCCGCAGTCGGGGTTGTAACGCCGTCGCCTGCATACGATGGCCCAGGCTTTCCGACATCGGCCGCCTGGGCGGCGGCCGGGAGCGCGACGACGCCGGCCGCGGCGAGTAGCAGAGCAATTAGAAGGCGTAGCAGGCGCATAATGGTGCCCTCGGATCTAGGTCGGTGGAAGTCCTTGCGGTATCAGCGAGCGTAAGGTTCACCCCAGGAAGTGTCACGAGTAGCTTGTACTTCCTTTTCTCCGCACGGTCTATCCGCTCTCCGTAAGTAGCGGGATTATCTTGCCGCCCATCACTTAGGGATAGGGTTACCGCTTAATTCAATTTTTAGGCATATGGGGTTTTCCGGCATTCCACCAACACAGGTATAGGGGGTTTTGTTGCGCATTCCACGGACACCAGAAATTGGGGGGTTCTGTTGTGCGTACTTTGTGGCCTTGACTAATTCCGGGTCTACGCTTTGCCCAACTCCAGCCTGATACGTTGACTAAAAACAGCGATAAATACACATGCTGCGTCCGCACTGCGAAACTGGGCACGCCGGCCATCGCGCACCATCAGTGCCGAACAAGCGCAGAGACCAGGAAACCTTGACGGAGCTTTTTCGGCGTCGCTCGGCAAGAATCTGGTCGCGTTGATGTCTTGCAACCAGTCAAAAGGCGCCAGCCATCACCATCATCCGACCGCGCGATGTAGCAGGCCTGGCCGATGTCATGGTGATGAACAGGACGGTGAGGCCGCAGGAGTCCCGCGAGTAGTTGAAACAGCCAAAAGTCGAGTACTTCCTACTGATGAATAGCCGGTGACCGGCACCTAGTCTTGTGGGTACGGCAGCATGCCGGCCACGGCTGCTGCCGGCCATCCGAGTTCACCGGGGAACGCGCTTCGTCCCCGTACATGCGCGGCCTTGCGCACAGTCTGCCCTTTCCCTGGCGGGTCGCCACCTGGTTGCTGCGTCGGCTCCAACGGCGCACCAACCAGCATGGGAACAGGCTGGCGTGTACTGGGACCCTGCTTCATCGTAGGCTGAACTCCCCACGCGAAGGAGAGGTGACTGTGATGGCCGGAACTGCATTGACCGGGACGAGCGTGCCCGAGCTGATGGCCGAGCTTGCCGACCTTGATGATCCGCGGGCACGCGAGATAAACGAAAAACACGGCGACAATCACGGTGTGAACCTCGGCAAACTGCGGGCCGTCGCAAAGCGGCTGAAGACACAGCAGGAACTCGCCCGCGAGCTCTGGGACACTGGCGACACCGCAGCCAAGCTGCTGGCCCTCCTGATTTGCCGCCCGAAGGCGTTCAGGCGCGACGAGTTGGACGCGATGCTCCGCGAGGCCCGCGCACCCAAGGTGCAGGACTGGCTCGTGAACTACGTGGTGAAAAAGAACCCATACTCAGAAGAGCTGCGGTTGGCCTGGTTCGCCGACCCCGACCCCATGATCGCCAGCGCCGGCTGGGCATTGACGTCCGAACGCGTGGCGAAGCAGCCCGAAGGCCTCGACCTGGCCGGACTGCTGGACGTCATCGAGGCCGGGATGAAGGGTGCGCCCGAACGCCTGCAGTGGGCGATGAACACCTGCCTCGCCCAGATCGGGATCGGGCACGCCGAGCACAGGGATAGGGCAATCAGCATCGGCGAACGGCTTGAAGTACTGAAAAACTACCCGACTCCTCCTGGCTGCACGTCGCCGTTTGCGCCTGTGTGGATCACCGAAATGGTTCGCCGGCAACACGACCGCTAGCAAAAGCCTCTGGTACTGCGGGGTTCCACCTATCCGGCAGTGTCCGCGGGGCTTCCGGCCGGACCCGTCGCTGCGATGGAACACTTTCCCGGCAGCGCTTCGGTGGACCAGCCAGCTTTGCCCGACCTGCCTAAGATGGCGTGCATGGAAGACGAGGCCCTGGCAGAGATCGCGAACGAGCTCTATGCCAAGCCGATGGAAGACTTTGTGTCAGCACGCGCCGCCGCAGCAAAGGAAGCTGCCAGTTCGGACAAGGAACTTGGAGCAGCTGTGCGCGGGCTGCCAAAGCCCACGGTTGCGGCCTGGGCGCTGAACATGCTGGCCCTGCACCAACCGGCTGTCCTCGCCGAACTGGCGAAGCTCGGCGGCAGGATGCGCGGGGCGCAGGCTTCGCTGGACGCCGCGGCACTTCGGGAGCTGGGACGTGAGCGCCGAACCATGCTGGCCGCCGCCGTCGATACTGCCCGCTTAGTGGCCCAGCAGCAGGGCCGGTCCATCAGCGATGCCATGGCGACGGACATCGAGGAGACTTTGCGGGCCCTCACGGCGGATGAAGGCGCAGCTGCTGCTGTCCAGAGCGGTCGGCTCCTGAAGACACTCTCGGCCGACGGCGTTAATGCCGTGGAGCTTGAGGGCTCCGTGGCAGTCCCCGCCGCCCTGCCCGCACCCAAGGCAGCTCCCGCTCCGCCCAAGGCGCCCACGCGGAAGGAACAGGCAAGGAGTACGACGGCGGGGGGCACCACCCGGACCAAGACGGACAAGCCGCGGCTTGAGGCAGTCCGGCAGACACCGCGGCCAACGTCACCACCTGCACTGGAGAAAGCCAAAGCCGCCCTGGCGCAAGCACAGGCGGCAGAAGCAGAGACAGGGCAGCTCGCCCGGGACCTGCAGGACCAGGCGGACGAAGCACGGGCTGAAATTGCTGAGCTGCAACAGGAGATAGCGGATCTTCGGACCCGCCTTAGAGCGGCCGAGGACCGGCTGGAGCAGTCCCGCAAAAGGCTGGCAAGCACCACCGCCGAGGCTAAACAGGCGGCGCGGGCCGCGGACAAAGCGGAGCGGACGGCGATGCTCGCGCAGGAACGGGTCCTCCGCCTGGGCAACTGTGAGATGTAGACCTATATGGAAGTCTCCTAGAAGAGAATCAGCGCAGCCACGCGGCTGCCATACGACCGCACATGTATATGAAGCTAGATAATGCGGAACCTACTTGCGAGATTGTAGAGGCGGCTTCGGGCGGCGTTGGAGATCCGGAGAGCAAGCGGCACCTCCATATTCGCCCAGCGGCAACCCCGATGACGCTGCAAGAACCTCAGCCGGGTCTACCTCTGCCACAACTGCTAGGCGGGGCTAGGAGCTTGTGCTCGCACCGTGCTCACCGCCAAAAGGTACCCGTACCAAGGCTTTCGCGATAGCCATCTGACCTCACGTCAGATGACATAACAGGAGAAGACAAGCACATGGGGCAGGATGAAGGAGTGAATGAAGAAGAGCTTGCCCGTCGATCAGCAGAAATTGCACAGTCCGCTGCCGACGCCGCTTGGCTGGCGGCATACGCGGCGCTGGCAACAGCAATCCTGTCCCTTGGCCTACTCGTTGGAGCAGTCCTTGCTTGGAAGGTAGCCAAGGCCACACTGGACCAGAGCAAGGCCGCCCACAGGCAGATGGAGAAGGACAGCATTGAGCAGACCCGGCCTTTCGTCTATGCCCACCTGGTTCCCGGACTCGCAGGCATAGCAACATGGGATCTGCTGATTACTAACACAGGCAAGTCTTCAGCCCGGGAGCTCGTGATCGACTGCGATACCTGGCCAGCAGTGGATGACGAACTTACAGGTCCCTTGCGGAAAATGTTTCAGACACCGCAATCCATACCCCCCGGCGTATCCTTGAGGACCATGTGGAAGCTTGGCTTGAGCGAAAACGAACGATGGAGCGACGGTACAAAGGACCCCGCTGGCATCGCGTCCGGCGCAACCCTCCGGCTGAGCTATACCAGCGACGATCCATCAAGGCCTTTGTACCGTGACGTCTACAGGCTTGATGATTCTGTGATTGGTCTGACTCCAGTGCCCAGCACCGGCCCTGTCGCGAAGCCTGGCCTTTCCCCTGCAGAGAAGGACCTTCACAGTGTTCTGCGTGCTGCCACCTTGCACCTAGGTGAGCTTCGAAGGTAAGGCGCGCTAAGGGTAACGCCGATACTGCCCGGGGGCGTGCACGTAGGCCTTGGACGCGCCGCTGGCGGTCTCGTTGCGTAGGTCGATGGAGAACCACCAGCAGCTCACAGCGGAGAAGATCATCGAACGCATCGCCCCAGTCAAGGCCACTCGATGTCCTGAAACCACTCATTGAAGAGGTACGGGAGCTTCGCAACCAGGCCTGGATGTATGAGGACGAGGACCACCGGGTCTACTCGGATGATTTCTATGAACTGCAGCGTGAGGCCGCCATGGAGAACTTCGACCTGAACAAGGCCTTCTTCCGGCAACTCTCCGCCAAGGACTTCGGGGCGCCCTGGCCGAGATGCTCCGCAAGCACAAGTATCTGCGGCCCCCGTCATCGACCTGAGCACTCTCGATGGCGAAATGGGTGTCTATGTCATGGTGCTGGATCTCTACAAGCAGGTTTATGTTGGCCAGAGCTGGGACATTCGGAAACGGATCAAGCAGCACTGGAGCGGAGTCAAACAATTCGATCGGCTGATTTTTCCGGACAAGGAAACCTCGATCCTGTCCATTGACTCCTTCCGGACTCTGGACACCACCCGCATCTTCGCTGCGAAGACGATCCGAGGCGAGGCTTGAGGGCCCTGCTTTCGCAGGGCCTCCGGACTCGGCCTGGCTTGAACAGGCTGCCACCCTCTCCAATTGGGTGCGGTCATCCGGAGCCAGCGCACCTTGAGCGAGGACGGAACCATTGACGCACACTTCAGGGAGAGATGCCAGTGGACGCCCGTCAGCTTGCTGGCCCCGCGAGTCCAGCACTACGAGTACCCAACGAGCTTGCGCACACATTGCTAAGCATGCTTGTTATGGGTGCAGTCGGATGGGGATCCGGTGTGAGGGGTAATCGAGAAGGGTGCGCTCAGCGAACGGCGACGCACCTTTTTCGTGCCTTCAAGCTTGTCTGTCAGAATTCTGGTCCCAGCCTCCGTAATTTCCGGGTCTGATGCTGCGGAGTTGCATCCGAGAATCACAGCGGCACAGTCCTAGACTTTCGGCATGCACCCCTTAGTGGCGATCGGCCTGGTGTTCCTCGCCGCTGTTGCCTGGTCGGTCACCATCCTGACCATGCTGATTGTTCTGGTCAAAGCCCGGCGCTGGCCGCCAGCCGAATTCGGGCGCGCGGTCCGGAGTGGGGAGGTCCAAAGCTCCGATGAAAGGGCTGCTTAGACATATGCCGGTACCGGCGGGCCAGCCCTACCGCACCGCCGAGCGCAGCCTCTCCGACAGGTCTTCGAGGGACTCACGCCATTCGGCTTCGTCGGCTTCATCCCACAGCTCAGCCAGCTCTGATTCCTCCCCCGCGACCCGGCCAACTGCTTCCAGGGCTAGCTCCACGTCTCCGGCGGTGAGCTCGGCCCCGTGCGCGGTCAACCAGTCGACCACGTTCTCAGGCAGGTCCCCGGAGGGGTTGCCCTGGCAGGCGGCAGTGATGTCGGCGGCGGCGATGGCGACACTGCCCTCCGGTGCTTCGACGTAGCCGTCATTCACTTTGGCCAGTGCCCACGGACGACTTCCGCACCGCCACCTTCGAGTTGGTCCAGCCAGTCCAGCGCGTCGTCATTCTCAAACGGCAGGTAGCCCCACGCTCCCATCTGTCAGCCCCTTCGGTTGCCGGATCTTGCTGGCACCAATATGGCAGACCTGGACTGGGAGGCAACACATTTCGGCCATACGTGTCGAGATCGTCAGGCCTCACGAGTGTCTGGGGCCGGCATAGGATTTGCCGTATCGAACGAGGGGGAAGCGCCCTCACCGCGGGGCATCAAGAGAATACGGCAATGCCGTAGACTGCGAAGACCACGAGATGGGCGGCGCCGTGCATTGCAGTCACCTTCTTGGAAGCAAGCGTTGTCACCGACAGCATCAGCGTGACGCCGAGGAGCAGCAGGTTGGCCGAGGACTCGCCCAGTACGACGTCCTGACCAGTGACGGCTCCGATGATGAGTACGGCGGGAATTGTCAAGCCGACCGTGGAAACCAAGGCACCGTGGCATAGATTGCTCACTCGCTGGATCTCACCCTGCAGTGCTGCCCGCACTGACGTGATCGACTCGGGCAGGAAAACGATCATGGCGATAAGGATGCCGGAAAGGGCCACCGGCGCACCGACCCGGCCGAGCCCGTCGTCCAACAGCTTGGCCATGTCGTGGGAGAGCAGCACGATGGGCAGGACCGTCCCGATAAGCAACGCGATCCGCAGCGCTACCTCGGTCCGATGCTCGGCGATGACCTGGGTGACACTCTGGCTGGACTGCCCGGTGGCGGCGCTCCCACGGTTACCCGGATCGGCGGCGAAACGAGGATCGACTTCCCGGAAATCATCAGCCTGGGTCCCCATCTGTCGGTAGAGGAAAAAGGCGTAAAGGGCAAGGGTCAACACGATGATGGGAACTTCCTGCCCCGGCGTATACGAGCCGTCACGCCCAATGAGCGCCGGCAGGGCGAAGGCCACCGAGACCAACACAACGAGCAGGGCGAGATACGATGACGCGCCAGTGTGGTTGTGGCCCAGATTGCCGTGCTTGATCGCCCCGATGAGCAGCGCGAGCCCGATCACTGCATTAAGAATGATCATCGACACCGCCATCACGGAGTCCCGAGCGATAGTGGTGTGCTCGCCGGGTCCCAGCATGACTGCGGAAATGAGCACCACCTCGATCAACACAATCGAGAGTGTGAGGACCAGGGAGCCGTAGGGATCACCAAGCCGATGGGCGAGATGTTCAGCCTCGTGAACCACTCCAAAGGCGCAGACCAGAACGACTCCGACGATGAGCACGAGCGCAGTAATCATCAGCCACGCGGGAACCGGTGGCTCTAGCAGGGGTCCGGCAAACACCAATCCGACAACGGCGCCCCAGCCGAGCGCGACGCGCACAATGGCGGCCGGCGTGAAGATGAGTCGAGCAGTCGAGGAAACCAAGGGTTGACCCCCATTCCACGGGGCCGTCCCCGTGTCAATCGGAACGAACGGGCCGTCCCGTCCGCCGCGCTGATGCCACACTCTGCCGTTCATGCTACTTCAGACCAACCACGCCCCATCATCCCCTGCAACCCTCTGCAGCGGCAACGGAATCAGTGAGGGCAGGCACAGCATCTCGGCCAAGGGCGCGGCGGGTTCGTACCTATCACCACGTGTTCAGCTCACCGACATGTGCAGCTGGTACGGTCCGGGCATGGAAGAACTCGTGACGCACGAGGCATCAGCTGCTACTGCCAGGGATCTGGCCGGCCGGGCCGGGTACGACGCTGATTTCCTCGGAGTCCCGGTCCCGATCCCCGCGCTGCCAGGCGTAATGACCGTCCTGCTCCCCTACACGCACTTCTCTGTCCTCATGCGCCCGGACAAGCGGCTCGCCGCCGTCACAGCCCTGGCCATGGACGGGAAGAAGCTCATGGACCTGGACCGGTCCGGCATCCAGTGGCGACTGGACCCCCGCCTGCCGGATGACCAGCAGACGGGCGAACGTGTGTACGCGCGCAACGACCTGGACCGTGGGCACTTGGTTCGCCGCGCTTCCGCGGTGTGGGGCGGCACCCGAGCCGAGGCCGCCCAGGCGAATGAGGACACCTTCTACTACACAAATGCGGCCCCGCAGGCAGCCAAGTTCAACCAGGGCATGGAACTCTGGCTGGGACTGGAGTCCTACCTGCAGGAGCACGCAGCGGAGAACAGCCACCGGATCGTCGTGATCACCGGGCCCGTCTTCAGCGAAAACGACCCGGTCTACCGGGGCGTGGACATCCCGCTGCGCTTCTTCAAAGTCGCCGCCTTCCTCCACGGCGGCGAACTGGCCGCCACCGGCTACGTCATGGACCAGACACCCCAACTCGATGACCTGCCGGAGATCCCTCGGCCCGGCGTCACCGAAGACGCACCCCCGCTCGGGCCCTTCCGCACCTTCCAGGTCCCCGTCCGCG
>JBKJVX010000268.1:0-7896 GCA_046717065.1 Arthrobacter sp. | reverse complement strand
AGCGGCTCCCTCACAGTGGGCGGGCACGATGAGCGGGAACAATCACTGAATCAGATACTCACCGAAATGGACGGGTTCTCCTCATCAGAAGGGATCGTTGTCCTGGCCGCAACAAACCGGCCCGACGTCCTGGACCCGGCCCTGCTGCGGCCAGGCAGGTTTGACCGCTCCATCACCGTGACGCCCCAGACCAGGCAGGCTGGCTGCAGATCCTGCGCGTCCACACAGAAAACGTCCGGCTCGCCCCCGACGCAGACCTCGACGCCGTCAGCCGCATCACCCCCGGCATGACAGGCGCCGAACTGGCCAACCTCGTCAACGAAGCCGCACTGCTCGCCGTGAAACGATCCCACATAGCAGTCACCCAGCGCGACCTGCTCAACGCCCTCGAGAAAATCCAGCTTGGTACCGCCAGGAAACGTGGTCATGCCGGAGGATGAACGCAGGCGCACCGCCTACCATGAATCCGGGTACGCCCTCCTCGGCATGCTCGAACCTGGCGCGCCGGTGGGATGCCTGCACGGAAACTTCCGCCCCGTATACGCCGGATCCAGTCTGCAGGCATGCCTGCTCGAGGTGCTGGTCGGGTTCCGCCGCGACGCCCGGCTCGCCGTCAAGTACGCCTTTTAAATGCTCGGCCTGACCTGGAAAAGCGAACAGAACCCCTCCCCCGCACTTTGCCTCCTAGCTTGACAGAAGATCCTCTACGGCTGCTTAAATTGCTCGGTGAAGCGCCCGGAAAAGAGCTAAACAAGCGGCTTGCTCGTGCCTTCGAGAGAAAGACCCGAACCCCAGGACGGCCAGCGCGCAGCTGTCTTCCCTGGCCACCGCCACCGGCAGCGGCCAGCAGAAGGAATTTGATGTCTTCCCCCTGGTCGAATGCGCGAGGGCCCCGGCAGGATCCTGTGGTCCATCGCCCAAACCGCCCTCAGGAATGCGGCCTCGCAGTCCATCAGGATCATTGACGCGCATTGCCTTGTTAGGCACACTTTTCGTGAGAAACAGCCCGCACGCCGGGGGTGAACTTGCAGAACAAAGTCCGCGATCTCCGCACCGCAACCGGAATGTCGCAACGGGAACTCGCCGTCGCCCTTGACGTCTCGCACAAACGACCCATCGAGGTTTGGCCGCCGACATCCCTTCCCTTAGCCATACCTCGTTACTTCCGGCTCCCCAGTGGAGGAAATATTTGATACAACTCAGCACCCAAACCCGCTGCAGTCCCCGACGCCGAGCTACTATCCCACCGGGAGTGGAATTTGAGCCGCCGCTACCACCGCTACCTCACCATTGAACAGGCAGCCAAAGCACTGAACATCGACGCCACCCAAGTACTTGCAATGCTCAACAGCGGGCAGCTGCGGCGCGCCTCGAAGCAGCTAGGCAAGGCGGATCTGGTCAATTCCACCGATATCGAGGTGGCCAGGCGACGGCTTGAAACCCTCCGACGCCTCGACGGCGACGTCCAGCAATAGAGCTGGCCGCGTGGCAGGAAGGGTGCCCGGCCCGGGCACGGAATCTTTATTACCGGCGTTGGGAATGCGCGGGGGAGGGGCCGCAAGGCGCCTTCGAAACCGGGTATTCCAGCGGCATCTAGTATGTCCTTGGCGTTCCGGCTTGGCAGCTCAATATCTTCCTACCCCTCCATCATGCGAAGTGTTGGTGTGGCTTATGCCTTCAGCCATCCTTGCGGTGGATGCGGCGCCTGTAGCTGTGGAAACGTGACAACGCCTGCGTCGCCTGCATCCGTGCATCAATCCATGACCGGACGTTAACCCACTGTTGGTTTGTCAGTACAGCGTTCTCGTAATTCGCGGTCACTTGGCGGAGTTTCGATATAGGCGTTCTCGAAACCGCCAACATCTCCCGCGAAGGACATCATGCGTTATCCCACTTTGCCCGCCCTCGGCATGCTCAGCGTCAGCGCCCTTGTTGCTCTGACCGGCTGCCAGGCGCCGGCAGCCGAACAGGCCAGCAACACCACTGCCCCGATCACCATTGCCACCATTCCCCTGGGCGAGGATCCCACCCAGGCCAACCCGATTGAAGCCTTTGCCGAACTGCTTGAGGCTGAAACGGGCCGCCAGGTTGAGGTGACGGATGTGCCTGATTACCTCAGTGTTGTGGAAGCCATCCGTGGTGACCACGTGGACATCGGCATCATGAGTGGTTTCCCCTCGGCCCTTGCCGTCAACACCGGCGAGGTTGACTCGCTGATGGCGTGGGCCGGCAGCGATGACCCTGTCTCCACCTGCGTGGTGCTGGACGGTTCACCGGTCCAGAATCTTGAGGACCTGCGGGGCAGGACCGTCGCGTTCGCCGACCAGGCGTCCAGTTCCGGCTACTTCATGCCGGTCTACATGCTTCATGAGGCGGGCTTGAAGAAGGGTGAGGATTACGAGGCCATCTTTGCTGGCGGCCACGAAGGAAGCTTCGCTGCCTTGAAGCAGGGCCAGGTGGACGCTGCCTGCACGGCCGTGATGCTGACCGAGCTCGGTGCGCCCATGTTTCCCTTTGCCGACGGCGAGTGGCGCGGCGTCGGGAAGAGCCCGGCCATGGACGTGATGGGCAGCGTCCTTTCCCGGCAAACGCTGGATACCGAGACCCGCGCACTCCTGCAGGAAGCTCTCCCGAAGGTGTTCTCCGAGAAGAACGCAGAAGCCCTCGGTGCTTTGGGCAAGGGCTTCATCGGCCTGGAGGAGATCATGGACCCGGAACCGGCCATCTTCGATTCGTTCGCCGAGATCGCCTCCGTCGCCGGCGTAAAGCTTGAGGACCTCGGTTGATGAGCGCCCCCACTTCGGCCCCGGTGGCAGCCGCCGGCACCAAGGCGGCAAGCCAGGCCCTGCCGTTGATCTCGGTGCGGAGCCTGGCTGTCGCTTACGGTGACCAGCCGGTCCTCAGCGGCGTGGACTTGGACGTCCGCCCGGGGGAAATGGTCGCCCTCCTGGGCGCCTCCGGTTCCGGCAAGTCGACCCTGATGAAAAGCCTGACCGGCTTCGCGCCCATCACGGCGGGCACCGCCCGTGTGGCGGGCTACGACGTCACCAACCTTCGGCGAGGGGACCTGCCGAAGCTGCGCTCCGACGTCGGGCAGGTCTTTCAGCAGTTCAACCTGATTCCGCGCCTAAGCGTCCTGACCAACGTCCTCACCGGCGCCCTGCACAAAGCCGGGCCAGTCAACCTTGTGGGCGGGTTCAGCAGCGAGCACCGCCGCCTCGCGATGCACTACCTGGACCGTGTGGAAATTGCGCACAAAGCGGAGGAACCGGCCCGCGCGCTCAGCGGCGGACAGCAGCAGCGCGTGGCTATAGCACGCGCCCTGATGCAGCAGCCCCGGGTGATCCTGGCCGATGAACCGGTGGCGTCCCTGGACCCCAAACTCGCCGACTCAGTACTGGAGCTGCTGCGCGGCATCGCCAAGGAAGACGGTATCCCCGTCCTCGTCAGCCTCCACGTCCTGCCCCTCGCACTCGCCCACAGCGACCGGATCCTGGGCCTGCGCAACGGCAACCTGATCCTCTCGGCCGCCACCGCCGGACTCGACGCCAGCAAGCTCGCGGCCCTCTACGACGGGGAAGGAGCCTCCCATGACCACCACCTCTGAACGCGAGGCCGCAGCCCAAGCGGCACCAACTACCTTGGACCCTTCCGAACGGTTGCGCCTGGAACGAGCGTTCTCGGTGCCCCGCGCACGGTTCCTCGCCGGCATACCGATCGCCGTCGTCGTGCTGCTCTGGTCCTTCTGGGGCGCAGAGTTCAACTTTGCCAAGCTGGGCGAAGGCACCCTGAACATGGGCGAGTTCCTGTCCCGGCTCTTCCCGCCGGACTTCTCCAAGCTCGGCACCATCACCGCCCTGCTGATCGAAACCATCCAGATGGCGATCGTGGGAACAGTCCTCGGCGCGGTGCTGTCCCTGCTGGTCGCCTTCGCAGCTGCGTCCAACATCGCCCCGCGCTGGCTCTACTACCCGGCCCGCTGGGTCATGAACATCATCCGCTCGGTGCCGGACCTGGTGTTCGCGCTGATGTTCGTCTCGGCAGTCGGGCTTGGACCGTTCGCAGGCATCCTCGCCATGACCCTCGGGTCCTTGGGTTCCATCGGAAAGATCTTCGCGGAGGCCATGGAGTCTGTGGACCGCGGACCCGTCACCGCCATGCAGGCAGTCGGAGCATCAAAACGCCAAGTCATCCAGTACGGCATCCTCCCCCAGGCCGCCCCACTGCTCACCTCGTACACCCTGCTGCTGTTCGAAGGCAACGTCCGCGGAGCGACGATCCTGGGCCTCGTGGGCGCCGGCGGCATCGGCCTGGAACTCACCACCGCGATGCGGATGTACAACTACGGACACCTGAGCGCCATCATCATTTGCATCATCGTGCTCGTCACGGTCATCGACCAGGGCAGCGCACTCATCAGAAGGAAAATCACATGACAACACCCACCATCGACATCGAACTCAGCGCACCGGTCAACCTCCGGGACCTCGGCGGCATCCCCATCCAAGGAGGCATCCTCCGCGAGGGTCTGGCGCTCCGGGCGGATGACCTGTCCGTCATCACAGATGAGGACGCACAGGCACTTGTGGACGGCGGACTGGCCGCCGTCATTGACCTGCGCACCAACGATGAGGCGGCACTGACCGGCCGCGGCCCCCTGGCCGGTTACCGAGTTGCCTACCACCACCTGCCCCTCATGGAGAGCATCAGCGCCGGGATGCCCGACGGCGACGCGCCCGTGATCGAGCACGTCGGCATGGGCGCGATGTACGCGAGGATGGTCGAAAGCGCCGCGCCGCAACTCGCCAGCGCCCTGGGCATTATCGCCCTAGCCCCAGGGGCCACCGCCTTCCATTGCGCGGCCGGCAGGGACCGGACCGGTGTCCTGGCCGCAGTCCTCCTGCTCGCCCTCGGCGCAACCGACGACGACATCGTTACAGACTACGCCCGCACCTCCCCCAACATGCCCGCAATCCTGGAACGCACCAAGCCAACCATCGGCGCGCTCATGGCCCGCCTCGGATTCGACCTCGACGCCATGGCGGCCGTGACCATCTCCGAGGAACCGATGGACATTGCCATGCACACCATGCTCGCGCGGCTGCGGGAACGCCACGGTGACGTGCTGGCACCCCTTCGAGCAGCCGGGCTAGGTGAAGGGACCATCGCCCGCCTCCGGGAACGGGCCCTTGCATGAGCGCAGCATCCACCGTTCCGGCCCCGGCGCGTGACGCACGGCGGGGCCCCGGCCGGCCGCGCAACGACGTCATCGACGACCAGGTCCTCACCGCAGTCCTGGAACTGATCGATGACAAGGAGGAGGTGACGGCTGCGCGGGTTGTGGAACGCAGCGGCGTTAGCCGTGCCGCGCTCTACCGTCGGTGGCCCTCGCTCACCACCCTCATCGCGGCAGCCCTTGACGTCGGACGTGAAGTTCCCCCAACCATCCCTGGTGATGCTGGCCTGCGCGAGGCCATTTTCGCCATGCTTTTCGGGGCCACCACGGAAGCCGGCGTAACGGACTACCCGGAGGAAAGATTCCGCCAGCGGATCAGGCTTGTTATGGCCGACCGGGACCTGCAGAAGGCCTACTGGTCCTCACACGTATCCCGGCGGCGGGCCCCGATCGAAGCCGCACTGCGTGCAGGAATCGAGCAGGGCGTGCTCCGTACGGACCTGGATGCCGAAGCCTGCTTCGACCTCATCGCCGGCGTCTTCTACTACCAAATCGTCGTCCGGGGAGACCGCCTCGACGACGAGCCCACCCGTGCACGGTGCCGGGCGGCCCTCGACGTGGCCTGGCGGGGCATGCTCGTCACGGGCTAGCTTTTGCATGTGAGCCGGCATGGAAATTTCGGCGGCTCATTGACTTGGAAACGGGCTCGAGTTCCTTGCGGGACGAATGGTCACGAAGATTGTCCGGACCCACTACGGGTCCTGGGCATCCAGGGCGTGCCTGCACTCCACCATTGAGGCCTCCTCAAGTTCCAGCAATCGCGCCAGCGGCTGCAGGGGTGGGCTGACTCCTGAAAGGGGTTCCCGAGACCAGGAGTCAGCCCTGGCTGGTCAGTACTCCGATGGAGGCTAGAAGGAACCTCCCCATCGAGGCAGCACACCGCCACTGCAGATGTTCCTTCACACGCCCACTTCACACAACAGTTCTTCGATGGCTATTGGATGAACGTAGGACGACAGGGCAAAAGCCTCATCGGAGCCGGTTATGTAGGCCACCCATGCCGCGTTTTCGGCGTGGTCAGGATGCATCTTTGCGGAAGCTCAATTCCGCCAGGAACTGAAAGGTTTCACTGGCTTCGATATTCTTCGCTGGTGATCGGTAGTTCGTGTGCAAGGGTTGACTTGTGCGTTGAGATCAGCGAGACGGGAAGAGCAGTTAGGCCACAAACGGCCTATTTCGACATCCCTCTTCAGGGGTACGCCGGATGAGTAGAGTTTCAAAGTCAACCAGCTTCCGGGTGCCGCTACCGGTGTCGAGAATCCAGAACATTCCCATGGACGGCACCGTCTGCAAGACCTTCCCCCGGTTGTAGCATCGTCCGTCGTGCCACGCTTCAATGAGGTCACCGACCACGAGATCCCCTAGGTCCCGCACGATGCCGGCTGTTAGGTCTTCCGTCATGACATCTCCTTGTGTCCTCTCCGCAGGGCGCACCCCTACGATTTCAGCGTAGGGGCCGCAGTTTGCGCTGACGTTTCTGCAGGGTGACGTCTTTCTTAAATCAAGCGGAAAGGGCTTTAGCAGTGTCGTGATCTGTTTGAAGGATTTGCACCAGTTTTTCCAGCGCTTCCTCAGCCCCCGGCCTTCTGCTCGCAACACTACTGTGTGCCGTAAGTTGCTCCCAGTCCCATCAGCGAGAGGATGCTCGATGCATCCGTTGCGTCGGTTTCGGGTGCTCCTTCGAGGGCTATCGAGACATCTACCGGGAGTTCGACGGTTGCTTGGGCGAATAAGGCGGCGGGCCGGGCGTGGAGGCCAGCTCGACTCGCGACCGTGGTTGTCCGTTCTATCCAGCCAACAGAGGCGGCGACGCCGGCTTCTCCGTCTTTATTGAGGACAAACAGGCGACCCCAGGGTGACAGGCAGCGGGCAGTTAGCTCATCATCATTCGGACCAAACCCGCCACGGGCCTAGTGTTCGTCTACTTAGGCACACCCAAAGCTGACACCCGGCTCATTGCCTGGTCCTCGGAACAACGGACTGTTCTCCGTTTGAACGAAAAGTCCGGTCCGCCCGCCCACAGCCGGGGATAATTCTCATAGGTTATCCACCACTATTGCTGCCAAGGAGCTACCTCATGGCCAGCAACGAGATAGGTTCGCAGGAGTAGTTATCTCAGGCGACTACTGACGTAACCTATGCGTGCTCACAACAGTGATCCCGCCGCACTCTAACTCTTCGTTGCCGGGCATCACCGGCATGGGCGCAGGCGGGGTGGGAGCATACGTCCTTGGCGTCGACAGTTGCCACCCCATGTGCCGGTTATTCGACGGTGACGCTCTTGGCGAGGTTGCGGGGCTGGTCCACGTCGTAGCCCTTCGCCGCGGCGAGTTCCGCGGCGAAGATCTGCAGCGGGACGGTGGTCAGCAGGGGCATGAGCAGGGTGGGGGTTTCGGGGACGTAGAAGACGTGCTCGGCGTAGGCCCTTACCGCTTCGTCACCTTCCTCGGCGATGACAAGGGTGCGGGCACCGCGGGCGCGGACTTCCTGGATGTTGGAGACGACCTTGGCGTGCAGGGAGTCGCAGCCGCGAGGGGACGGGACCACCACGAACACCGGCTGGCCTTCATCGATCAGGGCGATGGGGCCGTGCTTGAGCTCGCCTGCGGCGAAGCCCTCGGCGTGGATGTACGCGATTTCCTTCAGCTTCAGCGCGCCCT
>JBKJVX010000267.1:0-4273 GCA_046717065.1 Arthrobacter sp. | reverse complement strand
GAATCAACCTCGGCATCGCCGCCCAGACCGACCGCGGCCTTGTGGTTCCTTCGGTCCGCGCCGCCGAAAAGCTGAGTGCCCGGGAGCTGGACGCGGAGATCCGGCGGCTGACCGACGTCGCGCGCCACGGCAAGGCGACCCCCACTGAGCTGGGCAGCGGCACGTTCACGCTCAATAACTACGGAGTGTTCGGCGTGGACGGATCGGCGGCGATCATCAACCACCCCGAGGTGGCAATCCTCGGCGTCGGCCGGATCATCGACAAGCCCTGGGTAGTGAACGGCGAGCTAACCGTCCGCAAGGTCACCGAGCTGACGCTCACGTTCGACCACCGCGTCTGCGATGGCGGAACGGCAGCCGGCTTCCTCCGCTTCGTAGCCGACGCAATCGAAAACCCAACCACCCTCCTCGCCGACCTCTGAACCCACCTCTAAAACCCCCACCCTCACCCCCACCCCCGGACGCTCTCTCACTTATTGCCGTTTTTTCCCAAACGCTCTCTCAGTTGATGTCGGTTTAACCCAAACGCTCCATCACTCGACGTTGGTTTAAGACGACGCTCTATCAGCTGATGTTGGTGTGACTCACACGCTCTAGCAGTCGAATGGGAACGTCCATACCGCCAGCCCACATCGCTGCACTCTACGGCAGCTTAGGTCGGTCAATCACATCGGCGGCTAGGATCCTACGATCAGTCAGCATCGGGACGGGCGATGTCTGGCAGTAAAGGCGAGGATCGTGCCGACCTGGTGGTCGTGGAGAACCTGATCAGTTACGACGGTGGGCCCTGGATGTTCAGTGTCAACATCTTGGAATTCAGCGGTGACAGGGTTGTGCACGAACGGATGTACATCATGGATGGGTGGGACGCCGCTGAGTGGCGCTCTCCCTGGCGTTCCGATGTACATGCAGACGAGCCCCCGCCGCCGGTTTCTTCGGCTTCGTAGCGGAGGGGCCACTGAAAAGCAGACAGCACTCCTGCCGATATCCCAGCCAGCCTGCTCCTGAGGTAGGGCGTACGACGGCGGCGCGTGCCGCCGTCGTACGTCTACAGCTGTTTCAGGAAGTCTTCACGTCTGGTTTGCCGTGCTGAGGCCGCCGGCAGCCAGCAAGGCATCCAGCTGGGCGGCCTGGTGTTTTTGAAAGGCCTTGTCCGCGTTGGCGTTCGTGCTGGCGAGTAGGGGTATGTCGAGGCTGGCGTTGCAACCCCGGCAGCGGATCTCGTCCGTCCACGCCCAACTGTATGCTGCGTGGGCTTCCCTTACCCGTTGCATCGCTGTGGTGATGACTTCAGTCTTGGCCGCAAAGTGCGCCGCGTCCTCTTTGCTGAGGCTGCTACCAATTTCGATGTCGATGCTCATCGTCGCCTCTTTTCCGTTCTTCCGGATGGTGGAATCGACAGTAATGGCTGTTGCGCGGCGAAGGAACGGCAGGAAGGTCACGGTTGGTTAACCCTTTTAGCAGCTGCCCGGGTCATAGGCAGGAGAAGAGCCCCGCTTAGGGTCTCTGCCTGCAGGGCTCTTCGCGCGTTTGCTTACCCTGGGGGTCGAGCCCCAAACGGGCGGTTCCCAAGAGGGCTCGCTTTCGCCGGTACGATGTGCCGGTGAGGGGAAACGGCGGGCGCATGCAGGAGTGGACGAAGTACGCCGCACTTTTCGTGCTGGCCGTGGCCGCATTTGGGGTGGCAGCTATCGCCCTGATGGGCCCACAGGGCGGAGGCGGGGCCGTCCCCGTGACGGCAAGCGCTTCGGTGGCAGCGCCCACGGCTCCTGCGTCTGTGGCTCCCACCTCTCCGGCTCCTGCACCCACGGCTACTGCAACCGCGCCGCAACCGGGCATTGAGCTGCCAGCTGAGCCCGTCCTCCTTATCATGGGCGACTCGTACACTGCCGGTGTTGGTGCCGACCAGCCGGACCAGGGGTGGGCCTACCTGGTTGCCGGGCAGCTCGGATACCCCACCAACATAGACGGCGTGTCCGGCACCGGGTTCGCCTGGGGCGGCGGTGGGCAGGACGAGCGGGCGGGTGAGTACGAAATCCGTCTGCGGGAAATTGCCGCCAACCCCGCGTTCGTGCCCAACGTCCTCGCTCTGCAGGGCGGACAGAACGATTCCCAGGTCCCCAATGCTGAAGAAGTCACTGCTGCCACGGCGCAGACCATCGAGGCCGCCCGCAGGTTCTGGCCGGGCGTCCAGGTGGTAGTGCTCGGACCGTCGGCGCCCCAGCCTCTCGCCGAGGAACTCCGCGGCGTGAACAGCGCCGTCCGCGCCGGCGCCGCAGCTGCCGGCGCTCCCTTCATTGACGCCATCGAGGCCGGCTGGTTCACAACTGCCAACAGCCCGGGCTTCGACGCTGACGGCGCCCACCCAAACTCAGCCGGCCATGCGTACATGGCTGAGAAGTTCCTGGAGTCCTGGGCCAGTTTGGTCCGATAAGCCGGATGCCTGCGCGGAAACCAATTGCCGATGAGTCCTGGCGAAGCGCCGCCGTCGTACTGGCTGGCCCCCCCTGGCGGCGGGAGTGGCGGCAGGGGGGCAAACCGGGGAAATGCACACCGGGGAAATGCATTGATTCTGGCCGCAAAGAGCGGTACGGTCGGCCGCACGAGCCGGTAAGAGACGCCGGGCAAAGGGGCGACATGATGAAACTGGCCAGTGGATTGCGCCATGGGAAATCACGCTGTCGCGCATAAACGCGGACGCCACCTACAGACGAGTGAGCCCGCCCCGAAGGGAGCCCATCGCCTTTCATCCGTTCCACGCACGTTCCGTCCGGACATAGAGGGTCTTCGCGCGATCGCAGTTCTACTGGTCGTGCTGGACCACGCAGGCGTGCCGGGGCTGCAAGGAGGCTACGTCGGTGTCGACGTCTTCTTCGTGGTCTCCGGCTTCCTCATCACCGGCCTCCTGCTCAAGGACGCTGAACGGGGCGGGCGGATCTCCATCTTGGGGTTCTATGCACGGCGGGCTCGGCGAATCCTGCCTGCCGCGACTCTTGTCCTCGCCGTCACAGTTGTCTCATCCTTCGCCCTGATCGGCGGTACGCGTGCTGCCCGAACCGCCGAAGACGGGCTATGGGCGGCGCTTTTCGCCAGCAATTTCCGCGAAATCTCGCAAGGGACGGACTACTGGGCCAGTTACCTCCCCCCATCCCCGCTACAGCACTATTGGTCACTGGCCATAGAGGAGCAGTTCTACCTCTTTTGGCCAGCCGCAATGATGGCGGTCGCAGCGATCGGACGCAGAGTTCCGCTGCGCACGCGACTGGCGTTTCTCCTTATTGTCACTGTTGCCGTGTCCCTTGCGTGGTCAGTGTACGCGACGACGGAGAACGCGAGCGCGGCTTACTTCTCTCCCCTGACGAGGGCCTGGGAACTTGCGGCTGGCGCAATTCTTGCCGTGCTCACACCGACCATCATGCGGCTGCCCGTTTTTCTTGCTGGCGTTGCGAGTGTGTCTGGACTCATCGCGATTGCGGCAGCATCCCTCACGCTGGACGAGTACACGAGGTACCCGGGATCCGCTGCCATTCTTCCGGTTGGCGGAACGGTTCTTGTGATAATCGGCGGGACAATCGCACCGAAGCGAGGAGCCGAAGTGCTCCTGCAGTGGGGACCTCTGCAGTGGATTGGCAAGCTCTCCTATTCCCTGTACCTGTGGCACTGGCCCGTGCTGATCCTCGCCGCGGCATCGATCGGGAGCGAACTGGCGATGACCACCAGGCTCGCCTTGGTGGGTGTGGCGCTGGCCCTGTCCGTCGTTACCTTCAAATATGTGGAATTTCCTGCACGGAACTCCAGTTGGCTCAAGGCCCGCCGGCCATCAATCAGCGTGGCTTTCGGCCCCGCACTGGTCGCGCTATCACTGGGGCTCACGAGCATTCTGGTGTCGGTCCTGCCCAAGCCTTCCCCCACAGACAACTTCGACGATTTTCCAATTGCCCGCGGCAGTGACCTGCCGACGGCTGACGAAGTGGCAAAGGCCGTGGCTGACAGCGTAAACGCTGCAGGGTGGACGCCGGAGCCGCCTGTTGGGAGGTTCCTTTTCAACCGACATGCCTGCGTAAGGGGCCTTGATGCCCCAACAGGTAAAGTTAGCTGCAGTTACGGTGACGCCAACGGTGGCGAGACAGTCGTGGTCTATGGCGATTCGCACGCTCAGATGTGGGAAAGTCCGCTCGGCGTGACAGCCACTGAACTTGGGCGGCGCTTCGAAGTCTTTTCGATGTTCTCGTGTCCGCCAGCCGACTTTTCGGTCTACAACGCGAAGCGCAAG
>JBKJVX010000266.1:0-6528 GCA_046717065.1 Arthrobacter sp. | reverse complement strand
CATCTTGGGAAGCACCGTTCAGCGCATCCTGCTCGACGCCACCTGCCCCGTACTCGCAGTCCGGGCCGACAAACTCTGACCCGGCGCCACTGACTGCCGGACCCACCGTCCGGCGCGTGTGCTGCCGTCCCGCACTCCATCGCAACAGGTAGCCCGACGGACGGGCGCGAGGACAGCGCAGCATGCAAACGGAGGCAGGGTGACCAAAACGGTCACCCTGCCTCCTCCCACAACTACCCCAGAAGAACTATCCGCCCCAACCGCCCTAGACCAAGGACAACCGAGATGAACACCCGCTCTCGCATTGCCAAGTCCCACACCGGATCCCCGAGGCCTGAACCCATTCCCAACTGGTCCACACTCTCCCGCACCGACGAGGTGGAAATCCATAATCACGGACAAGTACTAACGTCCGGCCGCATCGACATGCTCGCCATGGACGGCAGCGTCCTCTGGCTTCAGCAGGACGACGGAAAAGGCCGCGCACTGTTCCTGCACAGCGACGGGCTACGCGTCTACCGGCGACCAGCCAAGCAAACCTGAGCTGACAACAGTTGGGGTACACCCCAACCTGACGCAGTACTTAAGGGCGGTCGCTGCGGCGTTCAATTCTGTCTCGAGCGGTTGGCCAACTTATTCAGGGGCGCCACCCGGGCCCGACCGGAATCTTCAGAACTTCCTGTGGAACTCATTGAACCCGGCGCCGCAAGCCGCCCCGGTCCCGACCGAAACGGCGAAGTAGACGGATTTCCGCCTTCTTGGGACTCTGGCTTTCAAGCTTTCCCCGAAGCTTCCGCCTGCGGTCTGGGAAGTAGGATGAGCCAATGCCGCGTACACCGGAAAACGAGCCAGCAGACCAGCTCCAGTCCATTCTGGTCGGCACAGAAGATGCCTCTGAATTCCTGGCCGGGCTCTCCAAGCTCGCCGCGGCCGCCGTGTCTGAAGCTGCCGGCGCCGATATTGTGTGTGCGGTGACCATCAAAATGAGGCGAAGGCCCCACACCGTCGCGGGCAGCAGCGAACGGGCAGTGGAGCTGGATCATCTGGAGCAGGTTATCGGTGACGGCCCCTGCCTTAGGGCGATGCGGGAAATGTCGCCGGTGATTATTGATGATGTATCAGCGGATTTGCGCTGGCCCGAGGTCACCCGCGCCTTCGCGGACGCCGGCGTCCACAGCGCGTTGGGTGTGCCCCTGAAAATAGATGGCGAGGCCCGCGCAGCCCTGAACTTTTTCGCGGCCCAACCCGGTGCTTTCACCCCGGACGTCTACGACAAGGCCGTCGGCTTTGCCGCTGCGGCGCACAGCACGCTAAAGCTCTCCGTCAGAATCGACACCGCAGAAAACCGGGCCGATGACTTGGAGGCAGCCATGCAAAGCCGAACCGCCATCAACCTGGCCTGCGGGGTCATCATGGCCCAAAACAGGTGTTCCCAGGCCGAAGCGATGGACATCCTCACCAAGGTTTCCAGCAACCGCAACCGCAAACTCCGCGACGTCGCATCCGACCTGATCGAACAGTTGGCCGGCAGTATCGACACCCACTTCGAATCCTAAAAAGCGCCAGGAACAGCACACATAACTTCAGTGCTGCGTTCGCTAGCTGGCGTCCAAATATGGGACACCCAAAGCCTGACACAGGGATCCTTGCCTGGTCCACAGAACAACCGGAATTGATCTACGTTTGAACGAGAAGTCCGGTCCGCCCGCCCACAACCGGGGACAATTCTCATAGGTTAACCACCGCTAATGCTGCCAGGGAGCTACCCAACGGCTCCTAATCCCACCCGTGGATAACCTGAATTGACCACAGCCATGGACGGATCGGGATCGCCACCAGTTTCGGCCGCGTGATCAGCAAGCACGGGATTGCCCGGGGGCCGTAGCTTGACGGAGTATCCGTTATCGGTGTTTACAAACGCACTAGCGTATTCCTGCCGGAATGGTGTTGCTCTGGCCTCGGGCATACCGGCATGTAAGGGCCGGGGCCGCTCGGCTGCACCGCTGACAGCGGGGTGTCTCGCTTTCCTAGGACTCGCAGGGCCACGCGCCAGAGCTGGTCTCCGTTCTATTGTGGATTCATCCCGGCCGACCCGGATCAGTCTCACTAAGATGCCTGGTCGAAAGCGCTTTGACAGAGCGTGCGGTCAGGACCACCGAGCCAATCCGAGGGAGTACCGATGAGAATTGCAGTGACCGGCGGAAGCGGAAAGCTGGGGCGGCACGTAGTCCGCCGGCTCACCGAGGACGGCCACCAGGTTACCAACCTGGACCGCACGGGCGAGCGGGACCGCGGCTTCACCCGAGTGGACCTGCGCAACTACGGCCAGGTGGTGGACGTCATCCTGGGCCTGGATGACCGGCACGCGGGCTTCGACGCGATCGTGCACCTCGCCGCGATCCCGGCCCCCGGCCTGGCCCCGGACGCGGCGACCTTCGAGAACAACATGCTCTCCACCTACAACGTGTTTCAAGCGGCCCGCCGGGCAGGAATCAAGAAAATTGTCTACGCCTCCAGCGAGACCGTGCTGGGACTGCCGTTCGACGCCGACCCGCCGTACATCCCGGTCGACGAGGACTACCCGGCCCGCCCGGAAAGCACGTACTCGCTGGTGAAGCACCTTGAGGAGCAGATGGCCATTCAGCTCACCCGCTGGGACCCGGAGCTGAGCATCACGGGGTTGCGTTTCTCCAATGTCATGGACCCGGAAGACTACGAGGAATTTCCCTCCTTCCATGTCGACGCGACATTGCGTAAGTGGAACCTCTGGGGCTACATCGACGGCCGCGACGGCGCCCAGGCGGTGGCCCGCGCCCTGGAGAACGCCGGGCCTGGGTTCGAGGCGTTCATTATCGCCAACGAGGACACCGTGATGAGCGGCTCGAGTGTCAGCCTCGCCGCGGAGGTATTCCCGAACGTCAAGGTGGTGAAGGAACTCGGCGAGCACGAGACCATGCTCTCCATCGACAAGGCCAAGCGTCTTCTGGGCTACGCCCCGCAACATAGCTGGCGCACCTACCATCCGAACCGCACCACCCCCGTCGAGGATTGAGGAGCATTATGCAGTACCGCACATTAGGCAACAGCGGCGCCGTGGTTTCCAACTACGCGCTGGGCACCATGACGTTCGGGGCAGAGGCCACCGAGGAAACGTCCTACGCCATCCTTGACAACTATGTTGCCGCCGGCGGCAACTTTATTGACACCGCTGACGTTTACAGCGCCGGGGTATCGGAAGAGATTATTGGCCGCTGGCTGGCCGCACGACAAGACGCGCAGGATCAGGTGGTGCTGGCCACCAAGGGCCGCTTCCCCATGGGGGATTCCCCGAACGACGTCGGAACCTCCCGCCGCCATCTCACCCGCGCGTTGGATGATTCGCTCCGCCGGCTGGGAGTGGAGCAGATTGACCTGTACCAAATGCACGCGTGGGACCCGATCACCCCGCTGGAGGAGACGCTGCGCTTCCTGCACGATTCCGTCAGCAGCGGCAAGATCGCCTACTACGGGTTCTCTAACTTCCTGGGCTGGCAGCTAACCAAAGCCGTCCACCTGGCCAAGGCCCATGGCTGGAGCGCCCCCGTGACCCTGCAGCCGCAGTACAGCTTGCTGGTCCGCGAGATCGAATCCGAGATCGTCCCGGCCTCGCTCGACGCCGGGATCGGCCTGCTGCCGTGGTCACCGTTGGGCGGCGGCTGGCTCTCCGGTAAATACAAGCGCGACGAGCCGCCCGCCGGTGCCACCCGCCTGGGCGAGAACCCGGAGCGCGGCATGGAAGCGTGGCAAGCCCGCAACGAGGACTCCCGAACCTGGGACGTCATCGGAACGGTGGAAAAGATTGCCGCAGATCATGGCGTGAGCGCCTCCCAAGTGGCGCTGGCCTGGCTGGCGGACCGCCCTGCCGTGACGTCCGTGATCCTGGGCGCCCGCACGACTGAGCAACTGGCGGACAACCTTGCCGCGGCGGATCTGGAGCTGTCCGATGAGGAAGCCGGGCGGCTCACGGATATCAGCCAGCCGCGCGTGGGCGTGTACCCATACGGTCCGATGGCCCAGGAGCAGCGCAGCCGGAAGGTCGAAGGCGGCCGGTAGCGCCCACCACGCATCCAGGTCAAGGCCAACTCGCAGCGGCATTTCCACGCACAGGGCCGGTCCTGCCAAGGTGCCGCCGCGACCAGCGCGTTGGCGGGGCTGAAGTCTCTGGGCCAGCGGAGGACTTCCCGGACATGATCCGGGAAGTCCTCGTGGCCTTGGCCAACGGCTTTTGGGGGTAGCCCTGGCGTTTCTCGTGCTCGGAGAGCGCCCGGTAGATGCTGGCCAGGCTGGGGTTGCCGTCTTAGCGTTTGGCGGTGGGGAATGATCAGATCGGGCGGATGTCCTCGAGGGACTCACCGTTCGCCGCGGCGACGCAGCACGGTGTGCAGCATGTCGTCGGTGATGACCGGCGGGCGACCGGCGGGGTTTCCCTTGCGAGCGGCCGTGTTGAGGCCTTCAAGGGTGGCCTCGCGGATGTCCTCGCGTTCGGTTTGCTGGGGCCGGCCCCACTTCCAAGCGCAAACAATGACACATAAACGACTGTTCATGAGACGGCACGGAGGGCGCGTCCCAAGACCGAAATTCCTGTCTCAGGATCTGTGTCCGCTATTTACGTATCGAACCGCGTTCGTAGACGGGACGTTTGAGCAGACTGCCCGCACCCCCGTGCATCTCAAAAACGATCGGTAAATGAGACAGGCCAGCCGCTGCCCGGGGACGTCATGAATTTCAAGAATCACGCTGAACGTGTGAATTTGATCGCTTTGCGGCGGCCTATTTTGATCGTTCTGCGTCGTTAATTGCCTATGACGAGGATGCTTGCGGCGGCTTCGATGACGTCGTCTGTCATGGTTTCGAGTCGGTTGATTTCGAGTACTCGTTGGATTTGCGGAAATAGGCGCTCGAGGAGGCGGAAGTTGCCGCGGGTGATGCGTTCGACGGAAGCCAAAATCCGCTCAGCTCGCAAACTCCTCAACCAGGGAACCCCTCCCCGGGAAGTGGCCAACAGCCTCGGCGTCTCCGTGCCGACGCTCTACAGGTGGGTCCCGGCCGCAGGCACTGCTGGGGCTTCAAAGCGGTAGTTCCCGCAGCTTGGTGCGTGCGACTTCTGAAAATGAGGTTTGATGCAGAGGACTAGTGAGCGGGATGCGGTTTCGTGCACGGGACTTCTGACATTTCCGTGTCAACACTCGTCTGCACAAGCCCCGTAATTCCGCGGAATGCAGTCCAAACGACTTCTGAAACTGACACATTCCTTCGATCTTCAAGACGTGACGTCCCTTGTCTCGAAAAACTGTTACTTTTTGAGACGGCCTCTCCGGTCTGTCCGGTCGTCCGGCCGGGCCCATTCCACCAGCAGCCGACGCCTGACAGGCAGCGAACAGCGTGAAAGGATTGGGTACCTGTTGCGGGTGGTTGATCCCCGCATCCGTGCTGGAACCCTATGCTTGACGAAGCGCGTCGATGCGCGCCTTGTGTAGCCGGAATGGATTTTTCCGAATACCTAGCTCACCGTCAAGTTTTTCGTCCAGTTGCGGCTCACCCCAACCTGACGCCAGAGACTACTCGCACGACTCCCGAGAAAGCCACGAATCGTTGCACGACTGCTTACCCGGCTCATAGAAGCAGTAGGAATAGGTTCCGCGCTCCAATGCGCAAAAAGCAGCTGCCGCCGCCCACACCTGGGGACAGTGCTTATAGGTTATCCACCGCTACTGCTGCTAGGGACGACCCAACGGCTCCCAATTTCCAGCCGTGGGTAACCTGAAATGCACCGGGCCTTGGACCGCTCAAAGTCACCCTTGTTCCAGCAGCGTGGGCAGAAAGCAAGGGCATGTCCGAGTGCGGGCAGCTTGACGGTAGTCATCTTTTCGGTATCGATGGTACCGGTTGTGAGTTCTGCGGGTCCCGCCGGTGCCGATGTCGGGTGATTGCTTAGTGCTTACCTGCTGGCTGCGACACTTTTCATGAGCGTAGACTTTACAACTGTGGTGGCTCGAGGAGCTGACGCGCCACGTCGGCGTCGGTGATCAGGACGTTGATCCAGCCGCCGGCCACGGCGCCGCGGATGGCGTCCAGTTTGCCCATGCCGCCGGCTACGCCGACGCGGCGGGGGACCTGCATCATAGCCTCGGCGTTGATGGAGATCACTCTGTCTTCGATGGCGGGCTTCATGGGGATTCCGTCGATGTCGAAGAAGCGCAGACAGATCTCGCCGACTGCCCCCGCCCGGGACAGTTCTCCTTCTTCAACGCTGCTTAGGGCGTTCCCGCTGGCTTGCCAGAGCGGTGAGGCGGGGAATGTTCCGATTCCTACCAGCAGGGTCGTCAGGCGCTCCCACGCGGCTACAGATGAAGCCACTCCGGGATCCCCGAGGAATGCCTCGCGGATCTGCTGATTGGCCACGAGGCCAGGGCATCCCATGTAGTAGGGCTTGGCTGAAGTGAGTTCTGCAAGGTGGGAGACCAGGCGGCTGGCCTGCATCTGTGCTTG
>JBKJVX010000265.1:0-8276 GCA_046717065.1 Arthrobacter sp. | reverse complement strand
GGCCAGCGCCTTGGTCTTAGGCGGAGTTTCACGCCCCAGGCGCTCATCCAGCGTGACCCGTAGCCTGGCGGCTGCCACCTGGACGCGGTGTTCCGCGGGGGTGGTCTTTTTCTCCGCCGGCTGGGCGGGGGTGCTCCGTGGAGTATGGACGAACCGGTGTTCAGATGACGCTGCGCTCATTGTCCAACCTCCTTGACCTTGTCCTCGACTGTCCTTCCATTCTCGCCCATGTTGTCGGCGGAGTCCACGGACATGATCTCGTGGTAAGTCTCGTCTGTTTCCCCGTTTTCGTTACCTGAAACATTTTTCCAGGCGATGTCGAACAACTCGAGCTCCTCCTCGCGCGCCAACTCACTGCGGGCCAGCACATCCAAAGTTGCCAGCCCCAAAGCCTTTGTTCCTTCATCTGCGTCCAGTGCCCGGTCCAGCGCCCACTGAGTCCGACGCCACCATTCTTCCCGGCTGTCCGCTTCGGTCTTCTGCCGCAAGGCCAGCGCATCCGCCTCTCGCTTTTGCTCCAGTGCCGTTTTGTCCGCCGCTGTGCGTTGCTTCAGCGTGCGCCAGTTAATGTAGAAGGCCAGCAGCGCCGCGATGAGAACCGCCAAAGGTCCGAGGCCGGCAAGGATCACCCACCAGTCAGCTGGCCCTGTGTGGACTATGACGTCAAGCGGGCTGGGAGAGGGGCTGGGAGTCACACGACCAGCATAGGCCCGGCTAGAAACCGCTGCTTGTCCCTGGCCTGGCTGCACTGCCGGCGCGTCGGGAGATCAGGACGGGTCCTTTGGCGTGGTGAAGGACGGCGTGTGTGGTTGATCCTATGGTCTCTCTGATGAGTCCATGGCCCTTGGTCCCCACCGCTACTAGTCGTGCCCCCTTTGATGCGTTCAGGATCGCGCAGGGGATTGACGCGTCAGTGAGCAATTTCCCCTCCACGGTGATGTCCGGTGCGAGGGTGTGGGCGGTCTCAACGACGGCGCCGACGACGTCTTCTCCTGCAGCTTCAGTCCCTGCCACCCCTGGGACGGGGCCGAGGTCATTAGTCAGCAGCTTCTGCCGGTGATGCAGCTCGACCCCGCCGAGATTACAGGCCCGCGCTCCGTTGGTCAGCAGTCAGTCTTTCCTGAACATATCCTTGACTTTCTCGCCGGCCTGCTTCAAGTCTGCTTTCGACTGATCCGTCTCACCTTCGGCTTCGAGACGCTCGTTGCCCGTGGCCTTGCCTGCCGCCTCTTTCGCCTTACCGGCGGCCTTCTCCGCCATGTTGCCCATTTTGTCGCCGAGTCCCATTTTTGGCCTCCTTCTTATTGCAGCCCGATCTATTGAAGCTGCTCATGGGTTCAGTGTAAAACTGCGTAGTTCGTCCGGAAAGGGGTGTCAGGCACAGCCGGATTCCTTAGGACGAATGAAAAATTTGCTGGCGTGGCCATCGCTGACATGCTTGTGGAGTGACATCGATCTCGATCCAACCGGCGCGTACCGCGCTCAGTTGGAAGCTGCTGCCAGCGGTGCTGCTCTCCACGTCAGGAGTGCTGCTGTTCGGCGTCGAGAATAGCGCCACTGGCTACACTGTGCTCGCCCTGAGCCTGGTAGCGGCCGCTCTAATCGACCGCGAATTCCTGCGCCACCTCGGGCTAGTCGCGGCGGGAATGGTTATCATCAGCCTAGTTCCTCTGAACGCCGACTTGAGCATCCCGCACATGACCGTCATGGGCGGTGCCCTTGCCTTGGCCGTGCTGGTGCCATGGCTGGTCTCGCGGTTCGGTTACCGCGACGACATTATCAAGTTTCCCGTAAACACCGGCCACAAATGGCCCATGGCCGCCAAGCTCTACCTCATAGCCGTTGTAGCGCTCGGCTACTTCATTTTGCCGGGGTACCTAATCAGCACCGACGTCTACTTCAATTGGCCGGACGCCTCAGATCCCACTATTTTCTGGCGCCTTTTCCTGGGCGTGAACGCTGTGGGAATCTGGGACGAGTTGTTCTTCATCTGCACTACGTTCACCCTCCTGCGGCGGCACTTCCCGGACTGGCTCGCCAACATCCTGCAGGCTGTGATCTTCTCGTCTTTCCTTTGGGAAATCGGCTACCAGGCCTGGGGCCCGCTTCTGACCTTCCCGTTCGCGCTGCTGCAGGGTTACACCTTCAAGCTGACAAAGTCGCTCACCTACGTTGTGACAGTGCACCTGCTCTTCGACTTTGTGCTGTTCCTCGCACTGGTCCACGCGCACAACCGGGACTGGCTCCCGATTTTCCTTTACTGAACCGTCTATACCACCAACCGCAGCGGCCTTTCGCCCAAGCGCTCGCCTCCAGCATGCCCTCAGTCAGGGAGGTTCCGGTGATGGGAAAGGGCCAGGCCTCGCGGACGAACCAGGCGAGCCGGAGGTCAGCCGGTGCCAACAAGGCACGCTCGCCACGTTCGACGGCGATGGAGGCGCACCAGCCAGTTGGCACCTGTGCCGGTGGAGATGATGAGCCCGGACGAGGACTGCAGTTCCGCCTTGCCGCCGGGGGTGATGAGTTGGTAGCGGGCGGACTGGTGGGAGGAGTACCCGACGAAAACCTCATTGAGCGCTGACGGTTCCTGCCCGTCGTCGAGTTGTGCTGTTACTGTTGCCAGCTCGGTGCCGGCCAGGGCAGCGGCCTTGAGCAGCATTGCTGCTGCGCCTCGCGTGTGCTGGGTGGGAGGAGCGACACAGGCCCGCCGCCTCGTGAATCTTGTTCATCAAGGGTTTCCATTCCAGGATTCGCTGAGCGAGGGAGTCCAGCCGCCAGCGGTTTTCCTCGAGGAGCGCCAGATGATCAGTCAGGGTCTTGTTGGAGGGCGTCCGCGACGGCGGCTGGCTGCGAAGTAGGCCAGAGATGCCATGGCGGCGAAGAAGAACACGCCGGCGAGAACGTAGTTGGCAATCAGCAGCATCCAGACGCCGCACAGCAGCAGTGCCGGTGGGAGGAGGATGGCCGCTGCCCAGAATTTCTTGCCTTGGTGGTGGCCGTTTCCGTCCGAGATTCCTTCGGCCGGATTTTCCTGGTTGTTGGGTTCCGAGTTCATGCTGGTGTTGGGTCAGAGGGGTTGGGAGGATGTGCCAGTGTGGCGGTGGGTGGGTGCTCTATCGCCAGGACCGAGATGTCGATGCGCCCAGGGACGAGGCCGGTGTGGCTGATGGTCCGGGCGATCTGCTCCCGCACGGCTTGGGCTACGTTCAGCGCTGCGAAGGCGATATCGGTGGCGATGTCGAGCTGGACGTCGGCGATGCCGTTGTGACGGTGACGAATACGCCGTCGTGCCGGGCGGGAGTCGTGCTGGTGTCTGTCCTGCGGAGATTCTGGATTGTTCCTTTTCCCAGGTGGGTGAGAAGGTTTTTCAGGGTCGGTTCGAGCCGGAGGACACCTGGTATATCGAGGGCGGTGCGGGCAGCAAGGTCGGCAATAAGCTGGCTGCTGATCAGCCGGGCTTCGAGGGGACGCTCAGACATCGTAGAAATCCTCCACGGTGATGTTGACGGCTCCGGCGTTGAGTCCGACGTGTGCTGTGATCATGCCGATGATCCGCTGACGCAGCAGCTCGGCGGTTCCGGGGATGTCGGTGCCGGAGGCCACGGCGATTCGAAGGTCCACCGAGATGCCGGCGGTCCCGGCCGGGCGGAGGTCGTCCGCGGTATCCGGGTCAGGACGGACACGGCAGCGACGGCCCCGTACTCCCGGAAGGGCATCGGCGCCAAACCAGATGACTGAAGTGATGGCTTGTTCGCTGATCGCGATGCCCCCCTGGCCAGACCGGTAGACGGGCAGCCGGCTGCCCCTCCGGACTTCGGCACGGGCCACGTTCATGATGGCGTCCTTGACGGCGTGATGGGGCTGCAGGGAGGCGTCTTCTGCATCGTTGTCCCGAAGCGTGCGGGCGGCCTCCGCGAGCTTCGCCAAGCTGGCCCGTGCCGTCCGGCAGAGGGCGCAGCCGCTTTCGTGGGCGGTGGGGGGCTGGCTGATGGTTGCCCAGACCTCGTCGATGCTGCGGCCACAGCCCAGGCGGGGAATGGTTTCGTCTATTGCCATTGACTCATCTTTCCCGTGAGTTGTGCGCGTGCTCTGGCTAGGCGGCCTCTGACCGTCTGTTCGCTGACCTTCAGCGTTGCGGCTATTTCAGCGTAGCTGCGTTCGTGGATTTCCCGCAGGAGCCAGCAGGCGCGCTGCCCGGGCGGGAGGGCTAGCAGCGCTGTGGCCAGGCCGTCCATCTCGCAGGAGATTTCCGCTTCGTGCGCGGGATCGCCTACGGCTCCCGGTTCGATGGTGGCCTCCGCAGTTATTTGCAGAGTTGCCGGTTCCTGGACAACCTCCGCGTGACTGGACCGTCGACGCAGACTGTCCAGGCAGCGGTTGGTGGCCATCTGGTAAAGCCACCCGCTGAAAGCCTGCACGTCAATCAGAAGCGGCAGCTTTCTCCAGCAGGCCACGAGGGTGTCCTGTACGACGTCTTCGGCGTCGCCCCGGTCATGCAGCATCCGGAAAGCGAGACGGAAAAGTCTGCCCTGATACGCCTCGACAAGGTATTCGAAGGCGTCCAGGTTGCCGTCCTGGGCCCGGGCGACGACGGTCGCCTCGTCCAGATCGTGGAGCCGTGCCAGGACAACGGGTTCACGTTCATCCATCGCCGCCGCCGTCCCCTTTGCCCGGAACCGCGCCACCCACGCTTCCGGGGCATATTAACTAATATTTTCAGACGGCGCCGGTAATGGGAATGCCCAGGTTCGGGGAAACAGGGACAAAACAGTTTGCCTGTCCGCGTGACGTTTGGCGGTGGCGTGCGTCCTTAACCATGTAAGCAACATCGCATCGGTGATTGAGGAGATGGTTCCCGTGACAGAAGCCCCGCAGTTCCCTGGACAGTCCGGCGGCGTGGTGGCTACCGAGGAGGGGCAGAAACGGAACGCCCCCGTAGAGACACGCCGCACCACCGACCTGCTGCACACGGACCGGGGGAATACCACCATTCAGGAAACCGTGGTCCAGAAACTGGCCGGCATTGCTACGCGTGAGGTTCCGGGCGTTTTTGCTATGGGCTGCGCTGCCCGGCGCGCGTTCGGCGCGATGACAGAGCGCATTCCCGGTTCCCAGACGAATGTCAGCGGTGGGGTGAGCGTGGAGAAGGGTGAACGCCAGACCGCCATCGACTTGAGCATCGTCGTCGAGTACGGAACGTCCATCGTCGATGTAAGCCAGGATATCCGGCGCAATGTCATCCAGTCGGTGGAGCGCGCCACCGGCCTGGAGGTGCTGGAAGTGAATGTCCACGTCACCGATGTTCATCTGCCCGATGAAGAGCAGCGGCCCGAAGAGGACGCCAAGAAGACTCTGGAATAACCCCGTCACCCGCTCTGCCTCGCTTCAGGGCGGTAACCGATTTTGGAAGGAGTGCCGCATGTCCACTACACGATGGTGCCTGGCAGTCGGTCTGGTACTAGGAATCGTTTTTGCCTTCGGCGGCTTTAACGCCCTGGTGCTGGCAGTCCTCTTTGGCTTGATTGGGCTGCTGGTAGGCCGTGTTGCGGAAGGGAAACTGGATCTGCAGGCATTGTTCGGCAAAGCATCCAGCCGATGAATGCCACTGCAGCACACGCCGGCTCCCGGGACTTGGATTCGCGGGGGCGCACTGTCCTTGACCGAAAGGTGCTGGAGAAGATTGCCAGTCAGGTGGCCAGCGAAGAGTCCTTTGCCGGTGGGTCCTCAGGAGGGTTTCTGGGCATTGGAGCACATTCGGACTTTTCCGCCCGGCCCAAAGTTACCGTGGAGCTTGCGGGCAACATCGCGGTTCTCAGCGTGGAAATAGGGCTGCTGTACCCGGTACCGTTGCGCCAGGCAACCGAACAGCTGCGCCGCAGGATCAGCGAACGCGTCCATGCCCTGACCGGCGTCGAGGTGCGCCAGATCGACATCACGGTGGCCTGGCTGAAACCTGCCGATGAATTCACCGGCCGCCGGAGGCTGTTGTGAGCCGGCGCGATGGGAAAGCCACGCCCCTGCGGCACCGTCCCAGCCGGGCTGTTCCTGCTCTGATCCTGGGCACGCTGCTTCTGGCCGCCGGCGTGGCACTGGTGTGGGCGGTGGTGGCCCTGCTGGTCACGGGTTCGTGGCCGGTGTTTGTGGCCGGACCCCTGGACTGGCTGACCGGGTTGACCTGGAACGATCCGGGAGTCTGGGCGGTCGGGGCCGCGGCGTCGGTGGTGGGACTGGTCCTGCTGGCGGCAGCTCTGGTTCCGGGCCCCTTTTACGCCTTGCCGCTGCGGGCGCCCGAGGACGAGGGGCCAGCCGCGGTGGCAGGCACGCAGGAGATTGTCATGACCCGGCGGGCCGTTGCGCGGTACGCGGCTGCGCATTGTGAAAACGTCGACGGCGTCGGTTCAGCATCGGCCACGGCCTCGGCACGCGCGGTCCACCTCAGCGTGACCACGGCTCTGCATGAAGCAAGGGAGTTGCGCGGCCGTGCCATTGCCGAGGTCAGGACTCAACTGGCCGGTGCCGGGCTCAACCCGGTCCCAAAGATCACGGCGTCCGTCCGGTCAAAGGAATGACTGCGGCCGCATACCGGAAAGAAGGCACCCCATGCGACAACACGCCGGAGCGCTGAACCGCACGTGCCTGTTCATCCTCGGCCTGCTTGCCCTGGCCGGCGGCGTCCTGATCCTGCTGATGTCCAGCGGAACGCTGCAAGCCATGAACCCCGCAACGGCGGCCGCAGAGAGTCCCGTGGTGACAGCTGACCTGGACGCGGTCTTCGGCCCTGCCTCTGCTAAAGCCATTGTCCTGATGGCCGGGGTTGCCATGGGCGCCCTGGGATTGTTGTGGATGTTTGCCCAGATTCCACGAAGGAATCCCGCCGACAGGTATCGGCTTCATCAGGACCCCGCCTCCGGAACCACGCTGTGTGATGCCTCGGTGCTGGGCTCTGCGGTGGAAAACCAGCTCAAGACCCTGCCCGGGGTTGTGGGTTCATCCGTGCTGCTGCGAGGCACCGCCACAGAACCGGAGCTCGCGATGAAAGTTACGGTAAACAACCGCGCCGATATCCAGGATGTCCTCCACAGCATCAACACCAGGGTCATTCCGGACCTCGCCACGGCCTTGGAGACACCGCTGCGGCGGACAGGAATCCAGCTCGAGGTCAGCGGCCGCAGTGCCATGTCCGGCACCACCGTGGAGACCACCGGCACCGTCGTCTACTGAGAACAAGCACGCCGGCGGAGACCCGGGACGAGAGTTCCCAAAAGTTGAGGTCATGGAGAGTGTGCTTTCGCCGTGCTGGTCAACCTCGGCGCTTACCACCCATGCCCGCGAGTCGATCCTCAATGCCGCGCTGCGGGTCCGCCCGGATGTGCCGTTCGCGTGCGCCGGGGGAGTGTGCGGCACGTGCCGGGCCAAGGTGATCACCGGCAGCGTGACCATGGACGAAAATTACGCGCTGGAGCAGGATGAGCTGGACAAGGGCTACGTGCTGACCTGCCAGAGCCACCCCACCAGCAAGGAAGTCACGGTCGACTTCGACGTCTAACACAAGGAGCCCGAATGATTTCCCTCTCCATCAACAACGGCGTCGCCGAGGTTGTCCTGAACGCTCCGCACAAGCTGAACTCGTTGGATGAGCAGGCGCTGGCGGATTTGTCCCAGGCGTACGACGACGCTGCTGCTGCCGCCTCCCGCGGTGAGGTGCGGGCGCTGCTGCTGAGGGGGGAGGGCCGCGCCTTCTGCGCGGGCCGGGACATCCAGAACGTGGCGGCGGAGAGCGACGACGCCGCCGCGTACCTGGGCGGGCTGGTGGAGCCGCTGCTGAAGAAGATGAGCGCGTTCCCGGCTCCGACGTTCGCGGCCGCGCACGGTGCCTGCCTGGGCGTGGGGCTGGGGCTGCTGCTGGCCACGGATGTGGTGTATGTGGCGGAGAACGCGAAGTTCGGGTCGCCGTTCGCCAAGCTGGGTGCGACGCTGGACTCGGGCGGGCACTGGTACTTCACGGAGCGGCTGGGCATGCACCGGACCCTGGACCTGATCTACACGGCGGAGCTGATGAGCGGTACCGAGGCCGTGGCGCAGGGACTGTTCAGCCGGGCCATGCCGGCGGACGAGCTGCTGGAGACGACGCGGGGGATCGTGGGCCGCATGGCTCGGGGTGCGACCGGTGCTTTTACCGCCAGCAAGGAGCTGGTGGCCCACATCCGTGACCAGCGCCTGGGCCTGTGGGAGGCCATGGCGGAAGAGAACGCCGAGCAGGCCCGGCTCTGCAAGAC
>JBKJVX010000264.1:0-16134 GCA_046717065.1 Arthrobacter sp. | reverse complement strand
TGCACGTGGGCACAGAGGAGCGTGGCCAGGCCGTGGCTGCCGTTCTCATTGGTGTAGCGCTCGGATCCCACTCGCAGGGACCCGCTGTCCAGCATCCTGAACGCCGCCGCAAGGACCCGCTCCCGGCTGTGGCCTTCGCTGCGCAGGTCCAGGGTGACCAGCCGCCGGGCCGTGGGCAGCGATTCAGCGAGCTGGAGCGCACGGTCGAACTTCACCCGGTCTTTCCGTTCGCGCCACGCCGGGTGGTAGATGTATTGCCGCCGGCCCACGGCGTCCAGCCCTGTGGCCTGGATGTGCCCGTTATCGAACGGCGCGATCCAGACGTCAGTCCAGGCCGGCGGGATGCCGATGCTTTCCAGGCGGTCCCTGACGGGTCCCGGGGGCAGGGTGGAGCCGTCCAGGTCCCGGTAGCTGAAGCCCGTTCCCGCGGCCACGCGGCGGTAGCCGCGGCCGGAGGCGTTGCTGCGGCGGAGCCTCACGGGGCGGCGTCCTGCGGGTTCACCCTTTTCACAAAAGCAAGCATACTGACTATCGGGCACGTGAAGGCGAATCCGGCACCGGACCCAGCCGTCCATTCGATGGAATATCTGCCCGGCACGTGGTGTTATGGGTTGCGTGCCTGCTCCCGACCGATCCGTCTCCTCCCCCGCCGCCGAAGCGCCGGCGTTATCAGGCCGGCAAAAGCCATCCAAGCCACCCGTCCGGGCTTCCGGGCTCAAGGCAGTGGGACCCAAGGCAGTGGACAGGGAGACGACGGCGGGAGTCATCTTCGGCATCGGGGCTTACGGCCTGTGGGGGCTGCTCCCCCTGTACTTCTTTGCGCTGCAGCCCGCCGGGGCCGTGGAGATCGTGGCCAACCGGGTTGTCTGGTCCCTGCTTTTCTGCACGCTCCTGATCACCGTGACCCGGTCATGGCGAGCCCTGGCTGGGGCCTTCCGGGACCGCTCGGTCTTCGGCACACTGGCCATGGCCGCCGTCCTCATCGCCGTGAACTGGCTGACCTACACCTACGGGGTGACCACAGGCCAGGCGGTTGAAGCCTCGCTGGGGTACTTCATCAACCCGCTGGTGTCCGTCCTGCTGGGCGTGTTCGTCCTGAAGGAGAAGCTGCGTCCGCTCCAGTGGGCCGCCGTCGGAATCGGATTCATTGCCGTGGGCGTGCTGACGGTGTCCTACGGCAAGCTTCCGTGGATCGCCCTGACGCTGGCCGTGAGCTTCGGCCTGTACGGCTTTGTGAAGAAGCGCGTTGGACCGAAGGTGGACGCCGTCACCAGCCTCAGCGTGGAGACGATGGTCCTGGCTCCGGTGGCTGCCGCCACCATGGTGTGGCTGGGGGTCAGCGGCGCGGCCACCCTGGCCAGCGAGGGTGCCGGGCACTTCTGGCTGCTGGTTGCCTCCGGCGTCATCACCGCGGTGCCGCTGCTCTTCTTCGGGGCCTCCGCGCGCAGGCTGCCCATGACCACTATCGGGCTGCTGCAGTACTTCGCCCCGGTCCTGCAGTTCATCGTGGCGCTGGTGGTGTTCCGGGAGGCCATGACCACGGACCGGTGGATCGGGTTCGGTGTGGTGTGGCTGGCCTTGCTGGTGCTCACTGTGGACATGCTCCGCACGGCCCGGAAAAACTCTGTGGCCAGAAAGCTCGCCCGCACCTCATAAAACAAGCGCGAACTGGCAGCTAATGACCTCAAATCCGGGATTTGACGTCATCTGCTGCCAGTTCGCGCTGTGCTGTAGGGCTGCGTGCTAGGCGTTGGCCTTGATGGCGGCGGCCAGGACGTCCAGGCCATCGTTCAGCAGGTCGTCGGTGATGACCAGCGGGGGCAGGAGGCGGATGACGTTGCCGTAGGTGCCGCAGGTGAGGATGATGACGCCCTCCTTGAGGCAGGCAGCCGCCACGGCCTTGGTGAGCTCCGGGTTGGGTTCCTTCGAGCCGGCCTGGACCAGCTCGATGGCCAGCATGGCGCCGCGGCCGCGGATCTCGCCAATGACGGAGGTCCCGGCAGCACCGGCAAGCTCACTCTGCAGTTGGCGCAGCCGTCCCGTGGCGACTTCCTCGATGTGGCGGGCACGCCCGGCGAGGTGGTATTCCTCCATGGAGCCGATCGCGGCAAGCGCGGCAGCGCAGGCCACCGGGTTGCCGCCGTAGGTTCCGCCCAGGCCGCCCGGGTGGACGGCGTCGAGCAGGTCCGCGCGGCCAGTGATGGCGGACAGCGGCATGCCGCCGGCGATTCCCTTGGCCATGGTGATGATGTCCGGGACAACGCCTTCGTGGTTCACAGCGAACCATTCGCCGGTGCGGCAGAACCCGGACTGGACCTCGTCCGCGATGAAGACGATGCCCTTTTCCTTGGCCCAGTCGGCCAGCGCCGGCAGGAAGCCTTCGGCCGGGACGATGAAGCCGCCCTCGCCCTGGATGGGCTCGATGATGATCGCGGCAACCTGGTCGCCGCCGATCTGCTTCTCAATCATGGTGATGGCGCGCTTGGCGGCCTCGGCACCGGTGATCGAGGGGTTCTCCTCGCGGTACGGGTAGCTCATCGGCATGCGGTAGACCTCGGGCGCGAACGGGCCGAAGTTGGTCTTGTACGGCATGGCCTTGGCGGTCAGCGCCATGGTGAGGTTGGTGCGGCCGTGGTAGGCGTGGTCGAACGCCACGACGGCGTCGCGCCCGGTGGCCAGGCGGGCCACCTTAATGGCGTTCTCCACTGCCTCTGCACCGGAGTTGAACAGGACGGTGCGCTTCTCGTGGTCGCCGGGGGTGAGGCGGTTCAGCTGCTCGGCGACGGCCACGTAGCCTTCGTAGGGGGTGACCATGAAGCAGGTGTGCGTGAAGTGCTCCACGGCTTCCTTCACGGCGCCCACGACGGCGGGATCGGAGGCTCCGACGCTGGTCACGGCAATGCCTGAACCCAGGTCAATGAAGGAGTTGCCGTCCACGTCGTGGATGATGCCGCCGTCGGCGTCTGCGACGTAGACCGGGACGCCGGACGCGACGCCCGCGGCAACAACGGCCTTGCGCCGCTCTGCCAGGGCCAGCGACTTGGGGCCCGGGAAGTCGGCCTGGACGCGCCGCTTCTGCTCCAGGCGGAAGGTGATGTCTGATGCGGTGGTGGTCATTGTGTCACTTTCTGGGGTGGGCCACGCCGGCAGGGTTCCCTGGCCGAAGCGGAGCGAGGTTAGGGGGCCGGTGGGATTAAGCGTCGAGCGCAGACATCACGTGCTTGATGCGCGTGTAATCCTCGACGCCGTACATGGAGAGGTCCTTGCCGTAGCCGGACTGTTTGAAGCCGCCGTGGGGCATTTCGGCGGTGAGCAGGATGTGGGTGTTGATCCAGACGGCGCCGAAGTCCAGGTCGCGGCTCAGGCGCATGGCCGTGCCGTGGTTGGACGTCCACACGCTGGAGGCCAGGGCGTAGTCCACATCGTTGGCCAGCTCCACGGCCTCTTCCTCGGTGCTGAACTTCTGCACGGTAATGACGGGGCCGAACGTTTCCTGCTGGACGATGCTGTCCGACTGCTTCGCGCCGGTGATGATGGTGGGCTCAAAGAAGAAGCCCTTCTCCCCCACCCGGTGTCCGCCGGTTTCGATCCGGCAGTGCGCGGGCAGGCTTTCCACCACGGAGGTGACCTGGTTGAAGTGGTTCACGTTGTTCAGCGGGCCGAAGTAGTTGTCTTCGTCGTTCTGGGAACCCGTGCGGAGGGTCCTGGTGTGTTCCACCATGGCTGCCACCACGTCGTCGTGCACGGATTCCTCCACCAGCACGCGGGTGATGGCCGTGCAGTCCTGGCCGGCGTTGAAGAAAGCGAACTCGGCAATCGCTGCGGCGCTCTTTTTGATGTCGGCGTCCTTGAAGACGATGGCCGGAGCCTTGCCGCCCAACTCCAGGTGGGCACGCTTGAGGCCCTTGGCTGCACCGGAGGCGACGGCGATGCCGGCGCGGACGGAGCCGGTGATGGACACGAGTCCCGGGACCTTGTGGTCCACCATCATGGCGCCGGTCTTGCCGGTCCCGAGCACGACGTTCAGGACGCCGGCGGGCAGGATGTCACCGGCGAGGCGGGCCAGGACCAGGGTGGACTCGGGGGTGGTGTCCGAGGGCTTCAGCACCACGGTGTTTCCGGCTGCGAGGGCGGGGCCGATCTTCCAGATGGCCATGAGGAACGGGTAGTTCCACGGGGCAACCTGGGCCACGACGCCGATGGGTTCCCGGCGGACGTAGGAGGTGTGGCCCTCGAAGTATTCACCGGCGGACTTGCCTTCGAGGATCCGCGCGGCTCCGGCGAAGAAGCGCAGCTGGTCAGCGCCGGCGGCAATTTCCTCCGAGGCGATCAGGGAACGCACCTGGCCGGTGTTGCGGTGCTGCGCCTCCACCAGTTCGTCGCTGTTGGCCTCGATGGCATCCGCGAGCTTGAGCAGCATCAGCTGCCGCTGGCCCGGCGTGACGTGCTTCCAGCTCTTGAAAGCCTCCTTGGCTGCTGCCATGGCCGCGTCAACGTCTTCCTGGACGGAGATGGGCGAGTGCGCCACAACGTCACCGTTGGTGGGGTTGACGATGTCCAGCGTGCCGGTGCCGGCAGGCGTGACGAACGTCCCGTTGATGAAGTTCTGCAAGGTTTGGACCACGGTGTGCAACCTCTTTCCTGGGGGCCATCGGCGGCAAGGCGGATGGATTTGACTGCCTTGAGCCTATGCCAGCACTCCTGCGCCGTGAATAGCCACCTGCACACCCTTTCTGCTGCTTTTTAGTGCGGTTGACTAGCACCCGTTTATCCTTGGTTCATGGCCATTTCCCTTGCTGCCCTCCTGGGTGTTAAATCCCTGAACCTGTCCAAGGCAGGGGTCGCCGAGACGACCTGGCACCAGGACATCAACTGGGTGGCAGTGACCGAGCTGGAGGATCCGCAGCGGTTCATCAACGGCGGCGAGCTCGTCCTCACCACCGGCCTGCGGCTGAAGTCGGCGCCCGAGCAGCGGCGGTTTGTCCGGCAGGTGCAGCGGGCCGGGGCGGTGGGTATCGGTTTTGGGGTGGGCCTTTCCCATGACGCAGTGCCGCCTGCGCTGCTCGCGGAGGCGAACCGCTGGGGCCTGCCCGTGGTGGAGGTCCCGTACGAGACGCCGTTCATTGCCATCGGCAAGCTGGTGGCGGATGCCCAGTCCGCGGACCACTACGCGAAGCTGGAGCGGCTGATCGCAGGACACCAGGTGCTGGCCCGCGCCCTGCTGACGGGCGGCGGCCTGGCCGAGCTGTTGAAGCACCTGGGCGGCATGCTCCGGGCGGACATTGTCCTCACGCAGTTCACGGCCCAGCTGTACAACAGCAGCAAGGACACGCCGCAGGCTGACACCTGGGCCTCGTACCCCATCCCCACCGGCCGGCGTGACGCCTGCACGCTGTGGGTCCGCAAGCCCTTCGAGGACTCCGGCATCATTGGGTATGCCCAGAACCTGATCAGCGTTGAACTGAACAACATGGTCAAGCAGCGCCAGGCCGAGCGCGCGCTGTGCGGGCAGGTGCTGGAGGATGTGATCCACGGGGCGCTGGAAACCAGTGAGGCCCAGCGCCGGCTGGCCGGCGTCGGCGTGAACAGCACCCGCAAGAATGTGGTGTTGCTGGCCGTCTCCGCAGCGCACCAGAAGGCCCTGGTGAGCACCTCGGTGCCGCGGGAACTGGAGAAGGCGGTTGCCGCCGTCGTGGGCAAGGACCTGGTGCTGGTATTGAATGACGACGGCGGCGCGGCGCCGTCGCTGGCGCGGAAGTTGAGTGACCACCTGGCTGAGGCGGGCATCCATGCGACCATCGGCATCGGCGGCGCGTACACCAAGCCGAACGGCCTGCGCTGGAGCTACTTCGAGGCACGCGACGCGGCGAGCCACGGGCTGCCCGTCAACGAGCCGGAGCGGCTGAGCCTGACGTCGCTGCTGCTGGCGAGTGAGGATGTGCCGTTGGCCGATATGGCGCACGAGTCCCTCAATCCACTCCGGATGTTCGATGCGGCCCATGGTGCGGAACTGATGACCACGCTGGAAAGCTACCTCACCAACAACGGCTCCGTGGCCGCCGTCGCCGAGGAGCTCACCCTGCACCGGAACACGGTCCGCTACCGGCTGGCGCAGATCACCGAACTGACCGGCTACGACCCCGCCGTCACCACCGACCGCGTGCAGCTGTGGCTGGCACTGGCGGTGGCCCGGCTGTCCGCACGCCAGGGCAAGTAGGCCAACGCGGGGTCACTTGAGGCCCAATATCCGCGGTTTATCGGGCGTTATCTGACCCCGCGTTGCCCTTAGATGACCCGGGGTTTCAGCAGGCCGCGGGACTTCTTGCGGGTTTTGCGGTACTTGGCCTCGGCCCTATCCATGAGTTCCACCTGGCGGATCCGCAGCGCGGCCAGGGCCCCAGCCGTGGGCTCCGGCTGCATCTGGCTTGCTTCGAGTGACTGCAGCAGGTTCCGTGCAATCACGGCGTCGTGGAAGTCACCCAGGATCCTCTGCTGCCGGTGGGCGGCCTTGGCCACTTTCCGCGCCCGTTTACCGCGTACCAGCCCCGCCGACTCGGCCACATGGCGAAGCCGCTTGGCGTCCTTGCGCAGCTGGTGGAGGGCGTTTTCGTGGGCCGTCCCGCGCCTGGCATGTGCTGCAGCCTTATGCGAGCGGCGCAGCCGGCGGGCGGACTTCTCCACCGCTTTTGCGACGACGGCCCGCCCCGGAGCCACGGCCTGCGACAGCACCGGCGGCTGGCGGCAGAAGTCCTCAAGATTGTCCAGCAGCCGGAAATAGCGTTCCGACTGCAGCGCCTCCTGGAGCCGGCGGTATCCGGCGTCGAAGGCAGCACCGGCCTTGCGCTCCACCCGTTCCCTCGCTGCGTCCGTTCCATCGCCCGGCGGCAGCTCATCAAGGTGGCCCCGCAGCCGGCCCAGCAGGACTTCGGCGTCACGGGGCTGGCCCAGCAGGTGGCCCAGCCAGCCTAGTTCGTCCCGAAGGCGACGTACCGGGCCAGCCCGGTACAGCTTGCGGTAGGCGGCCAGCACGGACCGGATCCGCCGGGTTGCGGACCTCATATCGTGGACGGCCTCAGGCTCCTCCAGCCGGACGGCGGCATCCCCCGCGAAGAGTTGGCGCAGCTGCTCCGCCACATAGACGGTGACAACGGCGGCTGCCGGGGCCTTCTTTCCGGCCAGGAGCGCAGCGGGACTTTCCGTTTCCTCTTCTCCGCTCCCCTTTGCAGCGCTGCCGAGTGCCCGCGCGAGTTTGGATGCGTGGCCGGCGGGACGGGCGCCGGCGGCGGCGAGGAGTTGCTCAGCGGGGCCAAACAGGTCCGGACTGCCGTTGACGAGTTCCAGTTCCCACTCCCGCCAGCGCTGCGGCTGTTCATCCGCGGGTTGGTGCAGGCGTGTCGCCTCCACTTCATCGTCCGCCAGGTCTGCCAGATGAGCGCCGTCCTCCCCGTAGAGCGGGTGGGTGGTGCGCCGGGTTTCAAGCCGGACCACGGGCGCCACTTCCGTTCCACGGAGGTACGCCTGCACGTGGGCCAGCAGGCTGTCGGGTACGACGTCGGGCTGGCCAAGAGGTGCGTGCAGCTCCCGGCGCTGCTGGGGTGCTGTTCCGGAGCCCGCTTGGGGTTCCGGGGGCAGCTTCAAATGCCAGCCGGCATCGATCCCCCCCGTGCGGCGGCGCAGGGTGATGCGGCGGGATGCGAGCGCGTGCCGGTCGGTATCGAAGTAGACGGCCTCCAGCACAGCGGTATGGGGAGTTCCGACGCGGGCAACGCCGGGCAGTTGTTCCAGCGCGGGCACTGTGGCGTCCTTGCCGACGTTGTACTTCTTTTCGATCTCGATCCCTTGGGAAGCCTTCACAGCCGTCCTTCCACGTTGGTGCTGCCTGCGGGCCGGATGGGATCCATGCCCTCGGTGGAAGTCTATTGCGCTGGCAGGGCGGGCCGGGAGAGCTTGGCCACAAAACTGGAGACATCAAACGTCTAACCTTTAGCCTGGAAAGATGCCCGCCACTCCCCCCGCCTCTACTGACGCACCCTCCGTAGGCTTCACGGCACCCTCGCCTGCGCCCGACATGCCGTCGCCGGCGCGTGCTGCATCCGCACCTGCCTCCGGCACCCCGCTCACCAGGCCTCGATCCGCCGTCGTGTTCGGGATCATTGCGCTGGTGCTGATCGGGCTCAATCTGCGAGCGGGCATTACCGGGGCATCAGCGCTGCTGCATGACCTCCAGACGGTGCTGGGCTACGGGCCGATGGTGGCTGCGTTCATCCCGTCCATTCCCACCCTGTGCTTCGCCCTGGCAGGTGCCGGAACCTCTTGGCTGACCGGCAAGCTGGGGGTGGAGAAGGCGATCCTTTTGTCCCTGGCCATGTTGGCCGGCGGCCTCCTGATGCGCGGTATTCCCGCAACCGGGATGCTGGTGGCCGGCAGTGTGCTGGGGATGTCCGGGCTGGCGGTCTGCAACGTGGCAATGCCGTCCTTCATCCGCGAGCACTTCGCTTCCCGGACCTCCCTCATGACCGCCGTTTATACGGTGACCATGACCACCGGGGCCACCGTCACGTCCGTCGCCGTCGTTCCCCTGGCGCAGGCCCTCGGGTCGCCGTCAGCCGCGGTAGGTGCCATCGGCATTACTGCAGTGGCGGCATTCCTGGGCTTCCTTCCCGTGGCGCTCCACGCACACCGGAACAGCACCCGTTCAACAGCGGGGCATGTGTCCCCCTGGCCGCTACTGCGGACCAGGAAAGGGTTGCTGCTGACGGCCATTTTCACGCTTCAGGCACTGTTGGCTTATGCGCTGCTGAGCTGGTTCCCGTACATGCTCACCACCATGGGGATGGACGCTTCAGGGAGCGGACTGATGTTCGGACTGATGCAGCTGGTGTCCGTTCCCGCGGGCATGCTGCTCATCGCCATCGGCTCCCGCCCCCGGATGCTGCGCCCCGCGTTCTACCTGGTCAGCGTCACCATGGCGGCGGGCCTTGCCCTGCTCCTGGCGCTGCCCGTGGTCCTGGCCATCGTTCCCGCAGTCCTGCTGGGCTTCGGCCTGGGCATCTTCCCGCTGGTGATGGTGATGATCAGCCGCAGCGGCGCGAGCACGGCCGAAACCACGGCGCTGTCCACGCTGGCCCAGTCCACGGGCTACCTGCTCGCGACCACCGGCCCGTTCGGAATGGGCCTCCTGCACAGCGCCACCGGCGGCTGGACGCTGCCCCTCGCCCTGCTGCTGGCCCTGGCGCTGGTGCAGATTGTGGTGGCGCACCTGATCACGGGCAGCGCGATGAGGCGGAGCGTTTCCGGTACTGCAGCCGCCAGCGTTTCCGGCCCGGCCGGCAGTACCGCCGGCCGCGTGGCAGGAAAGAGGAAGTAGGCCACCGTGGCACTCAGCCCCTCACACCGCCCGCCGCTCGCGGACGAAGTCACCGCGAAGCTGCGGACCATGATCCACTCCGGCGAGTGGCCCCTCCACCAGCGCATCCCGTCCGAATCCGGACTGATGGCTGACCTGGGCGTCTCGCGCGGCACCCTCCGCGAGGCCATCAAGGCACTTGCCCACAGCGGCATGCTGGAAGTCCGCCGGGGTGACGGCACTTACGTCCGGGCAACCAGCGAGATCTCCGGCGCGGCCCGCCGCATGTACCAGGACCACACCGAGGCCCACATCCTGGAAGTCCGGCTCGGCCTGGACACCCAGGCGGCCCGGCTGGCGGCGCGGAATGCAACAGCCGACGACGTCGCAGCCCTGCGCGCCCTCCTCAACGACCGGAACGAAGCCTGGAGTTCCGAGGACTACGAGGCCTGGGCCCGGGCAGACTGGGGCTTCCATGAGCGGGTGGCCCAGGCATCGGGAAATCCCCTGCTGCACGAGCTGTACGTGAGCTTCGGTGCCGTGGTCCACGAGGATCTGCTCAAGCAGCTGCGCCGGCCGGGATTCGACGGGCTCCAGCACGAGGGGCACGACGTCCTGCTGGCGGCTATTGAGCAGCGGGACGAGGACGCCGCCGTTGCCACTGTCAACGCAAACCTGAACTCCTGCGCGGAGTGGCTCGCCGCGTAGTCCGATGTCGGTTCGGGGTTTCGCCCCTCGTTAAACTGTCAGTAGGCTTACTATCTGACAAAGGTAGTTATCCCTGCCGTGCACGCTGCGCCAGGGCACCCGCCGAGATGAGGAGTCCCCATGGCGCGAGCAATACGCATGGCCGACCACGGGCCAGGCAGCGACACCCCGCAACCGGCACCTGCCGCCGGTTCAGCCCTGCAGCAGCAGGCGGCGGCACCCGCTGCGAGGAAACAGGAGCCCAAGCCGCCCAGCGCACTGTGGGCAGACGGACTGGGCAGAGTCGGCATCCGCTCCGCGCAGGTCCTGCTGATCCTGACCGTTGCCGTGGTGTCGGTGTACGCCTTGATGCAGATCAAGCTCCTGGTGATACCGATCCTGATCGCACTCATCCTGGCGGCAGCCATCGGTCCGTTCGTGAACATGCTTCGCCGCCGTGGGCTGCGGGGCGGGCTGGCAACCGGCATCGCGTTCATCGGGCTGCTTCTGGTGCTGGGTGGCGTTGGCACAGTTATCTACTACTCCGTCCGCAACCAGTGGGGCGAACTGGCCCAGCAGGCTGCTTCCGGGCTGGACGAGCTGGAGCGATTCCTGCTCACCGGGCCCATTCCCATCGAGCAGGAGCAGTTGGACCAGGCGCGCGAAGGCATCGTGCAGTTCGCCACCAGCAGCCAGGTCCGTTCGGGCGCCATCACCGGACTTTCCGTGGTGACCGAATTCATCGCCGGGGCCGGCCTCGTGATCATCATCCTGTTCTTCTTCTTGAAGGATGGCGCCAAGATCTGGAATTTCTTCCTCCGCCCGTTCAGCGGGGATCGCGAGGCCAAACTGCGCCGGGTGGGCAAACGTACGCTTGAGGTGCTCGGCGGCTACGTCCGCGGCACGGCGATCGTGGCGCTGGTGGACACTGTAGCCATTGGGGCCGCACTGCTGATCCTGCAGGTTCCGCTGGCCATCCCCTTGGCACTTATCGTCTTTATCGGCGCCTTCGTCCCGCTGGTGGGCGCCACTGTTGCCGGAATCCTCGCCGCCCTGGTGGCACTGGTGGCCAACGGTCCCGTGGTGGCGTTGATCGTGGTGGCCGTGGTCATCGCCGTCAACCAGCTCGAAGGCGACCTCCTGCAGCCGATCGTGATGGGCAAGTCGCTGCAGCTGCACGCCCTGGTGATCCTCATGGCGCTGACCGCGGGAACCATCCTGGCCGGCATTGTAGGTGCCGTGCTGTCCGTGCCGCTGGCCGCCGTCGCCTGGGCCATCATCCAGGTGTGGACGGCAGAGGATCCGAAACTCGAGGACATGAACCCGGACCTGCCGCCCCCGAACAGCCAGCCGGTCTAGCCGGCCCACGGGCGGCAGCGACCCACACATACGACGACGGTCCGGCACCAGGGTGCCGGACCGCCGTCGTGCGGTATGGGTTAGCGCTGCAGGCCCGCGAACACATTCTTGGGACGCTGCATCTCGCCATGCTTGGCGCCAAGGATGACCACCAGCCCAGCGAACGCGGGGATGACCCACTGCAGCATCTTGAGCTGCTGCTGGGCGGCCTTCAGCTCGTCGGAAGCATCGGGGCGCGGCTCGGTGGCACCCTCCGCGCCCTCGGCAGCAAGCTTTTCAACCTTTTTGCCCAAAATTCCGGAGTAAAGGGTCACTGCTGCGCCAGCCACCGTCACCGCGGTTTTGATCACGGTGTCCCTGGCCACACCGTCCTGCTTGGCGATGCGCTCTTTGTTCTCCCAGGCGATGGCGAGGTCCGCCACCAGGTGCGAGGCAAAGGCTGCCGTCTGGAACGGCGCCCATTTCATCCATCCGGCGCTGGAGAGCCGGGTGCGCTCGGACGGATCCTTGGCCTCCGCCGCTGCACCGTTCAGGCCGATGGCACCCATCAAGGATCCACCGAACCACGCTGCTGCCGTCAGATCGTGAACTGACCGGGCAATGAGATTTCCTGCCATGATGTGCATTCCTAACGTTGAACTGGTTGAGGTGCCGCGCCTCCGGACTTCACTTGCCGTGTCCCATTGAGGTGATGGTCCGCCCATGGTAAGCACACTTACTAATGTTACGAAAGCCCGTCTTGCGCGGGCAGACCGCGTAATATCGTCGCCATGGGAACTACAGGCAGTTTGTTCGGCTGGGCCTTCGGAGACCCCGCCCGTGAAGATGACGACAGCTACGTGAAAGGGCTTCAGCGCGAGGCATTCGGGAATGCCAGGGACACCGCGAAAGCCAAGGGGGTGGCCGTCGTGGCAGGCTCGGAGGTCTTCACGGTGTTGAGCGCGGACGATTCCCTGGTGGAGCTGGACAACGCACCCGGAAAGCTGGTGGTCCGTTGCACCGTTCACGTCGAAGGACCCGGCGCGGAGAAGATTCGTGCTGAAGGGCCCATGAACGGCTGAGCAATGTCTGACAGCGACTCCACCATCAGCCAGGCCGCGGACGCCGTTGAAGAGGCCTCCAACCACCCCGCCCTGGACGTCCTGGCGCGCACGGGGTTCGCCGTCATGGCCCTGCTCCACGTCATTATCGGCGCCATTGCCATCGCCGTGGCTTTCGGCCAGCCGGGTGAGGCCGAACCCACGGGCGCCATTGAACAACTGGCCGCCACCCCCTGGGGTCCGGCGGTGATGTGGGTGTGTGTCGCGGCATGCATCGGTTTGGGGCTGTGGCAGGCAAGCGAGGCGACCCTGCGGGCACGCCGGCTGCGCCGCAAGGAACGCGTGTCCAAACTGATCTCCTCGGGCTTCCTTGCCATTGCGTACAGCAGCGTTGGGCTCAGCTTCGCCGGTTTTGCTGTGGGCCTGCGGGGCGATTCGAGTGAGAGTGCCCGGGACTTCAGCGCCTCCCTCATGGCTACACCGCTGGGTCTGTGGGCGTTGGTGGCGCTGGGCCTGACCATCATCGGGATCGGGATCTATTTTGTGCTCAAGGGCGTGCGGCGCGGGTTCAAGGAGGAGCTCTTCCATTTTGACGGCACCCGGCGCGGCCGCTTGATCGACACCCTTGGCGTCACCGGCCACATTTCCAAGGGGGCCGCTCTGGGCCTCACCGGCTTACTCTTTGTGATCGCCGCCGCCAAGCACAGTCCGGAGGAGTCCACGGGACTGGACGGCGGCCTCAAGGCCCTCCGCGACCACCCGTTCGGCCCCGCTGTGCTGGTCGCCATCGGGGCAGGATTCATCGCTTACGGGATATTCGCCCTGATCCGGTCCCGGTTCGGACACATGTAGTTTCGCCCGGATGTGGGTAGGAAGGAAGCATGACGCACCACGTGCTGAGGGACCAGACAGCCGACGGCGGCCGGCCGCGGGACGTTGCCCCTGCCGTCACGGACACGGCGGGCCGGGCTTTTGCCGCCCTGTTCCGGCTCCTCAAAGTGGCCCGCCCTGACCGTCCCATCCATCCCAAGGGCATCGGGCTGGCCGGAGAACTGACCAGGACCGGGAACTCCGGCGAACCGAGCGGCCTGGACTGGCTCGACGTTCCCGGGATTGACGCGGTTGCGGCCCGATTTTCACGTTCGGCAGGTTTGCCGGAGAGGCTGCCGGACGTCCTGGGGCTGGCGCTCCGGGTGACGCCGTCCCGCAACGGCGCTCGAGGTATCTTTCTCGACGACGGCGCGGACGGCGGTTCTGCTGACGACGGCGCGGGTGGCGGCGGTGCCGACGGTGCCGACGGCGGCACTGCCGACGTCCTCTTCGCCTCCACCGGCTGGCAGCTTCCCGGGAGGTTCCTGCTCCAGCCCAGGCTCGACGTCTCCTCGGCCACCTTCACCACGTTGATGCCCTACCGTGGCCGGAAGGGTCCCGTGGTGTTGGGGCTCCGGACCATCAGCCTGCCGGCGGGGTCGGTCACGGGCGGCGAATGGGTGCTCGGGCTGTATTGGGCCAAGCCTGCGGGGCCATGGCGGCAGTGCGGCGAACTGCGGCTGCGCGCCTCCCCGGAGCCGGCCGACACTCCCCTGCGCTTCAATCCGCTCGAGAACCAGCCGCCCGGCACACAGGCCTACGACTGGACCCGCCGCCTGCGGGAACGCTCCTACCAGGCGGCGCAGCAACCCCCGCCGCCCGCCGTCGCGCATTCTGCCGCCGCTCCCCCTCCGGAGGGGAACAACGCCAGCCCAGCCACCCCAGGAAGGAACACCATGTCCACCGTTTCCCAGCTGTTCAACACCCCAGCCGCCGACGTCTGGCGGGTCATTGCCGACGGCTGGCTGTACTCCGGCTGGGTGGTGGGAGCTTCCCGGATCCGGGCTGTGGATGACACCTGGCCGCAGGCCGGCTCACGCCTGCACCACTCCGTGGGCGCGTGGCCGCTGGTAATCAACGACAGCACCCGGGTGACCGCCGTCGAACCCGGAAAGTCGCTGGAACTGGTGGCGCGCGGCTGGCCGATGGGCGAAGCGAAGGTGGCCATCACGCTCCAGGACCAGGGCGCCCAGTGCCTTGTCACCATTGCGGAAGACGCAATTCGCGGGCCGGGCAAGCAGGTGCCCAAGGTGATGCGGGACCCGATGATCACGGTGCGGAACCGCGAGACGCTCAAGCGCCTGGAGCTGATGGCGGTCGGCGGGGCCGGACGCCAATGAAACGCAAAGGGGCCGCCCCACCCAACCTCGAAGGGGCGGGCGGGGCGGCCCCGCTGCTTTGGGAACTTAGACCTGCGCGGCGACGCCGTCGCGGGAAATGGCCACCATGTCCTCGCGCGGCACAACCTTGATGCGCTCACGCTTGACCTCGACCCCGTGCGAGCCGCCGGCCTCCGTGGCAGCTGCGCCCAGGGCCAGCTCGTGGGCGTCCAGTGCCAGCCAGCCTTCCCAGCTGGTGAACTTCACGCCACGGGCGTCGAGGAGGTCGACGACGGCCTCCGCCTCGGGAACGGCAGCTACGGGCAGGTTTTCGCGGTCTTCCAGCAGGTAGGTGACGGTCTCGAGGGCGTCGCCCTTGGTGTGGCCGATCAGGCCGACCGGTCCGCGCTTGATCCAGCCCGTGGCGTAGATGCCCGGCACGTGGGTGCCGGCGGCATCCAGGACGCGGCCGCCGTCGTTCGGGATGACACCCTTCGTGTGGTCGAACTCGATCTCCGGGAGGGCTGACCCGAAGTACCCGATAGCGCGGTACACGGCCTGGACCGGGTAGTCCACAAACTCGCCGGTGCCGCGGGCGTTGCCCGTGCCGTCCAGCTCGGTGCGCTCGAACTTGATGCCGGCCACCTTGCCCGGCGTCTCGGCGTCGTCATAGATCTCCACCGGGCTGTGCAGGAAGTGCAGGTGCAGGCGGCGGGAAGCCTTGAGCTCGGAAAGGTCCTCAGGCTGCTCGGCAATCCAGTTGGTGAGCGTGCCCACCATGGTCTTGGTCTGGTTGTTCGTCTGGATCTGGCGGTCGGATTCCTCGTCGAACTCGAAGTCTTCCGGGTACAGGATGATGTCCACGTCCTTGGAGTGGGACAGCTCGCGCAGTTCCAGCGGGGTGAACTTTACCTGGGCGGGGCCGCGGCGGCCGAAGACGTGCACGTCGGTGACGGGCGAGGCCTTCAGGCCGGCGTAGACGTTGTCCGGGATTTCGGAGACCAGCAGGTCGTCGGCGTGCTTGGACAGGACGCGGGCCACGTCCAGGGCCACGTTGCCGTTACCGATCACGGCGATTTCCTTGGCTTCAAGGGGCCATTCGCGGGGGACGTCCGGGTGGCCGTCGTACCAGGAGACGAAGTCGGCGCCGCCGTAGGAGCCGTCCAGTTCGATGCCGGGGATGTTCAGGTCCGCGTCCTTGATGGCGCCGGTGGCGAAGATGACGGCGTCGTAGTGGGTGCGGAGGTCCTCGATGGTAAGGTCCGTGCCGTAGTCCACGTTGCCGAAGAAGCGGATGTCGCCGCGGTCCAGGACCTTGTGCAGGGCGTTGACGATGCCCTTGATGCGGGGGTGGTCCGGGGCCACGCCGTAGCGGATCAGTCCGTGGGGTGCCGGGTAGCGGTCAAAGAGGTCGATGCTCACGGTCAGCTCGCCGCTCTTGACGGCTTCGCTCTTGGTGAGGATGTCCGCGGCGTAGACGCCTGCCGGGCCGGAGCCCACGACGGCGACGCGC
>JBKJVX010000263.1:0-4136 GCA_046717065.1 Arthrobacter sp. | reverse complement strand
CAAAGAGGTCTATGACGGCCTCCGCCCGGGCAACGACGGCGGCAAGGGTCCCGGAGGGGACTCAGGCAACAACAAGTAGTGACGGAGACGCTCTTTGGCGGCCCCACCCTGCCTCCGGCTTATCCGGAACGTGCAGCCTGGGGAACCGCCCCGAAACTCCGTGCCTGGCAGCAGGAAGCCCTGGACCTCTACCTGAGGACAAGTCCTCGGGACTTCCTGGCCGTGGCTACGCCCGGCGCCGGTAAAACCACCTTCGCGCTCCGCGTGGCGTCCATGCTCATCGAGTCCGGCACCGTCAACCGCGTGACCATCGTTGCGCCCACGGACCATCTGAAGCGCCAGTGGGCTGATGCGGCGGCGAGGGTGGGCATTGCCATCGACCCCAACTTCAAGAACTCCGACGGTCAGCACGGCCGCGGCTTCATCGGAGTCGCCGTCACGTACGCGCAGGTGGCCAGCAAACCCATGCTGCACCGGGCCAAAACAGAGGCCGCGCGGACGCTGGTGATCCTGGATGAGATCCACCACGGCGGCGAGGCCCTCTCCTGGGGCGACGGACTGCGTGAAGCCTTCGACCCCGCTGCGCGCCGGCTTTCCCTGACCGGTACACCCTTCCGTTCGGACACCTCACCCATTCCGTTCGTGGAGTATGCCGAGGACCGGGACGGGATCCGGCGGTCCAAAGCGGACTACACCTACGGCTACGGCAACGCGCTGCGGGACCACGTGGTCCGGCCGGTGATGTTTATGGCCTATTCCGGGCAGATGCGCTGGCGGACCAGCGCGGGCGAGGAAATGGCGGCTTCACTTGGTGAAGCCGCGGTGACCAAGGACATTACCTCGCATGCCTGGCGCACGGCTCTGAACCCGGCGGGCGAATGGATTCCTGCCGTGCTGGCCGGAGCGGACAAGCGGCTGAGCGAGGTGCGCCGTACGGTCCCCGACGCCGGCGGACTGGTGATTGCCACGGACCATGAGGACGCCCGGGCGTACGCCGGACAGCTGAAGAGGATTACGGGGGAGTCGCCCACTGTCATCCTTTCCGATGACGCGAAGGCGTCCAGCAAGATCGAAGAATTCACCGCAAGCGACAGACGCTGGATGGTGGCAGTCCGTATGGTGTCCGAAGGCGTGGACGTACCCCGGCTTTCCGTCGGCGTGTACGCCACGTCAACCTCAACTCCGCTGTTTTTCGCCCAGGCGGTGGGGCGCTTCGTCCGTGCACGCAAGCGGGGGGAAACGGCGTCGGTCTTCCTGCCGTCCGTTCCCCAGCTGATGGCCCTGGCCAACTCCATGGAGGCCGAACGGGACCACGCCCTTGACCGGCCGGAGAGGGAGGACGGAGACGGACTTTTCAACCCCGAAGACTCTCTGATGGCCGAAGCCAACCGCGAGGACAAGGCCTCGGACAGCCTGACGAAGGGCAAGTTTGAGGCCCTGGACTCCCAGGCGTCCTTTGACCGTGTCCTGTTCGACGGCGGCGAGTTCGGCACCGGCGGCGAGGTGGGCTCCGACGATGAAATGGACTTCCTGGGCATTCCCGGATTGCTGGACGCCGAACAGGTGGGCACGCTGCTTCGCCAGCGCCAGCACGAGCAGCTCAACCGGAAGAACCGGAAGTCTTCCGCGTCAGCGGTCGGACCGGAACCCGCGGCTCCGGCCGTCCCGGACCACCGCCTGCTCATGGATCTTCGGAACGAGCTGGCCAAAAACGTGGCTGCCTGGTCGGCGCGGACCGGCACGCCCCACGGCGTAGTCCACACCAAGCTGCGGACTGTCTGCGGCGGTCCGCCGGTGGCCCAGGCCAACGAGGAACAGCTGCAGTCCCGCCTGCGGAAGCTTCAGGACTGGTTCATCGGCAGGAAATAGCAGTGATGTGCAAAAGCGGCCCGGTGCAGTTCGCCGGGCCGCTTTTGCAGTTGCGCCCAATCAGGCAACATCGACCCCGCCGAGCTCCATCTCCGTAATTGCTTCCTCGAGGTCCTCCGCGATCCCCGCTGTGAGGGACCGGATGACCGTCACGGAGTAGCCCGCCTGCACTGCGTCGAGTGACGTTGCCTTGACGCAGTAGTCGGTGGCTATGCCCACCACCACCACGTCCTCGACGTCGTTGCTCTGCAGCCAGTCGTCCAGGCCGATGGCATCTTCGGCGGCGGCATACCTGTCCGCGTCGGCGCCGGGCAGCGCGCCGGGTTGCCGTTCGCCGGTTGGCACGGCGTCTTCCGGCGCCTGCAGTCCTTCGAAGCCGGAGTAGGCGGCAGCAAACTGCCCCTTCTGGAAATAGGCGTCAATGTACTCGGTGTCCAGGTCCGGATGGAGCTCCGCGCCGCGGGTTCCTGCCACGCAGTGCGGCGGCCAGCTGTCGATGAAATCAGGGGTCTCGGAGAAGTGGTCTCCGGGGTTGATGTGCCAGTCCTGGGTGGCCACAATGTGGTCGAACTCGCTGTGGTGGGCATCCACGTATTCGCTGATGGCACCCGCCACCGCTGCACCGCCGGCCACGGCGAGCGAACCGCCTTCGCAAAAATCGTTCTGGACGTCAACGATGATCAGGGCGCGGGACATCAGTTCTCCTCGTAGATAGTGGGGATGGCTGCTTCGCCGCGCTGGAGGCGGTTGACCACGGCCGGCAGTTCAGCCATGGACTCGGCGTGGCGCCGGCGTGCCCGGAGCACGCCTTCATGGCCGGTCCACCCCGGCATCAGTTCACCGTTCTTCATGAACTGCTGCAGCAGCGGACGGTCATTGCCGTCGTCGTCGGGCCGGCGGCCCACACCCACCACCTCGGCAGTGGCAATGCCGCGTTCGTCCAGTTTCCGCAGCGCGTACTTGCGCCCGCCCACGCTGCCCTTGTTCTTGGCGGCTTTGGCTACGGAGACGAAGTCCCCGTCGTCGTCCGTACGGCTCACCAGCTTGTAGACCATGCTGGCAGTCGGGGCGCCGGACCCGGTGACGAGCGAGGTGCCCACTCCGTAGGAATCCACCGGGGCGGACTGCAGGGCGGCGATGGCGAACTCGTCCAGATCGGACGTGACCACGATTTTGGTGTTTTCGTTGCCGAGGTTGTCCAGGAGCTGGCGGACCCATTGGGCCTGGGCCACAAGATCGCCGGAATCCAGCCGGACCGCCCCAAGCCGCGGGCCCGCGAGGTCCACAGCCGCGCGCACGGCCGTTTCGACGTCGTACGTGTCCACGAGCAGGGACGTGCCCTCGCCGAGGGATGCAATCTGGGCCTCGAAGGCATCCCGCTCCGTGTCATGCAGGAGGGTGAAGGAGTGGGCGGCGGTGCCCACTGTCTTGATTCCGTAGCGGATGCCCGCCTCCAGGTTCGATGTGCTGTCGAACCCGGCAATAATGGCTGCCCTGGCGGAGGCGGTCGCCGCTTCCTCATGGGTGCGGCGGGAGCCCATCTCGATGCAGGGGCGGCCGCCGGCGGCGCTGACCATCCGGGACGCGGCTGAGGCGATGGCACTGTCGTGGTTCAGCACGGACAGCAGGTACGTCTCCAGCATGCATGCTTCGGCGAAGGTGGCTTCGACGATCAGGATGGGGGAGTTCGGGAAGTACGCTTCACCCTCCGGATAGCCCCAGATGTCACCGGAGAAACGGTAGGACGCCAGGTACTCCAGCGTTTGTTCGTTGACCACCTTGGTGCGGGCCAGGAAGTCGAGCTCGGCGTCTCCGAAGCGGAAATTCGCGATGCCTTCCAGCAGCCGGCCTGTGCCTGCCACAATGCCGTAGCGCCGGCCGTCCGGCAGCCGCCGGGCGAAGGCCTCGAAGACGGACTTGCGGTGCGCGGCGCCTGAATGAAGGGACGCCTGCAGCATGGTCAGCTCATAGTGGTCAGTGTAGAAGGACGTGCGGGGATGGTCCCAGCCGGCTGAGGTGCTCACGAAAGTCACTCTAGTCCCCACCGGCTCCCACGTCTCGCTTCGCTTCGCCGCGGGGCCCTCGCCGGCGTGGGCCCATCCCCCGGCTCCTACGTCTCGCTGGCCTTCGCCGGGGGCCCTCCCCGCTGTGGGCCCATCCGGCGTGGGCCCATCATCCCCATAGAATGGACAGATGACCTTAAGCGTTGCGCTCGGCCCTGATACACAGGAGGGCACCCGGACCGGGACAGAGGCGTCCACCGACTC
>JBKJVX010000262.1:0-17940 GCA_046717065.1 Arthrobacter sp. | reverse complement strand
ATTCCCGGGCGTAGGAGACGAAGGATCCTGAGGAGGGGCGGTGGAGGACGAGTTCGCCCAGGGCGCGCAGGATCAGGAACGCGAAGAACCCGCAGACGGCGTAGGCGATGACCAGGGACGGGCCCGCTGCGTTGAGCCGGCCGCCGGCGCCCAGGAACAAGCCGGTACCGATCGCACCGCCGATGGCGATCATCTGGATCTGCCTGGGCTTGAGGTTCTTGTGGTAGCCCTTGTCCTCGGCATGGAGCGCCGACTCGGAAGCATGCGCCTGTGGCGGGACTGTGTGGTCTGTGATGGGGGGATTTGTCATTGGAATGTCCTTTTTAAGATGCCGTTTGATTCGGGGCCGGAACATGTTTGCTGAGGTTGGCGAGGCGTTCGGGGCTGAGGAGTTCCTGCAGTTGGGTGCTGGTGAGGAGTCCGTGTTCGAGGACGAGCTCGGCCACGCCCTTGCCGGTGGCGAGTGCTTCCTGCGCGATGGCGGTTGCGGTGGCGTAGCCCAGGTGGGGGTTCAAGGCTGTGACCAGGCCGATGGACTGTTCCACTGTGAGGCGGAGGTGTTCGGTATTGGCAGTGATGCCCCGGATGCAACGGGCCGTGAGGGTGCGGCACGCGGCTTCCAGGTGGGAGATGCTCTTGTGGAGGCTGTGGACGATGACGGGTTCGAAGGCGTTGAGCTGGAGCTGCCCGGCTTCGGCGGCCATGGTGATGGTGACGTCGTTGCCGATCACTTCGTAGGCAACTTGGGAGACCACTTCCGGGATCACCGGGTTGATCTTGCCGGGCATGATGGAGGAACCGGACTGCACGGCCGGGAGGTTGATCTCGCCGAAACCGGCGCGCGGGCCGGAGGAGAGCAGGCGGAGGTCGTTGCAGATCTTGGAGAGCTTCACGGCCACGCGCTTCAGGACTCCCGAGAGGTGGACGAAGGCGCCCACGTCCTGGGTTGCTTCGATGAGGTCCGGGGCGGTGACCAGCGGGAGGCCGGTGATGTCGGCGAGGTGCCGGCAGGCTGCCTCGGCGTAGCCCAGGGGTGCGTTCAGGCCCGTGCCGATCGCTGTGGCGCCCAGGTTGATTTCGTGGATCAGCAGGTCGGCTTCGGCAAGACGGAGCCGGTCCTCGCCGATAGTGATGGCGTAGGTGCCGAACTCCTGGCCCAGGGTCATGGGCACGGCGTCCTGGAGCTGGGTGCGGCCCATCTTGACCACCGTGCGGAACTCCAGGGCCTTTGACGCGCAGGCTTCCTCGAGTTCGGCCAAGGCGTCCAGCAGCTCCCGGGCGGCAAAGATGGTGCCCAGCTTTACTGCCGTGGGGTAGACGTCATTCGTGGACTGGGACAGGTTCACGTGGTCGTTGGGGTGCAGGCGGGCGTAGTCGCCCTTGGGGTGGCCCAGGATCTCGAGGGCACGGTTGGCGATGACCTCGTTGGCGTTCATGTTCGACGACGTTCCGGCGCCACCCTGGATGACGTCCACCACGAACTGGTCGGCAAGCCGGCCGTCCAGGATGTCCTGGCACGCCCGCTCGATGGCGTCGGAGCGTTCGGCGTCCAGCAGCCCGAGCTCCCGGTTGGTGCGGGCCGCGGCGAGCTTGACTGCTGCCAGGCCCCGGACCAGGTGCATGTTGGATGACAGCTTCTGGCCGGTAATGGGGAAGTTCTCCACGGCCCGGAGGGTGTGCACGCCCCAGTAGGCATCGGCGGGGACGTCGCGGTCTCCGAGCAGGTCGTGTTCCGACCGGACGGGCGCGGCGGTGTTGATCGTTGTCATTGGGTCCTTACAGGGCTTCGGTGACGGGTATGGACATTGATGATTGGGGCAGGAAGTCGGCAGCCTGCAGCAGGCCCACCTGGTGGCCGCCGCCGAGAACGGCTGCGGTTGCGATTGACGAGAGCGGCGTGGTGTCCACGCCCAGCGCGCCGAGGAGCTTGACCGTGGCCGGCATCCTGGCGCGGTCGCCGCCGTCGGAAATCTTCACGGCAACGGCTGCACCGTCAGGCAGGCCCACCAGCTGCACGCCTTCGAAACCGTCCTTAGCCACGGAGCCCGGAAGCAGGCGCATCAGCGCGGTGACGTCCCGGCCTTCCCCGGCCACCATGTCCGGGTGACCCTGCATGGCGAGCCCGACGGCGGCTTCCGCACTTTGTGAAGCAGGCCCGCCGGCGTCATCCGCGGCAGCCTTCGCAATCACACCGAACGCACGTGCCATGCCCCGCAGCGTGAGGGCAAACAGCGGGGTGCCGCAGCCGTCGGTGCTGACGGCGAGTGGTGCCTCGTCTGTCAGGTCCAGGACGGTCTTGGCAACCAACTGCTGCAGCGGGTGGGACGGGTCCAGATAACCCTTGACCGGCCAGCCATTGATCTTGCAGGTGGCAACCATCGCGGCATGCTTGCCCGAGCAGTTCTGGGTGAGCTGGGTGGAGCGGCCTCCGTTGCGCAGCCACTCCTCCCGCTCACCCGCCCCGTAGGGGAGGTCCCTGCTGTTTTCGAAGTCACTGACGCTCAACCCGTACTGTTCGAGGATGCGCAGGGCTCCCTGGCGGTGCTTTGCGCCGCCCGAGTGGCTTGCCGCGGCCAGGGCGAGCAAATCAGCCGGCAGCTCGAGGCCGGCGCGCACCATGGCGACGGCCTGGAGCGGCTTGAGGGAGGACCGGGGATAAAACGGCGCCAGGGGAGCACCCGCGCCCGCCACTGTCGTACCGTCAGCTTCGAGTGCGATAGCTGACCCGTAGTGGACGCTCTCCACCAGTCCGTCGCGGGTGGCAGTGACCAACGGCGTGTGCTGCGGGAGGGCGGCAGCACTGAGGGCAGGAGAAAGTGCAGGGGAGAGCATGGATTCCTTGGTTGGGATTGGCTGGGGCTAGCTGTTCAGGATGGATTCGAGGGCAACGCCGACGGCGTGCAGGTGGTGTGCCATGGCCGCGCGTGCTTCCTCGGCCGAGCCCGCCTCGATGGCGGCCAGGATGTGCTGGTGTTCGATGTCTGAGGCGTGCTGCCGGTCCGCCACCATGTTCAGGGTCTCGGACTGGTGCGCCAAGGCACCACGGATGTCCGCCACCACGCTGGCGAATACCTTGTTGCCGCTGGCACGGGCGATGGCGGCATGGAAGCTCGAGTCCAGGGATACCCAGGACTCCGGGTCGGTTTCGGTGGCCATGGCGGCGACGATGTGGCGGAGAGTTTCCAGCTCTTCGTCGCTGCGGCGTTCCGCGGCCAGCCCGGCCGCGGGTACTTCGATGTGCGGGCGGGCTTCGGTGAGGTCCCGGGCTGAGTACTGGCCCAGGGTGAGATCGTTGGCCACTTTGTTGGCGACGACGAACGTCCCCTTGCCCGTTTTGGTGACGGTGAGGCCAAGGGCAGTGCAGGAGCGGAGCGCCTCCCGGATAACTGACCGGCTTACCCCGTACTGCTGGGAAAGTGTGGCCTCAGAACTGAGTTTGCTGCCTACTGCCAGCCGTCCCGACTCGATGTCCTGCCGGATCGCATTGAATACCGCTTCGGCAGCACTAAGCCGCGCGAGCGGAAGGGCTGCAGGCTGTCCTGCTGTCCGGCTGTCTGACAGGTTCACGCCTTAAATATGGCAGGGGTCACAGCTGCTGTCAATGCGGGGCGTGTGGTGGTCCTTCTTGTCGCGCGGCTACAGCCCGCAAGCCGCGCCCTCGTGAAGGCGGATTGTTGCCCCGTTCCGGCACGTTCGTTCCGGGAAGGTCCTGTACAGCGAGAATGGGCCGCTATACAGTTTGTGAAGCGCATTAATCGGAACGTTCGTACCGAAGGGAGCGGGGTTATCAAAACGTCCTTCTCCAACTATCTTGCGGCGGAAGTCCGTGCACGGCGTGCCGCCCTCCGGCTGACGCAGCACGATCTCGCCCAGTTGGCCGGGGTGTCGGAGCGTTTCGTGCGGTTCGTCGAACAGGGGAAACCCAGCGTCCAGCTGGACTCACTTTTGGCGCTGCTTGGGACGCTTGGCCTGGAGCTGCAGTTGACTACGCGGACACGTACAGCCGCCCTTTACGACGGGACGGCGGCAGCTGGCCAGCGGGAGCAGACGTGAGGCACCGCATCGCCGATATCTATAAGGCGGGCATCCTCGCCGCCCGCCTTGAACGGCACGACGGCGGCACCAGGTTCAGCTACCTGGCGAGCTACCTCAGCGCCGGTGGACCCGCCGCCGCCACCTCCCTGCCGCTCGCGAGCGAACCTGTGTTGTCCGCTGCGGGGGCCGCTCCGCCCTATTTCACCGGGCTGCTGCCGGAGGGCCGCCGCCTTAACGCCCTGCGTCGATCCATCAAAACCAGCGCGGACGACGACCTGTCCCTTCTGATCGCGGCCGGCGGCAACCCGGTGGGGGACGTCCAGATCGTCGGCCACGCGGAACCCTTGAACCCTGATGAGCACGCGGTCCGCCTGGATCCACGCAGGCCTGTCGATTTCGATGAGTTGCTCGGCGACCCTGAGTTGATTGATCCGGTAGCCCTGGCCGGGGTGCAGGACAAGTTGTCCGCAGGAATGATTTCCGTGCCGGTGGCCACCACGGGGCGCCAGTTCATCCTGAAGCTCAACGCGCCGGAGTTCCCGCATGTGGTGGAGAACGAGTACGTCATGTTCCGCTACGCCGCCAGGCTTCGGATTCCGCTGAGCCGCGTCCAGCTGATCCGGGATGTTGCGGGCCGGCCGGGGCTGTTGGTGGAGCGTTTCGACCGCGTGCCGGTTCCGGAGGCCGGGACCGATGCCGTGCGGCGCCTCGCCGTGGAGGACGGGGCGCAGGTGCTGAAGCTCTACCCGGCGGACAAGTACAACGTGGGGTACGGCCAGGTGTGCCATGCGCTCGCGGACTATTGCTCAGCACCGCTTCCCGCCCTTCGAAACCTGGCGATCCAAGCGGCCTACGCATGGCTAACAGGCAACGGAGACCTGCATGCCAAGAACGTGTCCATGGTCCAACAGCCCCACGGGGAGTGGGTCATCGCGCCGGTGTACGACATCCCCTCCACGGTGGTTTACGGCGACAAGACTCTGGCCTTGGCCATGGACGGGAAGAGGACCGGGATTTCGCGCCGCCACTTCCTGGGCTGGGCCACAGAACTGGGACTCACCGACCGGGCGGCTGCCCAGGTTCTGGAGACTGCGCTGAAAGCGTCTGGCCCGCTGATCACCGATCTTGAGGCCGGTACCGCTTTCCGTGCCTTGAAGGGGCCCGGCCAAAAAGGTAACGACGACGGCGGCTCACCGTTTCCCGATATGGTCACCAGGGCGTGGGTCAAGGAGTTGAAGCACCGCCGGAGGTTGATGGAAGGCTAAGCCGGCGGCGCATGCCCTCATGAACCCTCGTACCAGCGCAGTACGCGCAGAGCACGGAGGGTGTTCCAGCGGCTTGGTTGTCCGTCGCCGTCCTCCAGCGGGAAGTGGACTTTGCCGGGGTGGGTGTTTTCCAGCAGCCACCTGCCGTCCGGTTGTTCCTTGGACCGCAGCACCTCCACTGCCTCTTCGAGGCGTTCGTCGCGGGCGCCGCCGGCGGCGCGGAAGTAGTCCAGCCCGCGAAGGACGTCGTAGAACCAGCGGGTGGGGTAGGAGAACTGCAACCAGTCCCGGCTAATAAGCTCCCCGGTGGACTCCCGCCTCAGCAGCCGGCGATCCAGCAGATACTCCTCGGCGCGGTGCAGGGCCTCCCGGGACTCGCCGGTGCCTCCAGTACTCCGTTCGTGCTCGAGAAGTCCGTCCAGCACGCAGATAGTGGTGTGGAAGGAGGAGCGGGTGGAGCCTCTCCCGGCCTCGCAGTTCCAGCCGCCATCAGCCAGCTGTTCGCGGGTCAGCCGCTCCACCACTGCGTTCACGTTCTCTCCGAAGTATGCCCCAAGTGCCACGGTCATCCCGTTGATGCACGGTTCCACTTCGCCGTCGAAGAAGAGCTGGTTGCCCTCCTCCCAGCGGCAGTTCGCGCGGACCAGCGCGATAGCTTGCCGGGCTTCCCGGCTGGAGGGGTTCAGGCCAAAGTCGCGCAGGAGAAGCAGGCTGTACGTGGTGGCCGTCCAGGGCTGGTTGTCCGGGTCGTCGTCGTAGGCGGGCCAGTAGGTACCGCCTGCCCATTGCCCGTCCGTGCCCTGCAGGGCGAGGAGCCTGGCGCCCCAGCCGTGCTTCGCTGCCCGCTCCCGCTCGGCCTGAATCTCCTCACATGAAGCGTCGGTGAGGTCGCGCAGGACCTGCCAGCGAATGGCGGGGTCGGAGTCGAGCAGCCAGTCGAGCACGTCCGGTCGCGTCACTGGGTCAGAGGTGCTGGATGCCTGCCCGCTGCATCGCGTCTTTGTAGATGTCCACGCTCTTGGCCAGAAGCTCTTCCTGCTTCGCCTCGGAGACAGCAAACGCCCGGCCGCCCAAAGCTGTGGCCTTGTAGATCTTGATGCCGCTGTTCTTGAGTGATGAGTGGTAGGTCTTCTCGAACAGCGTGAGGAAGGTGGAAGCGTCAGTGCCGTGGGCAATGATTGCGGAAACGCGTGAGTTGATCTTCAAGAACTGGCGGAACGGGCGCAGGCCGTCGGTCTTTTCCTGCACGCTCAGCGCCGACGGCATACCCGGATCGCGAACCCACGGGTAGGCGTTCCACGGCATCACATAGCGGGGTTCGAGCTCGGCCAGTTCGTAGATCTGGGTGGCCCGGCGGGCTGCTTCGTCGTCGTTGTAGTGCGAGACGAAGCCGGATTCGGTGCCCTTTCCAGGGCTGACCTGCAGGCTGACAATCCGGCATTCATCCTCGTCGTGCACCGGGTCGATGTAGGGGACGGTGGAACCCGGCTTCTTTTCCATCAGTTCGTCGCAAAGCTGGGTTACCTTCGCGATGTTCGGTTCCTGTAGCAGGGCTTTCTTTTCGTCCCAATCAATCGTCACGATTTCTCCCTCAGCAGCAAGGCGTCCAGAATCAGGCGTCTTAGGCCACTCTACGCTTCCGCGCATGGAGGAGGGCAGGGGAAATTGAGGCACACCACGCCGTTACGCCGCCGTTCCTACTCTGTGGGCACGCTTGAGGGCCTTGGTGCGGGGCAGTATTTGAGGCCGACGGCGGGATCGCCGCTTCTCAGCCACAGTCAGGCAGTGCCGGGCAGCGGGGGCGCTGTTGACCGGTACGTATGGCCTGTAGGAGTGCGGAGGAGCTATGTGGATAAAAGGAGTGGCTCCCGAAACGGTGTGCGGCCCAGTAGAAGGCGTGCTGTTCAATATAGGGATGCAGTTCACCAGGAAGGGCCTGAAAGATGACGGCTTTGCGGGCTTCAGGTCGTTTCAGGACCTGGACGTTATGCGGGTCCCGCAGGGTACGGGCCTCTTCGCCGTTATCGCACCGGAAGGGTTCCAGCCGGAATTCCTGAAGAAAAGCACCGCCGGCGTCTTCAAAAAGAAGGACCCCTCAGTGCCGGAACGGGCGCTCGCAGCCGAATGGGTGGATGCCGCCGCGGTGCTCTATCTGGGGAAAGCCGGTCCGGGCAGCAAAGGCAACCGCGGGCTCCGGCGGCAGATCCAGGAGTTCCTGGACTTCGGGCAGGGCAAGCCGCCAGGGCATTGGGACGGCCGCCTGGTCTGGCAACTCAAGGATGCCTGGCAGCTGCTGCTCGCCTGGAAGGAACTGCCCGCCGAAGGTTTGAACAAGGCCGAAGCCGAATACCACACCGCATTCATTGAGGAGTACGGGCAGCTGCCGTTCGCGAACCTGGTGCGGGCACGGGTCAAGGGCTAGGCAAGGCCGCAATCAGACTCCGGCCCAGCGGGATCATGCCCCGCGGAGGCGTTCCATCTCGCGCCGGTCTTTCTTGGTAGGCCGGCCCGAACCACGGTCACGCTGCGGCAGGCCCAGCGCCGGGGCAACGGGCCGCGGCGGTGTGTGGTCGGTAAAGCAGTGGGATGCGGCCTCAGCGCCCACGCGCTTGTTGATCAGCCGGCGCACTTCGAGGATCCGTTCGTAACCGGACATCCGGACTGTCACCGTGTCGCCGTTGACCAGTGTTGCCGAGGCCTTTGCCGGGCTGCCGTTCAGCCGCACATGGCCGGCGCGGCACGCGGCAGTAGCCGCAGAACGGGTCTTGTAGGCCCGGATGGCCCACAACCACGCATCGATGCGGACGCTGGCGGGGGAGGAAGGAAGACTGGTCATGGCTGGCACCGAGTATAGCCCCGGCGCCCCGGCCCGGGAGACAGGTATCCCGACCGGGGAATCAGACCTGCCCAACCCTGCCTACATAACGGCCGCTACTCAACCCGTACGCTGATGCGCTGCACCACGTTGTTGCCCAGTCCCTGGTAGTTCCAGTTCTGCTCCAGGGGCTGGGTGGCGCCGCTGGCATCCGTGGCACGGCAGGCCAGCACATGCTCGCCCGCGTCAGCTACCCACGGCAGCGTCCATTTGCGCCACGCGAATCCTCCCGCGGGTTCTTCCAGGTGCGCCGGCAGCCATTTGTCATCGATGCCCACTTCCACAGCAGTCACCGCCGCCTGCCCGGACCAGGCGCGGCCTTGCAGCATCACGGGTCCCCGGGGCAGCACCCGCTTGCGGGTGAAGAATTCCGGGATGCCCGGCGGCACCATCAGCGAACGTACCCTGATCCGCGAAACCGGCGTCCCGGCGTCGTCCGCTGAATCCTGGTAGCGGTATGCGACCTGCTGCTGGTAGCCCGCGAAGGGGGCAGTAACCACCTCGATGGATTCCAGCCACTTCACGCTGGCCATGCCATACCAGCCGGGGACCACAAGCCGCAGGGGATAACCGTGCTGGGGCGGCAGTTCGTTGCCGTTCATCTTGTAAGCGAGTACGACGTCGGCACGCAGCGCTTCCCGGATCGGCAGGCTCCGCGCGTAGTGGTGAGGGACGCCGCCCTGGATCCCGGCATCCGCGCCGGTGAAGACCACGTCCACGGCGTTCTGCAGTACCCCCGCCTTGCCGAGGAGGTACGCGAGGGGAACGCCGGTCCAGTGTGCTGTGCCCACTCCTTCAAGGACCCAGGGCTGGCTCATGGGCCGTGGTGAAAGGAGCGACCGGCCGTTGCCCGCGCACTCCAGCGTGACGGGAACGGTGATGGCGGGATCCTTCCGCAGCGCCGCCATGCTCAGCTCCAGCGCCCGCTCCACCGCGCCGCTGATCCGGAGGTGCCAGGCGGCAGGGTCGATGTCGGGGATGTCGAAGTGCGTGAGGATGTAGTGGAGTCCCGGCGGAGTGACGTCACGGCGGAGGGCCTCCAGGGGCATGGAGTGGTTTCGGGCGCCCAGCTGAAGTTCCTCCGGAGTGAGCGGGCCGGCAGTGGGCCCGGCCGGCACCCCGGCCGGTTCGCCGGAACCCTCAGCTGGAGGCGTGGACTGCAGGTTGTCGTGGATCTGCTTCATGGCACTGCGATTCTGCTCGGCGGGGATTGTTTAGGGCTGGATGATGCCTTGCCACAGGTTTACGCCCGCCCCGCCGGCACGTCAACGGCTTCCACAGGCAGCACGTCAACGGCCCGCCCCGGCAGGGGACAACTACAGCTGCGGACGGGTCAGGAACTCCGCCAGGCTGAGGGGATCCTGGCCGGTCAGCCCATGTACATCAGGAGAAACCCCCGCCAACTCGCCGGCCGCAATAGCCGTGTAGGTGCTCACCCAGGCGTCCAGTTGCCACTGCGGTGCGCCGTAGGATGCGCGCGACGAGTAGGCTTCCTCCACGGTTTCCGGATGGTAGCCAACGGTACGGCCCGTTCCTGCCGTCAGCACCTCGGCAGCCCGTGACAGGGAGAGCTCCTCCGGGCCGGTCAGGTTGTAGGTCCTGCCCTTATGGAGGGCAGGGTCGCGCAGCACGGCAAGAGCACACCGGGCAATGTCCTCCCGGGCAACACCGGAAAACGTGCCCTCGCCGGCGGGTCCGCGAATGACGCCGTCCTCGCCCGTCATCAAGGGGAGGAAGTCCAGGTAGAGGTTGTTCCGCAGGAAGGTGAACTCCATCCCGGATGCCCTAATGCGTTCTTCCGTGGCGTAGTGGTCGCGGGCCAGGGTGAAGGTCGAGTCCGGTGCGCAGCGGTAGATGGAGGTGTAGACGACGTGCTCCACCCCGGCATCGGCAGCAGCATCAATGAACGTGAAATGTTGGTCCAACCTGTCCTCGGCCTCCGCGGCGGACACCATAAACAGCACCTTGGCGCCGTCAAGGGCCTGACGTGCTGCTTCTGAATCCGAGTACGTGCACACCACCGCCGCGGCGTTCTCCAGCTCGGGCGCGCGTGCTGCGTCCCGCACCAGCAGGCGCTGGGCGGAACCTGCCGCGGCGAGCTTCCGCGCCACCATTCCGCCCAGGCCGCCGGTGGAGCCGGTGACAGCCAGGTCAGGCAGTTCCGGAGTGGAGTCCACCGGCTAGTGTTCCCGTTTGGAGGGGGACTTCGTCTGCGCCGGATCACGTTCGGCAAGGGAGCCGATGGCGTCGTCGATCTTCTTCAGGACGTCCGGTTCCAGCCTCACCCCTGCCGCCTCCACGCTGTCCGCGATCTGCTCCGGCCGGGAAGCACCAATGATGGCCGAAGCGACGTTCGGGTTCTGCAGCACCCAGGCGACGGCAAGCTGCGGCATGGAGAGTCCGGCTTCCTCCGCGATGGGCTTGAGCTCCTGGACCCCGGCCAGGACGTCGTCGCGCATCCAGCGTTCGATCATCTTGGCACCGCCCTTCTGGTCCGTGGCGCGGCTGCCTTCAGGGGCGGGCTGGCCAGGCAGGTACTTGCCGCTGAGGACGCCCTGGGCCATGGGGGACCAGACGATCTGGGACACGCCCAACTCCTCGGACGCCGGCACAACCTCGGCCTCGATGACGCGCCACAGCATGGAATACTGCGGCTGGTTGGAGATGAGCTGGAAACCGAGCTCCTTTGACAGGGCGTGGCCTTCGCGGAGCTGCTCCGCCGTCCACTCGCTGACGCCGATGTAGAGCGCCTTGCCTTGCCGGACAATGTCCGCGAACGCCTGCATGGTCTCCTCCAGCGGCGTTTCAAAGTCGTAGCGGTGCGCCTGGTAGAGGTCCACATAATCCGTCTGCAGCCTGCGCAGTGAGCCGTTGATGGATTCCATGATGTGCTTGCGGGACAGGCCCAGATCGTTCTTGCCCTTGGGCCCGGTGGCGCCAAAGACCTTGGTGAAGACTTCCAGGGACTCGCGGCGCTCGCCCTTCAGGGCTTCGCCGAGGACGGTTTCCGCAGCCGTGTTGGCGTAGACATCCGCCGTGTCAAAGGTGCTGATGCCTGCATCGAGGGCTGCCCTCACACACTGGGAAGCGACGTCGTTCTCCACCTGGGAGCCGTGCGTGAGCCAGTTGCCGAAGGTAATTTCCGAGACTTTGAAGCCACTGTTTCCGAGGTATCTGAATTCCATGGGTTTCACGCTAACCCAGATGGTTGCTCAGGGTAAGGGCAGTCGGCCCTTATGTGGGTTACCCGTGGACGCCGGGCGGTCGACGCCGGTTCCCTGAGCGGTTGAATTTTTCGAAGAGGCGCCTTTGACCGCCTGCGCCGGGCCGGACAATGACACCAGGGACCCCGTGTCCAGCGGCGGCAGCGGCCGCGGAGCCTGCGTTTTCTTGAACGACCGCGGCACCCGGCCCGGGCCGTGCGTGTCCAGGGCAGACTCCACGAGCGGAGCCACCTCCACCACCTTGTCGGCAGGCACGCGGGGATCGGGCAGATCCCGAACAGACAGCTTGATTTCCGGTGCGGCGGCCCGAGCCCGCGCCATTGCCCTGGCATCCGCCTCAGCAACAGCGGAGGCCCAGTCCTCCGCGAGGACGGGGGGTTCGCGGCGCGCGGCCGTCAGTGCCGGGTGACGTACGACGGCGGTGCGCAGCGCCGAACGCACGTGTTCCGGCTTGAGCACGGAGCGCCAGTCCCGGCGCTGGCCCTTGGCTTTCGGGGCTTTGGCGGTGGGCACGCCCTCGCCGGCGGGACCCGCAGCGGAAACTGAAGTGCCGCCGTCGGGCCCTGCCCTGAAGGGGCCGCCCAGGCGCACCAGTTGGACGCTTTCATTGCGGGAGCGCCTGCCGAGCAGGGCCATCAACGCGGCGGCTGCAAGCCGGCCTATCCCCGCGAGCACCAGCGTGATGACCCCCAGCAGGAAGAGGACCAGGAACATCAGGAAAGCCATTCCCACCGTCCCCAAAAAGGTCAGGTTGAGGATGAGCGTATCCGGATTTTCCACGTCGTCTCTCCTCTCTGCCGGCCGTAAAGCCCTCACAGCGCCCCTCCGCCAGCAACAGCTCCTTCTCCACCATACGGATTTTTGCCGGCCCTTGCCGACGCGCCGAGCGGTGCGTCCCGGGTTGTTTCAAAGCTGTTATGCCCACTGGCAGGCTGCCGGGGCGCCTATAGTCGGACGGGGAACGACGGCATGCACTGCGCGGCCGGAAGCAAGGAAACAGGAGCGCCATGGCGGAGGACACCCCAAACACGAACTGCATGTGCCTGTCCGGCGAGCCGTATGCGATGTGCTGCGGACGGTTCCACTCCGGCAACGCGGAAGCAGCAACGGCAGAACAGCTCATGCGCTCCCGTTACAGCGCGTTTGTACTCCGGGACGGGCCCTACCTGGTGCGTACCTGGCACCCGGACAAGGCCCCGGCCAACCTGGACCTTGATCCGGACCTGCAGTGGCGGCGCCTGGACATTCTCTCCACCAACCGCGGGGGCCCGCTGGACATCCAGGGAACCGTGGAGTTCAAAGCCTGGTTCCGGCACGGCAACGAGCGCGGTACCCATCACGAGGTCAGCAGGTTCGTGCGGGCAAACGGCCGCTGGTTTTACCTGGACGGGGAAGTTCTGGCCTGACTACTCGTTGTCGTAGTCCTCGTCCGGAGTGAAGCCTGCCCGGTCCACCTTCCGGTGGAACCGCATGCCTGCCAGCCCGCCCAACACGGCGCCCACCAGTGCCACCAGTGCCACCACAACGGCGGCGATGATGCTGGTGGTGGTGAGCTCCCCTTCATTAATCGGGATGCGAGGGAAGCTGTTGAGGTTGGCCAGCACATTGAACTGCTGCCCGAACAGGAGGCCCAGGATGGAGATGAGGACAGCCGCGATCAATGCCCAGATCCACACCATGAGGCCCTGCTTGATGCCGTTGAAGCGCGCCATGCGTCCCGCGACGTAACCGCCGCAGTAATAGGAGAGGAGCAGGATGACCAGCAGGACAATGATGCCCACCAGGCCAACGGTGCCCTGGTTTTGGGCCGCCTGGTTAACCGCTTCGTTGACGTCGGTGTTGGTTGCAAGGCCAACAGCCGTTCCGGCTGCTGCCACGAGCGCGGTCAGCAGCACGGCCATGCCGGTGGCGGTCAGCCAGCCGAAGAACGCCGAGCCCACTTTGATGCCGCCGAACCGTTCCTTCTCCCTGGCGACGGCGGTCTTCCGGTCCGTCAGGTTCGGATCAACAGCAGGTGTCGAGGCCTCGGGAACATAGTCGCGCTCCGCGGAGGTGCCGGCTGAGCCGGTGTGGCCAGCCGGCACCCGGTCGTAAGTGGAGGTCGGCGTGGTATCCGCTGCGGGCTGCTGGTCGTAGCTGCGGGTGGCATCATCAGCCGCGGCGGCACGGTAGCTTCCGCTCCGGTCAGCGTCCTCCCGGGCGCGCCGTGGGGGCAGGTTCTCTGGGTCCGTTGAGCTGCTCATGGGTCAACTCAATCACCGGGCCGCGGAGATAGCAAGGATGCTTACTATTTTGTGACCGAAGGCGTCAGCGGTAGTTACGGTGCAGGTTTTCCCTTTGCGAGGCCCCAGGGGAGGCATCCGCGATCCACGGGCCGGTGCCTTCCGACTGGTCCAGTACGCCTGACTCCAGCCACCTGTGGTCACCGGCGAGGACCCTTCGGGTCAGGCGGTGGTCGGCGTCATCAGTGTTCCGCCACAGCTGGTCGAAGTACTCGTCGACGCGCACGCGGGCCTGCTCGCAATACGCTTCCGCGAGCTCGTAGGCGCTCGCGGCCTTTTCGGGTGCAGTGTGGAGCAGCATCTCCGCCCTTGAACAGCACGCTGTCATGGCGAACAGTTCCGCTCCGATGTCCACCACCCGTCCCAGGAATGCCTGCTTGCGTTCCAGCTTTGCCTGCCACCGGCCCATGCCATAGAACGTCTGCCGGGCCAGGCGCCGGGACGAGCGCTCCACGAACCGCAGGTGCTTGGCCAAGCGGCCAAACTCGCTGTACGAGCGAGGGTCCATGCCAGCGCCTGCCACTAGCTTCGGCAGCCAGCGGGCGTAAAAGCCGGAAGCGCCGACGGCGGCCTTCGCCTTCTCGGACAGGCTCGCGTCCATCGATGCAAGGTCACCCGCGGCGGCAAGGTGCGCATCCACGGCTTCCCGGGCGATCAGCAGGCGCATGATCTCTGAGGAACCCTCAAAGATCCTGTTGATCCGCAGGTCCCTCAGCTGCTGCTCGGCCGGTACCGCACGTTCACCGCGCGCCGCCAGCGATTCCGCCGTCTCAAACCCCCGGCCGCCGCGGATCTGTACCAGTTCGTCGGCTATCCGGCAGCTGATCTCCGTCGACCAGAGCTTCGCTAGGGCGGCCTCGATCCGCACGTCCTTCTGGCCGGCGTCGGCAAGTTCGGCGGAGAGTTCGAAGACGGCGTCCAGGGCGAAGGCGGACGCGGCGATGAAAGCGATCTTCTTGCCCACGGCCTCGTGCTCGCCCACCGGCCTGCCCCATTGCGTCCGGGCGTTGGACCATTCGCGGGCGATCTTGAGGCTCCAGCGGCCTGCTCCGACGCAAAGGCCCGGGATGGAAAGCCGACCCGTGTTCAGCGTAGTAAGTGCGATTTTCAGGCCCTGGCCCTCTTTGCCCAGCCTGTTGGCCGCCGGGACGCGCACCTGATGGAACCGGGTCACCCCGTTCTCGATGCCCCGCAGGCCCATAAACGAGTTCCGGTATTCCACGGTGATGCCGGGAGAGTCCATCTCCACTACGAAAGCGCTGATGCCGCCCTTGTGCCTGGTGCCGTCCGCATCCGTGCGGCCCGGCGCCACGGCCATCACCACTACCAGTTCGGCGATCACCCCGTTGGTGGTCCACAGCTTGACGCCGTCCAGAAGGTAGGCCTCGCCGTCGTCCGTGGGTGTTGCCGTGCTGCCCATCCGGGCAGGATCGCTGCCCACGTCAGGTTCCGTCAGGAGGAACGCTGTCACGGCGCCGGCGGCGCAGCGCGGGAGGTACTTCCGCTTCTGCTCGGCAGTGCCAAAAACCTTCACGGGCTCGGGCACACCAATGGACTGATGCGCCGAAAGAAGGGCGCCGAGGCTGGGGTGCACGCTGCCCAGCAGGGCCAATGCCCGGCCGTAGTACACCAGTGACAGGCCCAGGCCGCCGTATTCCTCCGGAATCTTCATCCCGAAGACGCCAAGGTCCGCCAGGCCCTGGAGGTATCCGTCAGGGATCTTCGCCTCCCGCTCGATAATCCGGCCGTCCATGGTCCGCGCGTATTCGGTGAGGCGGGCCATAAACGCCTCACCCCGTGCCACGTCTGCCGGGTCAGGAGTGGGCCAGGGATGGACAAGGCTGAGGTCGAAACTGCCCAGGTAGAGCCCCTTGGCGAAACTCGGGCGGTCCCAGCCGGTTTCGCGCGCAGCCTCGGCGACGGCCCGGGCCTCGTCCGCGGTGACGCTCCCGCCGATCTTGCCCGCGGGGACAGGGGTATCCTCCGCAGGGGCGTCTGTTGCTGCGCTGTTGGTGGTGGAGCCGGAAGGGGTGGTCTTCGAGGGGCTGTCAGTGGCGGAGCTCATGGGTTATCTCCTTGGCCGGATAGCTTTCTTAGCCAGGTCCGCCGGGTTGGAGAACCCTTCAGCTGTCTCTCAATATTACCCGCGGGTAAGTTCCTGTGCTAGGGGAGGACTGCCCCGGAAAATCTCCGGCGGCGTCGAATGCCGTTGCGTGGTGCGCCAGCCGGTCCCAGCCCGCGTTGATGCCGTGGACGACGGCCAGGAGCGACTTCGAAACCACTGTCCACCCGAGCTTTCCCGTGCCCAGCAGCACCAGCGCTACCAGTCCGGCCGTGAGGACGAAGGCGGCCAGGATAAAGGCGAACACCAGTGTGCCCACGAATACCAAGGTGGCGGTTTCCACTGCGCTTAGATCGAACTGCATGAGTCCCCCTGCTGAAACGTTGCTTTGGTCGAAATCAGTAGCATGAGCGTAGGGGTAGACGGCCTGCCCAGCCAGAGCCGCAGCAGGCTTAAAGAGCTCTTGATATTGGATCGAGATACTACGACGAAGTAGGTCACAGAGCGGTCGCGGCCGCCTGAGTTAACCTTGTTGTTGGCAGTTTTCCGTTTGGAGCCCCTGCCCTGCCCGCCTAAACAGCCCAAGGAGAGTGTGTGCCCCGCTCCGCCAGGTCATCCGCTGACGCCATCAGCGCCCGGCTCCGGGACCTCGAACTCCTCACCAAAGGACCTGCCTGGGCCCTGACGCGCTCGGCGCCCTGGGTGATCGCGGTGCTGCAGGCTTCCTTTACCCGCACCCGGCCGCAACTGCCGCTGGAGGTGTTCCACGCCGACGTCGACTCCTTCCTTGAGGAGCTCCGCCGGCAGGAACCGGGACTGGGAGGCGGCGCCAACGGGAAGGCCTTTGGCGACGAGTGGACGCGCAGGCACTTCCTGACGCGGCGGAACCAGTCAGGCCAGATCGTCTACGAAGTCACCGAACCGGCCGCGCGTGTGCTGGCGTTCCTCGACAGCCTCTCCAGCGAGCGGTCCACCCTTAACGGTTCGCGCCTCGGCACGCTGCTGGGAGACGTCGAGAAGCTCGCCAACGAGACCAATCCGGACCAGAGTGCCCGCCTCGAGTCCTTGGAAGAGGAGATCGAAGAGCGCCAGCAGCTCATCCAGGACATCAGCTCCGGCGAGTTCGACGGCCTGTTGGATGACGACGAGGCAGTTGAAGCTGCCGGAAACATCCTGGACCTCGCCGCGAGCCTTCCCGCCGACTACAAAAAGATGCGTGACCGGATCGAGGAACTGGTGGGCGGCCTGCGCAACCAGATCATCGAGGAGTCACTGACCAAGGGCGCCACGATGGCGCAGGTGCTGGAGGCCGACAAACGCCTCCGCCAGAGCCCGGAGGGCAGGACGTTCCGTTCCTTCACGGCGTTTTTGGAGGACCCGCAGCAGCAGCTCAGGTTCCGGTCCGCGATCGGCGAGGTCCTGAGCCGGCAGTTCGCGGATGACCTCTCACCCGAGGACCGGGAAACCTTGAAGAACCTGGTGGCCGAACTCCGCCAGCAGCACAGCCAAATCCAGCGGATTTACGGCAAGCTCAGCGAAAGCCTCAACACCTACGTCCAAAGCGATGACTTCCGCCAGTCCGTCCGGCTCCGGCAAGTGCTCCGCGAAGCTGAGCAGGCGATCCGGTCCCTTCCGTACGAACGGGAACGGCCGGGGCTGGTCCCCGGGCCCGTCCTCTTTAACGCGGGGTTCGAGTCGCTGTCCATGGTGAAGCTATTCGACCCGGACGAGTTCGCCGCACCGCCAAAACTTGCCGACCCCATTGCCTTCAGCGACTTGGACCGCGTGCGCTCGCCGCGGACCGGCAAGGCCAAGCCGGAGGTCATCAGCTCTGCCATGGCCGGCGCTTCCACCCTTTCCGAGGCGTGGCAGCAGCTGCCGCCGGAAGAGCAGCACATCAACACCATCCGGGCGCTCCTCTCGCATGCCCTGCACGCCGGGGCAGGCTTCGACCGGGACGCCATGGATGCCCTGGACTTCGAACAGATTGACGGCACCACGCGCAGGGCATACCTGCCGCTGGTCACGCTCCCGAAGGATTGACATGACTGAAGAGATGACGACGGCGGCGGCCCCCGAAGCTGACCCCGGAAATAGCCCGGTGGATGAGGATGGGGGTGTACCGGTGGAGAGTGGAACCGGGCCCGCGACCGGCGGCGAGCGCCCATTCGCCGGCGTCGTAACCCCCCGCGACACC
>JBKJVX010000261.1:0-21539 GCA_046717065.1 Arthrobacter sp. | reverse complement strand
CGAGATCGGGTTCCTCGGCGTGATGAGTGGCCCGCTTGTCCGGTCCTCCTACCGCGCCGGCCGGCTCTGGGCCACAGCGATGCGCAAGAAGGGCTGGGACATCCCGGCAGAACTGGCCCACATCGAGTCATCCGGCACCACCCGCCAGGAAGCCAGCTCCCTCCTCGCGGCTACAGCCTGAGTTGGATACCGAACCCTGATGAAGAGACAGGACCAATGATGTTCCCCGTCAGAATCGAAATCATCCCATCCCAGGGAATCGTCGAGCAGGTCCAGGCCCTGGTGCCCACGACCACCGCGCTGAGCGTGACATGCCTGCCGCACCACGGCATCGAGCGGACCATGCGCACAGCAGTGGAGCTGAGCGACGCCGGGTACAAGGTGATCCCGCACCTCGCCGCCAGGAGCATCCGCAGCCGGGCCGAGCTCACCGAAATTGTCCGCGGCTGCGATGCCGCGGGCATCCGGGAAGTGTTCGTCATCGGCGGCGACCGCAAGCAGCCCGCCGGCATTTACGACTCAGCCCTTCCCGTGCTGGAGGACATTGCCCAGTACAGCAGCGGAATGATGCGGGCCGGCGTCGCGGGCTACCCGGAAGGTCATCCCCTCCTCGGCCCGCTGGACCTGTTGGACGGACTCCTGGCCAAGCAGCACCTGGCCTCGCACGTGGTCACCCAGATGTGTTTTTCCGCCGGGAAGATCCATGACTACGCAGCGCTCCTGCGCCGTGAGGGAGTCCACCTGCCTGTCTGGGCGGGCGTGGCCGGGTCCGTCCCGCGGACCAAGCTGGTGGCACTGTCCACGCAGATCGGCGTCGGAAGTTCCCTGAAGTTCCTCAGCCGCAAGGGCCCGCTGGCACACAAACTCCTGAGCGGGGACCGCTACTTGCCGGACAGCCTGATCACCGGCCTCGAAAGCCAGCCCGGCTCCATCGCCGGTATCCACCTTTACAGCTTCAACAGCCTCGATCACCTGCCCCCGGGCCCGGATCAGGCAACCACTTCAGCACTCCAGACAGCATTGATTCGAGGAGCAGCACGTGAGAACTAAACCTGTAACGCCCCACCAGGAGCCGCATCTTGAGCGGCAGCTCACCAACAGGCACATCCAGCTGATCGCCATTGGCGGCGCCATCGGCACCGGCCTGTTCATGGGCTCGGGTAAAACCATCTCCGCGGCCGGACCGTCCGTCATTTTCGTCTACATGATCATCGGCTTCATGATGTTCTTCGTCATGCGGGCCATGGGCGAACTGCTGCTGAGCAACCTGAACTACAAATCTTTCAGCGACTTCGCCGCGGACCTCCTGGGCCCCTGGGCAGGCTTCTTCACCGGCTGGACCTACTGGTTTTGCTGGGTGATCACGGGCATCGCGGACGTCATCGCGATCGCCGGCTACTCCAAGGAACTCTGGCCGGGACTCCCGCTGTGGATCCCGGGCCTGGCCACCGTGGCCATCCTCCTGCTCCTGAACCTCGTTACGGTGAAGGCGTTCGGCGAGACCGAATTCTGGTTCGCGCTGATCAAGATCATTGCCATCGCGGCGCTGATCATCGTGGGTATGTTCATGATTTTCACGGGCTTCCAGTCCGACGCCGGCCCTGCCACCTTCACGAACCTGTGGAGCCACGGCGGCATGTTCCCGAATGAGTTCATGGGCTTTGTGGCCGGCTTCCAGATCGCGGTGTTCGCGTTTGTGGGCATTGAGCTGGTGGGCACCACTGCTGCGGAGGCGAAGGACCCGGAAAAGAACCTGCCCAGGGCCATCAACTCCATCCCTATCCGCGTGCTGCTCTTCTACGTGGGCGCCCTGATCATCCTGATGTCCGTCACCCCCTGGACCCAGTTCCAGGCCGGGCACAGCCCGTTCATCGCCATGTTCTCCCTGGCCGGCCTCGGCGCCGCGGCCACCGTGGTGAACCTGGTGGTGCTCAGCTCGGCTATGTCCTCGGCCAACTCCGGTATCTACTCCACCTCCCGGATGGTCTACGGGCTGGCGCAGGAGGGGGACGCGCCGTCGGTCTTCCGCGGCCTGTCCCGGCGCAAGGTGCCACAGAACGCCCTGTTCCTCTCCTGCGTGCTGCTGCTCTCGGGCGTTATCCTGATGTACGCGGGCCAGGACATCGGCAAGGCCTTCGAAATGGTGACCACCGTGTCCGCCGTCTGCTTCGTGTTCGTCTGGTCCATCATCCTGGCCAGCTACCTGGCGTTCCGGCGCCGCCGCCCGCAGCTGCACGAGGGCTCGAAGTACCGGATGCCCGGCGGCGTGCCGATGGTCTGGGTGGTGTTCGCGTTCTTCGCCTTCGTCCTGTGGGCACTGACCACGCAGCCGGACACCCTGCTGGCGCTGCTGGTTACGCCGGTCTGGTTCCTGGTGCTCGGCGCCGCGTGGCTGATACTGCGACGGCGGCCTGCTCACCTGGCCCGTTACGCGACCTTCAAGTCGGAGCTTGCCCAGGACCTGGATGCCGAGGCGTCTGCCATCGGCCGGGATTTTGACGGCGCGTTGAATGACGGGGTGAATAAGTGAGCACCCTGCACACTGTGGAGACGCCCGTCCCAACCCCTGCCAAGGGTGCCTCGACGGCGGAACGTCCTGCCGCCGTCGAGCATGTCCTGACGGTTGACTGCCTGGAGTCCCCAGGAATTGTCCATGCGATTTCGGCCTTCCTGCTGGAGCACGGCTGCGACATCATCGACATCAAGCAGTACGGCGACAAGGCGCAGGGGCACTTCTTTATGCGGGTGCATTTCGCTTCGGGGGCCGGTCCGGAGCAGGAGCCTTTCAGCACCAAGGACCTGCGCACGAGCTTTACCCCGCTGGCCGAACAGTGGCAGATGAACTGGCAGCTGGAGCCGCACGGCCGCAAGCGCCGCGTGCTGGTGATGGTGTCCAAAATGGGGCACTGCCTCAACGACCTGCTGTTCCAGGCACGGACGGGCGGTATCCCCGTAGAAATCGTCGCCGTCGTGTCCAACCACCCGGACCAGGCAAGCCTGGTGGAGTGGGACGGAATCCCGTTCTTCCACGTGCCGGTCACAAGGGACACCAAGCCCGCTGCCGAAGCCCGGCTCCTGGAACTTGTGGACCAGCTCGACGTCGAACTCGTGGTCCTGGCCCGCTACATGCAGGTGCTCAGCGACGAGCTCTCCGCCAAGCTTGCCGGCCGGGCCATCAACATCCACCACTCGTTCCTGCCCAGCTTCAAGGGGGCCAAGCCGTACCACCAGGCGTATGAGCGGGGCGTCAAAACCGTGGGGGCCACCGCGCACTACGTGAACGCGGAACTGGACGAGGGCCCGATCATTTCCCAGCAGGTCATCGAGGTGGACCACACATACACCGCTGAGGACCTGGTGGCGGCGGGACGGGACGCCGAGTGCGTTGCGCTGCGGAACGCCGTCCGCTGGCATTGCGAGGGCAGGATCCTGCTGCTGGGCAACCGCACAGTCATCCTGCGGTAGTGCCGTGACAGGGGGGAGCGATCAACAGTGGCGGCGGGTGTCGTGGAACGCCCTGCCGATGGGGCAGCGGGTGCGGCTTTCGCAGCACGGGCTGCCTATCGGCTCGGGCTTCGTGGACACCGCCACGCCCGATGGCTCGATCATTTGGGTTGTACTCGACGGCTGGCAGGAACGCCGGATGTTCCTTCGGGAGGACTATGTGCAAGTGGAGATCAACGGGTAACGGGTCACAGCGCAGGACCCTGCGGCAGCGCCTGGAAGCGTGGGCGGTTGCTGCCACGTTCCTTGCCCTGATCGCGGTCACCGTTGCGCAGACGCTGCCTTTGGGGGACTGACGGGACGGAAGCGGCCGACGGCGGGAGGGGGCCGCCGTCGCACGCTTTACTTCGGCGGTTCCCGTTATTGACCGTTCCCCGGCGACCGGTAACCATGAGTTATGACTGACTCAGCCGATACCCCAAACGCCCCCTTTGACGACGACGAAACAGTGGAGGACACAGCCCACACCGAGACTCCTGAAAGCATCGCGGACGAGGTCCGCGACGAAATTCGACTGGGCCACGTGGAGGATGACGTGAGCCATGTGCTCGAGGAACGCTTTGAGGAGGCTGGCATCGAACTGCGCCCGGAAGAGGTGGACGACCTCGCCGAGGAAATCGAAAAGGACGTGTCCAGCTAAGTAACCTTGCGGGCCCGAAACGGCAGGAAACAACCTGGATTAGTGCGCTGGCCGTGTTGGGCGCATGGCTCCTGACCACCACGGGTGGAGGGAGCAATACCACTGGTCCAGGTGGCCCGCACTTTCCTGCTGCGAAACGCAAACGGCCGACGGGGGGAGGTTCCGCCGTCGGCCGCGTGCTTGGCTTGGCTGTCAGTCCTCGTAGGTGTTCGCGATGTAGACATCGCAGGGGGCGTTGTGCGCCACGCTGTTGGCGACGCTGCCCAGGAGCCGGCCGATGCCGCGCATCCTGCGGTTGCCCACCACGATCAGCCGGGCGTCCAGTCGGATGGCTTCCTTGATCAGCGCATCAGCCGGCTTGCCGCGGGCGGCAGAGTGGGTGATCTCCAGGCCCTGTCCCGAGTTATCCAGTGACCTCGCGACGTGTTCGGCGCTGTCGGCGTTCGAGATTCTGACCTTGTCGGACCCTGCACCGAAGGTCTCGGCGGTCTCGAACTCGAATGCGGTCACAATGTGAAGGGACGCTCCCAGGGACACCGCCAGGTCCCTTGCAGTTTCCGCAGCCTTCCTGGCCGACTCGCTGCCATCCACTCCTACAACAACTACTCCACTCATAAATGGCTCCTTTGTTCCTTGTTGCGGCTTGTGTCCACTGGCAAGTCTAGGGAACTTGCGCTTGAAGCCCCCACATCATCTTTCGGATGGCCTCACTCTGGAGCCCGCTCAGTGCGGCTAGCTCAAAGTCGTCCATGACGCCAAGACGGCGGGCGGCGGCCAGGAGGTTCAGCCGGCGCTCCTCCAATGCTGCCCTTGATTCTTCCAGTTCAGCGAGCTCGGATTTCAACCTCGCGATAACGGTGAGCTGGTGCTCTGCGGGCAGCCCTGACGGAAGCAGGTCATCAAAAGTCAGGCCAATGGTCCGAACGGTCCACCGCGATAGTCCGGTTGCTTCCGCCAATCGAGTGACCTTGACACCGTCCCGAAGGGCCTGGGCGACGTGCTGGTTCAACCGAACGGACAAGGGTCTGCTGCTGCTTGCATTGAAGGCGAGCCGTTGGCGGTTTGCTTTCAGCAGCTTCCGGATCTTTTCCGCCTCAAGTGCCGTCTGGTCCGGTTTCGGCGCTCCCCGGTAGCGGTAATAGCCAACGTCGGCATGGGGCGTAACAGCCAAGAGCGCTCCTCGGTTCAGTTTTCGGCAGACGGGCGGGCTTATGTAGAAGGCTAGGCATTGAGGTCAGGCAGCGGAAATACCAATAGTTACTGGACCCATAACCGGAAACTGTGGGTCCGCCAGCCATAAGGGACGCTTATCCGTCCACGCACTTTAGGTCTTATCCATACCCGCCGGATTTCCCTAGGGTCGAAGGAAACGAGTACCGCTCGCTCCTGACTCCATAGGAAGAGACCATGCCTGAATTTGAACCTGCATCACGGGTGTCCCGCATCAAGTCCTCCGCCAGCGTGGCGGCCGCGGCCCGCGTGCGTGAGCTGAAAGCATCAGGTCGCCGCATCCTCGACCTCACAGTCGGCGAGCCGGACTTCGACACCCCGGAGCACGTCAAGGCGGCGGCCGTAGAGGCGATCAAGAGGGGTGAAACCAAGTACACCTCTGTTACGGGAACTCCGGCACTGCAGAGGGCCATTCTCCAGACCCTCGAACTGCGCACCGGCCTCCACTACACGCCGGCCGAGATCACCATCGGCGGCGGAGCCAAGCAAGTCATCTTCGTGGCCTTCATGGCTTCGCTCAACGCCGGCGACGAAGTGATCGTTCCCGCGCCCTACTGGGTCTCCTACCCCGACATGGTGCTTGCAAATGAGGGCACACCCGTTGTGGTTCAATGCGGCGAAGAGGTTGGCTTCAAGCTCACGCCCGAGGCTTTGGCCGGCGCCCTGACCGAGCGGACCAAGTGGGTCATCCTCAACGCACCGTCCAACCCCACGGGCGCGGTCTACTCCCGGGCCGAACTGCGGGCGCTCGCCGACGTCCTGGCAGGCTTCCCGCATGTCTACGTCCTCACTGACGAAATCTACGACCAGATCTACTTTGGCGAAGACAAGCCCAGCAGCCTGGTTGAGGTGGCCCCGGAACTGAAGGACCGCATCCTGGCCGTGAACGGAGTTTCGAAGGCCTACGCCATGACTGGCTGGCGGCTGGGATACGCGGCGGGACCGGCACCCCTTATCGCCGCCATCAACAAACTGCAGTCGCAGATTTCCTCCTGCCCCTCCTCAGTGAGCCAAGCCGCCGCCGTCGCCGCCCTCACCGGCGAGCAGGGCTTCGTCCGGGACAGCCTCCAGACATACCGCAAACGGCGGGACACTGCAGTCGCGGCCCTGAACGCCGTGGACGGTTTGTCCTGCACGACGCCGGATGGCGCCTTCTATACGTACGTCAACTGTGCGGGAGTCATCGGGAGGACGACGCCGGAGGGCACCGTCATCCGCGATGACGAGGACTTTGTCCTCTATCTGCTCGATCAGGCCTCCGTCGCCGTCATCCAAGGCTCCGCCTACGGGCTGGGCCCGTACTTCCGCATCTCCTACGCCACCAGCCTGGACATCATCGAGGAATCCATCGCTGCCATCGACAAGGCCGTCCAGGCCCTCACCTGATACAACCCACCGAAGGAAAAACCGTGATTCATGTCAAGACCACCATCGACCGCCCCAGCGCTGACGCCGTCAGCCGGCTCGCGAAGTTCTCGTCAGCGACGATCCACGAGGCCCAAGGACGAAAGGGTGCGCTGAGCTCCCGGATCAAGCCCATCGACAGGTCCATGTCCTTCTGCGGTCCCGCCACCACCGTCCGCTGTGCGCCGCGGGACAACCTCATGCTGCAGGTGGCCATCCACTACGCCCAGCCCGGGGACGTCATACTGGCCTCGGCGGGGGAGTACGAGGAAGCCGGAACCTTCGGCGACGTCCTCGGCAACGCCATGAAAGCCAAGGGCCTGGCCGGCCTGGTGACGGACTCCGGCGTTCGCGACACCCAGGACCTCATTGAACTCGGGCTGCCTGTCTTCTCCGGCAGCATCTCCATCAAAGGCACCGTCAAGGAAACCATCGGCCCCGTCAACCACCCGGTAGTCTTCGGCGACGAAATCATTTACCCCGGCGACGTCCTGCGCGGTGACGCCGATGGCGTGGTGGTGGTCCGCAAGGACGAAATTGAAGAGGTCATCCGACTCTCGCAGGAACGCGACGATGCCGAGCGGGAGCTCATCGGCCTGTACAAGGCCGGTGGCACCACCATCGATCTTTGCAACCTGACGGATGTATTGAAGGCCAAGGGTCTGCTGGTGGAACAGGCCTAGCAGCCTCTGGGCACGTAGTGCCAGCAAAGTTGCCGCAGTGATTACCTGCGGCGGCTTTGTTGCGTGCCGGTCGTGCGGGCATGGCCCGCCGGTGGTTTGAGCTGGTCCAACCCCAAGGGCGGTATCGTCCAAGGTGCACAGGTAGGCACTGCTCAGCCGGTGCCGTGAACGAACTTCTCCAGGCTGTCTTCTCCCGGGGACAATCCGATGAAGACAAAGTCTGGCGGATGATCGGACACCGTATGCAAAAGGTGTGGCCAGTGGGGTGGTTCCCAGTCCTGGTGTTCACTTTTGTAGTGGCGGCCGGTGGGTGAGGTCCAGCCGGGTGGCTGGTTTTTGGTGGCTGGTGTTGGTTTCCAGCCGCTGGTGTGGCGGAGTTTGTGGTGTTTGGGGCAGGGTTGTCCCAGGTTTGATATTCCGGTGGTGCCGCCTTGGTGCCAGGCGAGAATGTGGTCGGCTTCGTTGTCCAGGGAGTTGTTGTTGCAGCCGGGGAAGGGGCATTTGCCGTCCCTGAGCCGCAGCCAGTTCCGCATGGCTTTGGTGACCCGGTAGTTGGTGCGGCCGATTTCCAGCGGTGCCCCGTCCCGCGGATCGACCAGGACCCGGTAGAACGAGCCTGCGCCGTCGGCGATGAGTCTGCGTGCCATGGACGGCGGGATGTGTCCGTAGCCGTCGAGCATCGCGGGTTCGTCGGTGAGGCCCAGCAGGGATAACACGGGCACGGTGACCAGGACCTGGGGCCAGATCGACGGCGGGCCGGCAGCTGTTCCTGCAGCCGGGTCGTGACCGCCGGTGGTGGTTCCGCCGAGGAGCAGGCTGCCATAGAGGTCCGCGCGTAGCTGGGTGAGGGTCCGGGTTTCCTCCGGGCCCTGTAATTCCCGTGCGTCGGCGGTGAGCTTGTTCCAGCCCGCCAACGCCTGGTCTGCGGGCAGGCAGGCGGAGAGCCAGGCCATTCCGTCCTGATCCTGCCGGTATTCCACCCGCCGGTCCGCCACGCCCTTGGCGTGGCGTTTTTCGATGGACTCGGCGTGGTGGCGTTCCCGCCAGGTCCGGGCCTTGGTTTTGAACCGGTACGCCGGCATCTCCCCGATGGTCGCCGCGGCGTCCGGTTTCGGTGTGTCCGGGTCCAGGAAGTGGGCCTCCAAGGCCGCGGCCCCGGCCGGGTCCAGGGTGCCGGTCTCATCGACCATCACTCTGGCGTGCTGCCAGGAGATCGTTCCCTCCTGCAGGGCAGCCAGCGTCCGGGGCAAGGAAGTGGTCAGGGCGTAGGACTGGGCCAGCAGCGCGCCGGCGGCCCGGTCACTGAGGGCCAGGACGCACCCGATTTCCGCGGCGATCGCCAGTTCCTGTGCCTGCACGGGCGCGTCCGGCGCAGCGGCGGCCCGCGCCGAGTCAGCGTATGTCCCTGCGGCCTTGGCCAACAATCCCGACACCCGGGCCTGGACCCCGGCGCCGCCGGCCAGGATGTCCAGGCAGCCATCGGCAAGGCCGGCTAACGGATCAGCCTCCGAGAATGGCTCGGAACCCATCCCATCCGCCTCGGCATTGATCACAGCAAGAGCGGCATTGATGTCCTCAAACGCCTTCGCCACCGCCGCTTTCCCCATGAACCAATCATGACAAGGGGGTCAGACAATCCTCGATTGAGGCCAGGGGCAGGGTGCCCTGCGCCGTCGTAGACGCCGCCTTCAATTGGAAACACAACGGGGTGACGCGCGCTCAGTTCCTACCGAGCCGGAAGGGGGTACTCCGGGGGACCGACTACCGCGTCCTCCAGGAGCCAGACTGTGGAACCGCCCCTGCCGGCCGGCATGATGCTGCCTTCGAACACGAAGATGGGGTCCATAGAGCGGTCCTCGGGGCGCCAGAAACCATTGGCAGGGCAGTGGAAACCGGTTTTGGCCATCAGGCCCATGCCTTTACCTGAAACTCTCTGCAGGGTATTGATCTTTTTCACGGCCCGCTCCAATTAATCCTCAAAATGTAACCGCCGTAATTTCCCGGCCTGTGCACAATTTTAGGATCCCCGGCGTTGGGTTACTAAGACGAATGATGCGTGCCCCAATAAGCGGACGTTATGGACGGCTAGCGTGCATATTTGCTGCTGAGCATTTCCTGCAGCATTTCCTTCAATACCAGGAGAACCGCGGATGCCGCCTCGGAAAGCGGATCATGGTCAGGGGTGCACAGGGCAATCTTGCACTGCAGCGCCGGATCCATAATCCGAAACACATGGAAGTCCTCTTCATGGAACAGTGCGTCCGCTGCTGACTTGGGCATGATGGTGGCGCCCAGATCAGCCCGCAGCAGCCGGGCCAGGGACGGAACGGATTCCACTTCACCCACCAGCTGGACCTTCAGCCCCTTGCTGGTAAAGCCCGCTTCCACAGTCTGGCGAAGGGTGTGGATCTGCTCGGGCAGGAAGAGTCCGTGCCGGGCTACTTCCTCGAGGGATACTTCGCCGTCTGAGTGGTTCACGTCCGCCCTGTTGGCGTTGACCACAAAGTGCAGGTCTTCCACGATCATGGTGGTGAACTGCACGCCGCGGATGGCACCGGGCTCGTAGATGAGCGCCATGTCCAGTCGCCCGTTTTTGATGGCCTCGCTGAGCACACCGCCGTATATTTCGGTGACGTGCAGGACGACGTCCGGGTACCTGCTGGCAACTTCACTGATGATTCGTGGCGTCAGGCTCGACGCCATGCTGTAGGGGGCAATGGCAATGGAAACGCGCCCGGACGGGGCTGCCCCCGACTTGGCGACGTCCAGCCGCGCCTGGTCAACGAGCCGCAGGATGGACTGGGCATGCCGGTAGAGGGTGTGCCCGGCGGCGGTGGGCTTCACACCCTGCTTGCTGCGGATCAGCAGGCGCTGCTTTAGCTCCGTCTCAAGGGCTGAAACCTGCTGGCTCAGGGCCGGCTGGGCCACATGCAGCGCCGCCGCAGCCTTGGTGATGCTGCCCGAATCCACAATCTGCACAAAGTACGCAAGCTTCCGCGTATCCATGGCCGCCTTCTCTCTCTGTGTCGTCCTGAACCCAGAAGGTCATAACCGGATGCTATGGAGGGATACGCAACAAGTCTTTGTGTGATCCACATCTCTGACACTAGGTTGAACCCAGAACGCTATTTCACTGGCAATACATTCTACCCCCAGCAGGCATGCAATTTAACGATGACGTCAGATGCATTCTGCATAAAGGCGGTGTTTACCGGAATAGGCGTTTTCTTTTACATTTCCGAAATATTCCCACCATAACTTCGGAGCATCCAGGATCCGTTTTCAACACCCGGATCTTCTTGAGAAAGAGACAGCAAATGCGAGCAACTATCAAAGGCAAAATGGCAGCTGTGGCCGCGCTTTCCGCGGCGGTTCTGGCGTTGGCCGGCTGCGGCGGCGGCAGTGAAGCATCCAGCAGCGGCAGCGCCACCTCAGGCGAAGTGAACCTGATTGCCTATTCGGGAGTCTGGCAGGACCAGTACACCGCTGCAGTGATCGAGCCCTTCAAGGCGAAATACCCGGACATCAAGATCAACTACGCGTCCAAGCGGTCCTCCGCAGAGATGCTCAGCGCATTGCAGGGCCAAAAGAACAACCCGGCCACCGACGTCGCCATCATGGACAACTCCGTCTCCACCACCGGCAACAAGCAGGGACTCTTCGACAAGATTGATACCGACGGCGTCCCGAACCTCGCCAATGTCCCCGAAAAGTTCCGGGACAAGGAAGGGTACGGCCCGGTTGCCATGCTCGACGCCGTCGGCCTGGTCTACGACACCGCCACCTTCCCGGAGGCCCCGGACAGCTGGAAGGTCCTTTGGGATCCGGCGTACGCAGGCAAAATCAACGTCAACGCCCCGCCCTCCCTGCTGGGACTGTCCCTGACTGCCATCACCTCAAAGATGGAAGGCGAGGACTACACGAAGGGCATCGACTCCGCTGTCACACGCCTGAAGGAAATGGCGCCCGGCGTGCAGACCTTCGCGCCCAACCCGGATGAATACCAGAACGTCATCACCGGGCAGACTGTGCTGGGCCTCGGCCAGAATGCCCGCGGCCAGTTCTATAGCGACCAGAGCAACAAAAAAATGGGCGTCACTTTCCCCAAGGAGGGAACCGTCTACCAGATCAATACCATCAACCTGGTAAAGGACGCCCCGCAGTCCGCCGCAGCCAAGACGTTCATCGATTACGCATTGTCCGCAGAGGCACAGACGGCGTTCGCCAAGGCCCTCTTCTACGCACCCTCCGTCACCAACGCTGAGCTGCCCGCGGACGTGAAGGACCGCGTGGTACCCACGGACGGCTCCCTGAACATCGTCCCGCTGGACGTCGAATTCCTCTCCTCGGCCCGCGATAAGTGGACCGACACCTGGAAGCGCGAAATCATCACCAAATAGCGCCCTGCCGGTGCCCTCCCCAACTTTCCCTTCAGGAGAACTGAACCCGTGACTGAATCAAAACTGTCGATCGTAGATCTGACCAAAAGATACGCAGCAGGTCTGGAACCCGCCGTCGACCGCCTGAACATGGAAGTTGAGGAGGGGCACCTGGTGGCACTCCTCGGCCCGTCCGGCTGCGGCAAGACCACCACCCTCCGGATGGTGGCCGGCCTGATGGACCCGACCGCCGGCTCCATCGTGGTGGACGGCAAGGAAATCACCCATACCCCCGTCAACAAACGCGGCATGGGTATGGTGTTCCAGTCCTATGCACTGTTCCCGCACATGAACGTCGAACAGAACGTGGCCTTCGGCCTGGAAATGCGCCAGACCCCGAAAGCCGAACAAAAGGCGAGGGTTGCGGCCGCCCTGGACATGGTCCAGCTTGGCCATCTGGGCAAGCGGCAGACAAAGGAGCTCTCGGGCGGCCAGCAGCAGCGCATCGCCCTGGCCCGCGCCCTGGTGGTGGAGCCCACCCTGCTCCTCCTGGACGAGCCACTGTCCAACCTGGACGCCAAACTCCGCGAGACGATGCGCACTGAAATCCGTTCCATCCAGCAGCGCACCAGGGCCACCACCCTCTTCGTCACCCACGACCAGGACGAGGCCCTGGACATGGCGGACAGGATCGCCGTCATGAACGGCGGCCTGATCGAACAGTTCGGTTCGCCCACGGACGTCTACGAGCGGCCAAGGACGCACTTCGTGGCCAACTTCATCGGCCAGGCCAACTTCCTCACTGCCCGTATCGGAGCTGAAACCGGACGGGCCAACCTGGCCGGCGAAAGCTACTACAAGGTGGACGTCGAAGGCCTGGGCCAGTTCGGCGCTGTCGGGTCCGCAGGACTGGCCGGCGGCACCCATGAACTGGTGATCCGCCCGCACCGGCTCAACGTCTCGCTGCACCCGGGAGCTGCCCGGGCACCCATGACAGGGACCATAGAACGGGTCAGCTACACCGGTGACGCCCTCGCCGTGGCCGTCCGCGTCGGCGGCCAGCAGCTGCAGGCCCAGCTGCTGACCAGCAGCGGCGACCTGCCCCGCGTAGGCGACGCCGCCTACCTCTCCTGGGCGCCGGAAGACGCCTACATCCTGCCGGCGCCCGCAAAACCGGAAATGCTGGTGGCGGCATGACCCTCCTGGAAGCCCCCGCCGCGCCCGAAAAGCCCCGGGCCCAGGACGAGGGGCAGCTGGAAAAGGCCACGGAACGGCGCAACCGGCGAACCTATCTTGCGCTCCTCCTGCCTGGCCTCCTCGGCCTGCTGGTCAGCTTCGTTTTTCCGCTGGCCTACATGGTCCGGATGTCCTTCAACCAGGGCAGTCCGGACGGCGTCATCGTTGAGACGTTCACGCTGGACACCTACGTCCAGCCCCTGACCGACCCGTACTACTGGAAGGTCACCCTGGACACCTTCCAGATGGGCGTCGTCGTCGGCATCCTCTGCGTCCTGGTGTCCTACCCGGTGGCACTCTTCCTGGCGCGCAGTACCAGCAAGTACCGTGGCCTGCTCATCGCCATCGCCATTGCTCCGTTGCTTACCTCGGCAGTGGTCCGCACGTACGGCTGGATGGTGATCCTGGGGACCAACGGCCTGGTCAATTCCTCCCTGGACGGGCTCGGCCTGATCGACACACCCCTGAAGCTCACCAACAACATGACCGGCGTGACCATCGGCCTTGTGGAAATCTTTATGCCCTACGCCATCCTGGCCATGATCTCCGGCTTCGGCCGGCTCAGCCCCCAGTTAGAGGAAGCGGCCGGTTCGCTGGGCGCCAGCAAGTTCAAGGTGTTCACCAAGGTCACGCTCCCGCTGTGCCTCCCCGGACTGCTGACCGCATTCCTGCTCGTATTCGTACTCTCCATCAGTACGTTCATCACTCCCCGCCTCCTGGGCGGCGGCAGCGTACAGGTCCTGGCCACCGAGATCTACGACCAGACCACCGGCCTGCTCAACTGGCCGTTCGCAGCCGCCCTGTCCGTCATCCTGCTGGTGCTCTTCGGCCTTATCATCGCCGTGTACCAGCGCCTCACCAAAAAGATCGGAGGCTGACCATGAACGACGTCAAGGTATTCAAACCGCGCTTCAACCCCGCAAAACCCGCCTTCGGGCTGCTGGTGTTCGTGCTGTACCTGTTCCTGCTGGCACCACTGCTGATTGTCTTTGTAGTGTCCTTCGCATCCAACCAGTACCTGTCCTTCCCGCCGGAAGGGTTCACCCTCAAGTGGTATGAGATGCTGCCGCAGGAAAGCACGTTCATGGAGGGCATGAAGGTCAGCCTGATTGTGGCCGTTATCGTCACGCTCATCGTCCTCGCGCTGGGCGTACCGGCGGCGCTGGCGCTGGACCGGTTCGACTTCAAGGCCAAGGCAGCCGTCCAGTCGTTCTTCCTGTCCCCGCTGCTGATCCCCAGCATCGTCCTGGCTCTGGGCATGGTCCTGCTCTTCGGTCCGCTGGAGTTGAACAACACCTATGCCGGCATCATCATCGGCCACGTGGCCATCACCATCCCGTTCGTCATCCGGACCACGTTGATGAGCCTTGCCACGACGGACACGTCCTGTGAAGCGGCGGCCCGCATCCTGGGTGCCGGCTCGTGGACAGTGTTCCGGCGGGTGACGCTGCCCATCATCCAGCCGGGCGTGATCGCCGGCGGTGTGATTGCCTTCATCGTCTCCTTCGACGAAGCCGTGATATCGCTGTTCGTGGCTGAATCAGGCCTGCCCACCCTGCCCGTTCAGGTGCTGAGGTACGTGGAAAATTCGGCGGATGCCGCCGTCGCCGCCCTGTCCGTGATCCTTATCCTGATCTCCCTCGCGGTGGTGGTCGTCGTCGAACGCGTGATGGGGCTCCGCAAAGCCCTGCGTTGAGGCACGGTCCAACGACAGCCAAAACCCCTGCCCAACCCGCAGAACGAAAAAGTCCTGCCCGGTCCGCAAAAGCGGGCCGGGCAGGACGTCGTCCGAGGCCTGTTCGGGTCATAACCGGCACGTATCCCGTGACACCGATTACGTCTTTGTGTGATCAAAGTCCCGGTGTCAGACTTTTTCTACAAGCCCGGTGATCCGGGCAATGGGAGCCAAGCCTCACTCGGCTGGTCCCGAAACTTCCGCTTCCGGCAGCTGCCGCTGTGCCTCCTGGCCAGCGCTGCGCCAACATCCCTAAAGGAGGGCTCACATGGGACCCATCGTTGATCTCGTGGCAGATCTCGGAGAAGGCTTTGGCGCCTACTCAATGGGCGATGACGCGGCCCTGCTCGAAGTGGTGTCCAGCGCCAACATCGCCTGCGGCTTCCACGCAGGGGACCCGGACATCATGAACGCCACCGTTGCTGAATGCGTGCGCCGCGGCGTCAGCATAGGAGCGCACCCCAGCTTCCCGGACCTGCGGGGCTTCGGCCGCCGCGCGATGGATCTCACCGCAGACGAAGTCCGCAACGACGTCCTGTACCAGTTCGGGGCCCTAAGCGCTTTCGCCGCCTACCACGGCGCCGGCGTCGCACACCTCGCCCCGCACGGACGCCTCGGCAACCTCGTTGCCACCCGCGCCGACTACGCCCAAGCCGTGGCTGACGCCGCCGCCCGCATCAACCCGGACCTGATCGTCCTGGCCCAGGACGGCGAACTTGCCGACGCAGCCGCAGCCCGCCTGCTCCCCGTGGGAATCGTGGGAATCGCAGACCGCGCCTACGAGGCGGACGGCACCCTGGTGCCGCGCGGCCGCCCCGGCGCCGTCATCCACGATCCCTCAGCCATCGTGGACCGCACCATCCGTATGGTCTGCGAAGGGCTTATCGAGACGGTCGCCGGGACCGACCTGCCGATCGTTGCCGACACCATCCTGCTCCACGGAGACACTCCGGGCGCCGTTCAGCTGGCCAAGCAGGTCCGCGCGGAACTGGAACGCGCCGGCGTGACCATCGCACCGCTCGCGCAGGTGCTGGCCGCCAAAGTGAAAGCCGCCTGACATGACCACCACGCCAACTCCAGCGCAGCCTCCTGTGGAGGTGTTCGAATCCGGGGACGCCGCACTGCGCGTCGTCGCTTCGTCCCCGGACCGGGAGGCCAACTGGGCCACCGTCCACGCCCTTGCAGCATGGCTTGAGGCAGCAGGGCCCGACGGCGTCCACGGGGCAGTGCCGACGTACGACTCGCTGCTCGTTGAATTTGATCCCGGCGTCACCTCTGCGCGCCAGGTCCGGGCTTTCGTCCAACTGGGCCTCCGCCAGCTCCAATTCACAGGCGTCCCTGCCCGTGCACCCCGAGAGTTCAGCGTTCCGGTGGTGTACGGGGGCGGGTACGGCCCCGACCTCGAACGCGTTGCCGAGCAGCAGCAGCTGTCCGTCCAAGAGGTCATCGAGTTTCATACGGCCAAGTCCTACGTGATCCGGTGCCTGGGCGCACCGGCCGGCTCACCCATGATGGACGGTCCTGATTTCCCCTTCGCGGTGCCGAGGCTGAAGGACCCCCGGCTGTCCGTACCGGCAGGAGCGGTATCGGTAGCGGGGCGCCAGGCAGTGATCGCCCCCGCTGTGGCACCCGGGGGCTGGTGCGTTATCGGCCAGACCCCGCTCACCGTCCTCGACGTCGAGGCTGAACCGCTGGTTCCCTATGTCCCGGGCGATCTTCTGCGGTTTCACCAGATCCAACCCGAAGAGTTTGAGACGTACGCCGGCCGGAAGCTGGAGGCAGCGCGATGAGTGGCTCCCTGATCATCCAGCAGCCCGGCCACTCCGTGGTGACAGACCTTGGGCGCTTCCGGGGGCCCCGGTTCGGGCTTCCCGTCAACGGCGCACTGGACCAGTTCTCAGCCCGGGCTGCCAACATCCTGGCCGCCAACGACGATAACGCCCCGCTGCTGGAGGTCACTGCACTCGACTTCCGTATGCGTGCCACTGCTGACGTCCTCATCGCTGTCACGGGCGCACCCCTGCACCTCACGGTGGGCGGGCGCGAGTGCCAGCAATGGGAGCCCGTCTCCGTAAAGGCGGGGGAAACCGTCGCACTGCGCGACATCAACGGCGGATTGCGCGCCTACGTAGCGGTCCACGGCTCAGTTGAAGCGCCGGTCCTGCTCGGCAGCTGCGCGCCGGACACCGTCGTCGGATTTGGGCTGCGGCTTACCGAAGGCTCCGAACTTAAAACCTTCAAGACCGTGCAGCCCATCCGGCAGCCGTACTTCGACCTCCCGCTGTTCCGCCTTGGCCTCATCCGGCCGGAATACAGCAGCACCGCAATTGTGGACGTAACGGACGGCCCGGACGTTGACGAGTTCGGCGGCACCGCGGACCTGCTCTACAGCACCGAGTACATCGTGAGCGGCAGGAGCAACCACATCGGCCTGCGGCTCGGCGGAGCCCTTCCGGAACGCCAGTCCACGGCGGAGGTACTGTCCCGGGGCGTCCCGGTTGGAGCCATCGAAGTCCCGTCCCGGGAGGAACTCCTGGTGCTGCACCGTGGACGCGGAGTAACCGCCGGGTACCCCGTCCTCGCCGTGGTCACCAGCCGCTCGCTGGACGTCCTGGCCCAGGCACGGCCCGGACACAAAATCACTTTCCGCAAGACCACAGTCCCGGAAGCAACAGCGAAACACCGGGCGGCGCTGAGGGAACTGGAAACACTGCGCTCCACCGTGGGCACAGTGTTTTCACTCCTGGGCATCGGCAATGAACCGGGCTGGCACCGGTTTGCGCCGGCCGCCGGCAGCTGAAGCCCTCGCCTCAGCCCCCAACCCTTGTTACCATCCCCTTAAGTAAGGAAAGCCATGTCCACCTCTACGCATGCGGCCCAGCCGCACCAAGAGCGGCTCAGCAGCAAGCAGACCCGCAAGGTCGTCACTGCCGGCTGCGTTGGCATCTTCGTGGAACTCTACGACAACGGCATCTTCGCCTTTATGGCCGGAACACTGGCCCTCGTCTTCCTGGCACCCGGAAACCCGGACAACGCCCTGCTCTTTGTCTTTGCCGGCTACGCCGTCTCCTTCTTTGTCCGCCCCCTCGGCGCCGTCGTCTGCGGTTACCTGGGTGACCGCATCGGGCGGCAAAAGCTGCTGGTCTTCGTCATCCTGCTGATCAGCGTGGCGACGGCGGGCATCGGCCTGCTGCCAGGCTACGCCGCCATCGGCATCGCGGCGCCCATCCTGCTCGTCCTGCTCCGCATGCTGCAGGGCTTCTCCGTGGGCGGTGAAGCCGCAGGCGCCATGACCTTCCTCGCCGAGCACGCACCCGAAGGAAAGCGCGGCGTCATCACGTCCTACGCGCAGATCGCCTCCTTCGCAGCACTCCTTACGGGCACCCTGGTTGCCTACTCCATGTCCCCGTGGCTCACCCAGGCAGCCATCGACGGCGGCGGGTTCGGCGCGTTCGCATGGCGCATCCCGTTCCTGGTGGCCATTCCGATGGGCGTCATCGGCTGGTACATCCGCAAGGCCATCAGCGACACCCCCAACTTTGAAAAGCTCAAGGAAGAGGGCGGGCTGTCCGCCAACCCACTCAAGGAAGCCTTCGCCTCCGCCGAACACCGCCGCGCCATGCTGCTGGCCCTCTTCATCCCGCTGATGAACGGCTCCGGCTACTACGTCCTGTTCTCCTACATGCCCACGTTCCTCAAGGGCAAGCAACTCAACTTCACCATCGGCGAGGCCCTGCTGGTCACCGCCTGCAGCCTGGTAGTCATCTGCATCGCCATCCCCTTCATGGGCGCACTCTCGGACCGCGTCGGCCGCAAGAAGGTCATCGCCGGCTCCGCCATTGCCATGGCGGTCCTGGGCATCCCGTCCTACGCGCTCATCGCCACCGGTGAGATGGCATTCGCCATCCTGGGCGCAAGCATTATGGCCGTGGTCTTCGCGGGCCACACAGCAGTGATCCATATCCTGATCGTGGAACTCTTCCCCACCCGCGTCCGCTACTCCGCCTATGGCCTGGGCTACAACATCTCCTCAGCGCTCTTCGGCGGTACCGCGCCGCTGCTGATGACGTGGCTGATCTCCTCCACCGGCAACATCTACATGCCGGCCTTCTACGCAGTGATCACCGCGCTGGGCACGCTTGCCGCTGTCAGCACGGTCAAGGACCGGGCGCACCTGCCGCTCCGCGACGCCTGACTTTCCGCTTCAGAGACTTTCAACTACCTGTGCAGCACGGAGCTGCCCCTCTTAGGAGAACTCCATGACTTTTTCCGATTACTCAACTGCCCTCGTCACCGGCGCATCCACCGGCATGGGCGCCGCGATCGCCGAACGGCTGGCCAAGCGCGGCCTGACCGTCCATGTACTGGCCCGGAACGAGGACCGCCTGAAGGAACTGGCGGACAAGACCGGAGCAGTGCCGCACGTCGTGGACCTGACGGACACTGCAGCGCTGACTGCCGCCGTCGGAAACCTTGAAGTGGATGTCCTGGTGAACTGCGCAGGCGTCTCCCGGCCCGGCAACATCCTGGACTCGAGTGAGAGCGACATCGACGAACTCGTGGACGTCAACCTCCGCGGCCTGCTGCAGCTGACCCGGCTGGTGCTGCCCGGCATGGTAGAACGCGACCTGGGGCACGTCATCAACGTCAGCTCCATCGCCGGCACCTACAACTTCTACGGCCACACGGTCTACCACGCCACCAAGGCCGCGGTGCACCAGGTCTCCCGCCAGCTCCGCAACGACACTGTGGGCAAGCGCATCCGCGTCACCGAGATCTGCCCCGGACGCGTCGAGACGGAGATCTTCGGCCGCAACCTGGGCGGCACTCCGGAGGCGATGGAGGAGGCGTGGAAGACCTTCTACGAGGGCTACGAATCGCTTACCACCGACGACATCGTCAACGCGATGGACTACGCCATCGAAACACCCCGGCACGTGAATGTTGGCATGCTGGAACTCATGCCCACGTTCCAGGTTCCCGGCGGGCTCACCTTCGACAGGCGCTAGCCGCCGCCCTGCCCCAACCCCGACAGACCGCCCGATTGATAGGTTTCCCGATGCAAACAGTCCGTACAATCAGCTTTCCCGACCGGCAGCTCCTCGACGATCTCTTGCCTCTTCCCGAAGGGCTGCGGGGAGTGGTCTGGGACCTGAAGGCGGATCCTGACGGCGGGACGCTGGGCGACATCGACGGCGTCATCCTCCCGTACATCGATGCCGGTGCTGTGTTGGGATCACTCGCCAGGGTCGAGTCGCTGAAGTTCGTGCAGACGCAGTCCACCGGGTACGACGGCGTGATTAAGGCAGCGGGCCCGGCGGCAGGCGTCGCCAACGCCTCTGGAGTCCACGCGGCGGCGACGGCGGAACTCGCCATCGGGCTGATCCTGGCAAAGCTGCGCGGCATCGACCAGGCAGTCCGGGACCAGCAGCATGGGCTGTGGCGGCCGGAGCGGCGCCAATCTCTGGCGGACCGGCGGGTGCTGCTGGTGGGTATCGGCGGGATCGGGCATGAGATCGCCCGCCGCCTGGAGCCCTTCGAAGTCACTGTCACCCGGGTGGGAAGTTCGGCCCGCACGGATGAACTCGGTGAGGTGCACGCGTCCTCGGAACTGACCACACTCGCCGCTACGCACGACATTCTCGTGTCGGTTCTGCCCCTGAACGAACACACCCACCAGCTGATCGGCGAAGAGGTCCTCGCGGCCCTCCCGGACGGTGCCCTGGTAGTGAACGTTGGCCGAGGCTCCGTGGTGGACACTGCGGCCCTGACCAAGGAAGTCCTCTCCGGCCGGCTGCAGTGCGCCATCGACGTCGTCGATCCGGAGCCGCTGCCGCAGGACCACCCGCTGTGGTCCACCACCAACGCACTGATCACGCCCCACGTGGGCGGCAATGCGTCGGCGTTCCAGCCCCGGATCCTCAAGCTCCTCCACGAGCAGCTTGAGGCCCTGGCCGCCGGACAGGCGCCAGCCAACCTGGTGCAGGCAGGACCCTTCGCATGAGTTCGCTATTCGACCTGACCGGCCGCGTTGCCCTGGTGACGGGTTCGAGCCGGGGGATCGGCAACGCTCTCGCCCGGGCACTGGCCGACGCCGGTGCAACAGTTGTGCTGAACGGTATCAACGGAGAGCGGCTCAAGGCCGCCGAAGCCGCGATGACTGCCGACTTCGCGCCAGGCCGGGTGCACAGTGTTGCCTTTGACGTCACGTCCGACGCCGAGGCCGCGCGCGGCGTCGCCTGGGTGGAGGAGAACGTGGGGCCGCTGGAGATCCTGGTGAACAACGCGGGCATCCAGCACCGCGTGCCGATGCTGGACCTGGACGTGAAGGACTGGGAACGGGTCATTTCCACGGACCTGACCAGCGCTTTCCTGGTGGGGCGGGAGGCGGCGCGCTTTATGATTCCACGCGGCCACGGCAAGATCATCAACATCTGCTCGGTCCAGACCGACCTGGCCCGGCCCACCATCGCCCCCTATATTGCCGCGAAGGGCGGGCTGCGGAACCTGACCCGTGCTATGACTGCCGAGTGGGCTTCGTCCGGGCTGCAGATCAACGGGATCGCACCCGGCTACATACACACCGAGATGACCCAGAACCTGGTGGACGATGAGGCCTTCAACTCCTGGATCCTGGGCCGGACCCCAGCGAACCGGTGGGGGACGGTGCAGGACCTGGCCGGCCCGGCGGTGTGGCTGGCGTCCAGCGGTTCGGACTTCGTGAACGG
>JBKJVX010000260.1:0-64074 GCA_046717065.1 Arthrobacter sp. | reverse complement strand
GTGACGCGTCCGGGGTGGTTCAGGAGGGTGGCTGAGGTCCAGCCCTTCCGGCACAGGCCCCCACGGTTGGTGGGGAAATCCCGCCCGCTGACCTCCAGGAGAGGCGCGTCTTGGGCAGGTTTAGCCGGCACGGGGACTGACCCCGGCTCGGAAGCCGGGGTCAGTTCCTTTGGAGACTTGAGCGTCATGGCGCACTGCAGGGCGCAGTAAGGGCAGTGCGTGTCGGCGCTTTTGGTCATGTTAGACGTGTCCCATCGCATTTCGGTTGGCGTTGCGGATGTAGAAGGCCCAGCAGACGATCAGCATCACGACGTAGGCTCCGACGAAACCGTAGAAGGCCGGTGTGTAGGATCCGCTGGCGGTGTTGGAGGCGTTCAGCACCTGCGGGATAACGAAGCCGCCGTAGGCGCCGATGGCCGAGATGAGGCCGAGGGCCGAGGAGGCGAGCCGCTGGGTCTGGACCGTGCTGGCTCCGGACTTCGCTGCCCGGCTGGACGTGGCGAAGATGATGGGGATCATCCGGTACGTTGCGCCGTTGCCGAAGCCGCTGGCGGTGAAGAGCATCAGGAAGAGGACCAGGAAGAGCCAGAAGTTCTTCAGCGGCAGGGTCCAGATCATGGTGAGGGTGATGATGGCCATGGAAGCGAAGGCAGCCACGGTCATGCGAGCGCCGCCCATCCTGTCGGCCATGCGTCCGCCATACGGCCGTGCCAGGGAGCCGACCAGCGGGCCGAGGAAGGCCAGCGAGAGTGCCACGGTGCCTACTCCGATGGAGGAGAAGGCCGGGAAGTAGTCCTTGATGAGCTTGGGGAACACGCCGGCGAAGCCGATGAAGGAGCCGAAGGTTCCGATGTACAGCAGGGCCATGATCCACAGGTGCGGTTCCTTCAGTGCAGCCACTGAACCCGCGATGTCACCCTTGGCGCTGGTGAGGTTGTCCATGAACTTCCAGGCGCCGAAGGCTGCCACCAGGATGAACGGCACCCACATCCAGCCGGCCATGGGCAGGTTGACTGTGCCTACGGCCAGCAGGGTGATCACGATCGGGACAGCGAGCTGCGCGACGGCGGCACCCATGTTGCCGCCGGCGGCGTTCAGGCCCAGCGCCCAGCCCTTTTCCCGTGCAGGATAAAAGAAGGTGATGTTGGCCATGGAACTGGCGAAGTTTCCGCCGCCGAAGCCAGCGAGGGCCGCCACGAGCAGCATGACGCCGAACGGGGTTTCCGGGTTGGAGACGCACAGTGCCAGGCCGATGGAGGGGATCAGGAGGAGCAGGGCGGAAACGATGGTCCAGTTGCGGCCGCCGAAGCGGGGGACCATAAAGGTGTAGGGGATGCGCAGGGTTGCGCCCACCAGGCTGGGCATTGAGATCAGCCAGAAAATTTCGGAAGTGGAGAAGTTGAAGCCTGCTGCGGGCAGCTGGACCACCACGATGGACCAGAGCTGCCACACAACGAAGCCGAGGAACTCAGCGAAGATTGACCAGTTGAGGTTGCGGCGCGCAATGGTGCGGCCTGCAGATTCCCACTGCTCCTTGTTCTCGGCATCCCAGTTGGCGATCCAGCGGCCGGGGCGGAATTCAAGGGCGGGTGCGTCTGTGGTGCGGGTAGAGCCGGGCTGTGCGCTGGGGGATGCGGGGTTTCCGGGCCTTGCGGCTTCGTCCAGATCAAGGGAATTGCCGGGGCCGGCATCAGCGGTGCGGTCAACAGTCACGGGGTACCTCCTTCGGGGGGATGTTGTTCCTCTAAGGTAGGGACACCGCGTTTCGTGGACCGACGATGTTTGTTAACGCGCTGTGACATTTGCCTATCGGCGGCCCGGGGCGGACGTGAGGCAGGGTGGAAGGCCACGCAGTGAGACGCACGGCACATATCCGGATAGTGGACCTTTCGTCCATTGACTGGACCGCGGGAACTAATATTGAACTCTAACTATTTCGAGCCGGGCCTGAAGGCACGGCCTGGCCGGTTCTCACGAAAGCGTTTACCTATGTCATCACCCAATACCTCCACGGTGCCCGGACCCCCGCAGCCGGTGAACTCACGCGGCCGCGTGATCGTCGCCAGCCTGATCGGCACCACGGTGGAGTTCTACGACTTCTACGTCTATGCCACGGCGGCCGTACTGGTTTTCCCGCAGCTGTTCTTCCCCAACCAGAATGAAACCACCCAGCTGCTGAGCTCCTTTGCCGTCTTTGGCGTCGCATTTGTCGCCCGCCCGCTGGGTTCCATCGTTTTTGGCCACTTTGGCGACAAGTTCGGGCGCAAGGGCACCCTGGTGGCATCCCTGCTGACCATGGGTATTGCCACGTTCCTGATCGGCTGCCTGCCCACCGCGCTGGTACCCGGCTGGGGATTCTGGGCTCCGGCACTGCTGGTGGTTATGCGGTTCGCCCAGGGCCTGGCCCTGGGTGGCGAATGGAGCGGCGCCGCGCTGCTGGCCACGGAGAACGCTCCGGCCAACAAGCGCGCCATCTACGGCACCTTCCCGCAGTTGGGTGCCCCCATCGGCTTTATCATCGCCAACGTAATCTTCCTGGTCTTCAGCTACGCGCTGTCGCCGGCTGACTTCCAGTCCTGGGGCTGGCGCGTGCCGTTCCTACTGAGCGCCGTTATGGTCATCATCGGCCTCTACGTCCGCCTGAAACTCATCGAAACCCCGGCCTTCACGAAGGTCCTTGAGTCCAACGAGGTGGCCAAGCTGCCCCTGGGCCGGGTGTTCAAGACGAGCTGGCGCCAGCTGATCCTTGGCACGTTCATCATGCTTGCCACCTACGTGCTCTTCTACCTGATGACCACGTTCACCCTGACCTACGGCACCCGCCCCTCCAGCCTCGAAGCTGCCAGGGCTGCTGCCGAGAAGGCAGGAAAGCCGATGACGGAGGCCGCCGCGGCTGCCTTCGTTCCCGGCCTGGGCTACACCCGGAACGACTTCCTGTGGATGCTGATCGCCGGCGTCGTGTTCTTCGGAATCTTCACGCTGGTCTCCGGACCGCTGGCTGAGAAGTACGGCCGGCGCAAGATGCTTCTTGCGGTCACGGGCGGGATCTTCGTCTTCGGCCTGCTTTTTGTCCCGCTGTTCAGCGGCGGATTCATTGGCACCATGGCCCTGCTGGTCATCGGCTTCTCCCTGATGGGCCTGACCTTCGGGCCGATGGGTGCGCTGCTGCCGGAGCTGTTCCCCACCAACGTCCGCTACACAGGATCGGCTGTGAGCTACAACTTCTCCAGCATCCTGGGCGCAGCGGTGGCTCCGTTCATTGCCGTGGCGCTGTGGGAATTGTCGGATGGCAGCCCGGTTCTGGTGGGGATTTACCTGACCGCCATGTCCGTCCTCACCCTCGTCGCCCTGTTCGTCAGCAAGGAAACCCGCGACGTGGACTACGAGAACAACGTGGCCTGATATATCGCCCATGATTGATCAGAAATGCCCGGCGTGGTCTACGGACCCGCCGGGCATTTCTACGTCCCCGAGGCGTAATGGGCCACGAAATTCTTCAGGATGTTCATCGGCTCGGTGACGGTGAACTGCCGGGCCTGCGCCATCAACTCCTCCGCCGACTCCGGCGGAAAGTAGCCGGCATGGCGGTAGATGTCGATCCTCGTGACGAGACCGTCCACGTCCAGTTCGGGGTGGAACTGGGTGGCGTAAAGGTTCCTCCGGACGCGGAACATCTGAACCGGGCAGGCAGCGGACCGGGCCAGCAGCACGGCGTGCGGCGGCAGGACCGTGCAGGCCTCCTTGTGCCCCGTGAAGGCGGTAAACCTCTTGGGCATGCCGGCCAGCACCGGATCCTCCAGGCCCGCGTCCGTCAGCTCAATCTCTGCGGCGCCGAGTGGTTCTCCGAAGGTTCTGTCGATCACGGCGCCCTGGTGCGTCCCCAGGGTGCCAACGCCATAGCAGGCACCGAGGAACGGGAAGTCCCGGGCCACCACCTGGTCCAGGAGGCCGGACAATTCACGTTCCACCCGGTGCTGCGTCGGAGTCTTGTACTCCGGCGGGTCGCTGGACGTGAACGGGCTGCCGCCCACTATCACCCCCGAGTAATCCGCGAGGTCCAGCTCAGGCAGGGGAGCGGCCTCCAGCCTGATGCGCCGCAGCTCCTGGGGCTCCAACCCGCCGTAGCGGAGATAGGCGGCGTATTCGTCCTCAGCAGCGGCGTCTTCGGCCCTTGACGCCAGGAGCAAGAAAGGCAGCATCTGCTAAGTGTGCCTTTTTCGGCAGAACCTGTCAGCTGTTGGCGGGCTGGCTCAGGGACCGGCGTGACTGCGGCCGGGCAGCGGGATCAGCGTGACGGTGCACAAGCTTCCAATACCCTTCCTCCCGGCGGAAGACGCTGGTCACACGGAGCGCAAACTCCTCGGCGATGGCGGCGCCGTCCAGCCGCGCGCGGAAATGTTCCGTCTCCACCAGGAAAGCAGTGTCGCGCGCTGTGTAGGACGTGATGGTGTCAAACCCGAGCATCTCGCCGTCCTGGAACTGGCGGGCAGCCTGGTCCAGCCGGGCTTCCACCTGCGCCCAGCCGCGGGCAATGCCGCCGAAAGGGTTCGCCAGCGTGACGTCGTCAAGCCGCGAGTACAGTTCCTTGACAGGTTCGGGGTTGCCCCGGGTTATTTCGGGGACGGCCAGATGGTACCGGTCCACTTCTTCTTCAAAACTTGGTGCGAGCATGGGGGCCTCCGGCGCTTGCTAGTCTTCGATGGTGGCGATGACGGCGCCGGCTGACACCGTTTCCCCGGGTGCGGCGGTGAGGCCGGTGATGGTCCCGGAGCGGTGTGCCGTCAGCGGCTGCTCCATCTTCATCGCTTCGAGAACCACAACGAGGTCTCCCTCAGCCACAACATCGCCGTCCGCCACGGCCACCTTGACGATGGTTCCCTGCATGGGGGAAGTCAACGCGTTGCCGGTCGCTGCTGCCGTACCCCCCGAACGGGGGCGCTTCTTCGACTTGCCGGCCTTGGGCCCAGAGCCCGCCGAGCCGGTTCCCACGGACCCGAGCGAGGCCGGGAGTACTACCTCAAGCCGTTTGCCGCCCACTTCAACCACCACGCGCTGCCGCTCCTCGGCGTCCACGTCGGTGCCTGCGCCGCCGTCGGGGGTCCAGGCCGGGAGGTTGTTGACGAACTCGGTCTCGATCCAGCGCGTGTGGACGCGGAAGGGGCCCTCGGCCGGCGCGAATGCGGGGTCCGAGACCACGGCAAGGTCGAACGGGATCACCGTCGGGATGCCCTCGACCACCATCTCTTCGAGGGCGCGTCGGGCCCGCTGCAGGGCCTGCGGCCGGCTGGCTCCCGTCACGATGAGCTTGGACAGCATTGAATCGAAGTTGCCGCTGATCACATCGCCCTGCTCCACACCGGAGTCGATCCGGATGCCGGGGCCGGTCGGGTTCTTCAGGACCCGGAGCGTGCCCGGTGCCGGCAGGAAGTTCCGGCCCGGGTCTTCGCCGGTGATCCGGAATTCAAAGGAGTGGCCACGAACCTCGGGATCGTCGTAGCCGAGTTCCTCGCCGCGGGCCAGGCGGAACTGCTCACGCACCAGGTCGATGCCCGTGACTTCCTCGGAAACGCAGTGCTCCACCTGCAGGCGGGTGTTCACCTCAAGGAAGGAGATGGTGCCGTCCTGGCCCACCAGGAATTCGCAAGTGCCGGCGCCCAGGTAGCCGGCCTCTCTAAGAATGGCTTTGGAGGACTCGTACAGGCGGCGGTTCTGCTCCTCGGTGAGGAACGGGGCGGGCGCCTCTTCCACGAGCTTCTGGTTACGGCGCTGCAGCGAGCAGTCGCGCGTGGAGACCACCACAACGTTGCCGTGGGCGTCCGCCAGGCACTGCGTTTCCACGTGGCGGGGCGCATCCAGGAAGCGCTCGATGAAGCACTCGCCGCGCCCGAAGGCGGCAGTGGCCTCACGGACAGCGGATTCAAAGAGTTCGGGAATCTCGTCGCGGCTGCGGGCAACCTTGATCCCGCGCCCGCCGCCGCCGAAGGCTGCCTTGATGGCCACGGGCAGCCCGTACTGGTCCACGAAGTCAAGGATTTCCTCGGCGGACGTGACGGGGTCCGCGGTGCCGGGAACCTGGGGTGCGCCCACCTTCTCTGCGATGTGCCGGGCCTGGACCTTGTCGCCGAGGGCGGAGATGGCCTCCGGGGAGGGGCCGATCCACGTGATGCCGGCCTCGATCACCCGGGCAGCGAACTGGGCGTTTTCGGCCAGGAATCCGTAGCCGGGGTGGATGGCATCGGCCCCGGACTGGCGCGCTGCGTCGATGATCTTGTCCATCACCAGGTAGGACTCGGCAGCGGTGTTCCCGCCGAGCGCGTAGGCCTCATCAGCAAGGCGGACGTGCAGCGCGTCGCGGTCTGCGTCGGCGTAGACAGCAACGGAGGCGATGCCCTCATCACGGGCGGCGCGGATGATGCGTACCGCGATTTCACCGCGGTTGGCGATCAGCACCTTTGTGAGGGTCGACTGTGTGGGACGTGCGGACTGCTCCAAATTTGCTGACAAGGCGTCTCCTTCTTTCCTTCAGGGAGCCTAGCGCGGTTTTGAGGGTTCCGCCGATATTACTTGCGGAATCCGCGTGTAAAGAGGCGTTGCTTTGTAGGGAAGCTACAAGACTTCCCGAAATCACCCCGCTTTACGCCGCCTGCCATAGCTCGGTGATGCGCACGTGCGCCTGGGCGAGCAAACCGCGGAGCGTGGAGACGGACAGGCCGACGACGGCGTGCGGGTCGCCGTCGACCTTTCGGATGAACGCCCCGCCAAGGCCGTCGATGGTGAAGGACCCGGCGCAGTGCAGCGGCTCGCCGGTGGCGATGTAGGCGTCAATCTCCGCCGCATCCATGGCAAGGAAGGAAACCTCCGCCGATGCCACCGTCCCCAGGGTGGCGCCCGTGCCCGGGGCTGCGCCGTCGTCGGGGTCTGTATCGCGGCAATCCACCAGCCAATGCCCCGTATGCAGGACCCCGGCGTTGCCGCTCATCCGCAGCATGCGCTCCCGGGCGACGGCGGCGGTATACGGTTTGCCATGCGCCTCGCCGTCGAACTCGAAGACGGAGTCGCACCCGAGTACCAGCGCCCCCTCCGCTTCCGGCAGGGCCGCCACAGCCTCCGCTTTCGCCCGGGCCAGCAGCAGTGCGGTGTCGTGCGGGTCGGTGACGCCGTACCGCGCCTGGACCGCATCCTCGTCGACGTCCGACACCAGGACCGTATGCTTGATGCCGGCCTCGGCGAGGAGTTTGGTACGGGCGGGGGACTGGGAAGCGAGAATCAGGCGGACCACAGTTTCAGCCTAGTGGACCAGCGCCTTTGGTGCCGGGGCCGCCTCGGGCCGGCTGAGCTTGGCGCCCTCCACGTCGACATCCGGCAGGATCCGGTCCAGCCAGCGGGGGAGCCACCAGGACTTCTCTCCCAGCAGGTACATCACTGCAGGAACGATGGTCATGCGAACCACAAAGGCATCAAGCAGCACGCCGAACGCCATCGCGAAGCCAAGCGGCCGCACCATGGTGAGGTGGCTGAAGATGAAGCCGGCGAAGACACTGACCATAATGATCGCCGCCGCCGTCACCACTGCTGCTGCATGCCGGAATCCCACCCGGACCGCCTGCTTGGCGGAGGAACCGTGCATGTACGCTTCACGCATTCCGGAGGCAATGAACACCTGGTAGTCCATGGCCAGTCCAAAGAGCACGCCGATCAGGATGATGGGCAGGAAGCTCAGGACGGCGCCGGGGTTGGCGACGTCGAACACGCCGCCGAGCCAGCCCCACTGGTACACGGCCACCACGGCCCCGAATGCAGCGGCGAGGGACAGCAGGAATCCGCCCGTTGCGAGCAGCGGGACAACGATGGAGCGGAACACCAGCAGCAGGAGGATCAGGGAAAGGCCGACGACGATGGCCAGGTAGGGCGGCAGGGCGTCACCGAGCTTGGTGGAGACATCCACGTTCCCGGCTGTCTGCCCCGTCAGGCCCATCGCCACGTTGTACTCGGACTGGATTTCGTCGTTGAGGCCGCGCAGTTCGGAGACCACCTGCACGGTGCTGGCGCTGGCGGGGCCTTCCCTGGGGATGACCTGGAATACCGCGGTGCGGCGGTCGTCACTGAGGGCGACCGGTACGGCGGCCACGACGTTGTCCACGGCGCGGAGCTTGTCTGCGACGTCGTACTGCAGTGCCTGTGCCTGGGCCTCGTCCAGATCCGCCGGAAACTCACCCACGGCCACGATGGGGCCGGTGACGCCTTCGCCGAAGCTCCGCGCGGTGAGGTCATAGGCCTGGTAAGCCTCGGAGTCCACCGGCTCGGAACCGCCGTCGGGCAGTGCAAGCTGCAGTTGGGTGGCGGGCAGCGCGAGGGTGCCCAGGAGGAGCACACCGGCCAGGAGTGCCAGCACGGGATGCCGGGTGACGAGGCCGCCCCAGCCGCGGGTGCTGCGCTCGCGGTCCTGGGCTTCATCGTCAGCTTCATGGCCAGGTTGCGCATTGTGGGCTTCTGCTTTGGCCCAGGCGCGCCGGGAAATGATGCGGCGTCCTATCAGGGAGAGCATGGCCGGAGTGAGCGTGATGGCCACCAGCACGGCCACTGCCACGGTTCCGGCCGCAGCCAGGCCCATCACGGTAAGGAAGGGAAGGCCGGGGACCACCAGCGCAGCCAGGGCGATGATCACCGTGAGGCCCGCGAAAACCACAGCGTTTCCTGACGTGCCGGTGGCACGGGCTACCGATTCCTCCTGTGCCATGCCGGCGAGGAGCTGCGTCCGGTGCCGGTTGGCGATGAACAGAGAGTAGTCGATTCCCACAGCCAGGCCCAGCATGAGGGCCAGCATGGGGGAGATGGAGCTCATGTCGAAGAGGCCGGAGAGGGCGAAGGTGATTCCGACGCCCACGCCGACACCCACCACTGCCATAAGCAGCGGCAGCCCGGCGGCGATCAGCGTCCCCAGCATGATGATCAGCACCAGGGCTGCGACGGCGATGCCGATGATCTCTGCGGCGCCGAAGAGTTCCGAAATGTCCTCGGTGATTTCCTTGCTGGCATAGGCGGTGACGCCGGCAGCGGAGGTTTCATGGGCGATGTCCTGGACCTGCTGGCGGACGTCGGGGCTCAGGCCGTTGATGGAGGTGCTGAACTGTACCTGCGCTACGGCGGCTCGGCCGTCCTCCGAGACGAACCGGATGGCCGAGGAAGCTTCCGCCTGGCGCTTACCCAGTTCCAGCTTCGCCTTGCTGGCTTCCAGTTCCCGGGCGCCGGCGTCGAGCTTTGCCTGTCCTTCCGCGAGCGCAGCTTGTTGCTGGCCAAACTGTGCCTCGATGAGGGCTGCCGGGGCGCCGGCTGCAGCCAGCTGCTGTTCGGCGGCTGCAAGCTGCGCCTTGCCGGCGTCCAGCTCGGCGCGGGAGGCGTCCAATTGTGCCTGGCCCGCCGCAAGCTGCTGTTCGCCAGCGGTAATGGCCTGTCCGGCCTGGTCCACCTGCGCCTGGGTGGCGTTCGGATCCACCGTGCCGCGGACGTCCGGGACGGTCTCAAGCTTCTTCAACGCGTCGGTGACGGCGGCGCGGCTTTCGGCGGTGAACCCGCCGTCGGGCGCTTCAAAAACGATGGTGGCGGTGCCGCCGGAAGCTGAGGGAAGCTCTTCCTTCAGCTTGTCCGCGATGCGCTGGGTTTCGGTGCCCGGAATCTGGAAGTTGTTGGACAGCGTGCCGTGGAAGGCAGCGGCCGAACCGCCCACGGCCACCAGGGCGGCCAGCCACAGCGAGATGACCAGCCAGCGACGGCGGTAGGAGAACTTGCCTAGGCGGTAAAGGAGCAGTGCCATGGAGGGAAACCGATCTGATCAGGAGGAACGGGAGTCGGAACGTGAAGAGGAAGGGGGTTGAACTGCCGTGAAACCGGAACCCAGGAGCGCCATGGCGTCGATCAGCAGTTGCCGGAGTTCGGCGAGCGACGCCGGTGAGAGGTCGGCGCCGCGGCGGGCGAACCAGACTTCCATGGCCGCCTTGCCGCAGGAAATCACGGAGCCCGCCAAGGCACGGAGGTAGAGCTCGTCGTCGGCGCCGGGCGTTCCGGCGGCGCGTTCCCTGGCCACAGCGGTGATCTGCTCCCGGCAGTGGTCCCAGGCTTCCAGTTCTGAATGGGCCATCAGGGTGCTCTGCTGGGTGAGGGTAAACAGCTCGGCCAAAGGAGCCACGGTCATGGGATCTGCAAGGGCCATCAGGGCTGCCTGGGCCGACTCCAGGATCGGTTCCTCGGCCGGGCGGAGCCGAAACTGCTGGATGGCGTTGTCCAGGAAGCCGTGGGTGACGGAAGCGAGGGCGGCGTCGGTGCTGCTGAAGTAGTTGAAGAAGGTGCGCCGGGAAATTCCCGCGGCATCGGCGATGTCCTCCACGGTGAAGCTGCCCGGGCCACGGCTTCGCAGCAGCGACAGGGCGGCGTCGGTGATTGCCTGCCGGGTGGCAGCCTTGTTCAACTCGCGGCGGGAAGGGCCTGGGGGCGAGGGAGCTGCCGGGCTGGCGGAAATGGTCACACTCTTACACTATGTGCAAGTTTGCACCGCGGGCAAGTTTTTGGATGCCCACTTTCACAGGTAGATGAAAGGTTTCGAACAGCTCTTCCAGAACCTGCTTCGGGATGCTGGTGGTGCCTCGGGAGAGGCAACCATCAGCAGCCGTCACTGACGGCGGATCCAGGAGACAAGAAAATGTCACGCACAAAGAACATGACCCTCGGCCTGTCAGCCACGGCGCTGGCCCTTGTTGGCGGAATCGGACTTGCCGGCGTAGCCTCCGCCACCACAACACCGGCTCCGGCACCCAGTGCCAGCTCCAGCGCATCCGCGGACGGGAGCACCAGCACCGCGCCGGGCGGAGGCATGGGCAGGCACGGCGGCCGCGGTGGGGAGCGTGGCATCGCACAGGCATCCGCGCTCGCAGAAAAGCTCGGGGTGGACGAAGCCAAGGTGACGGAGGCGCTGCAGGCCTTCCGTGAAGCGAACAAGCCCACAACCCCGCCCACAGAAGGCACGAAGCCCGATGCCGCCACTCGTGACGCAGCCTTGGCCACATCGCTGTCCGGGACGCTGGGCATCGAAGAGTCAAAGGTCACCGCAGCCTTGGCGGAGCTCCGCGCTGAGAAGCAGGCAGAGAAGGCCGCTGCCCTCAAAACGCGGCTGGACCAGGCCGTGGCGGACGGAAAGCTGACGCAGGCCGAGGCTGACGCCGTGACCAAGGCGGTGGAAAACGGCGTCATCGGCGGCGGCCGCTGACCTTTTGGCGGCATGAAAAAAGTCCCCGGGAAAATCCCGGGGACTTTTTCTACCGCAGGGGTGAGCGCAAGACCCTTAGGCCTTCGCGTCCGCCAGTTCGCGCGCCGTGGTGTCCGTGGAGGTTCCGTCGGACGGGGCGGCAGCGGCGGTGTCCGCAGTGTCGTCAACAAAAGGGGTGCCGTTGCGGGGAGCGTTGTACAGCTCCTCGTCCAGGATGCCCTGGCGCTTGGCGACGATGGTGGGGACGAGCGCCTGGCCGGCGACGTTCACCGCGGTGCGGCCCATGTCCAGGATGGGATCGATGGCGAGGAGCAGGCCGACGCCGGCAAGCGGCAGTCCCAGCGTGGACAGGGTCAGCGTGAGCATCACGACGGCGCCGGTGGTGCCGGCCGTTGCGGCAGAGCCCAGGACCGATACCAGTGCGATCAGCAGGTACTGGCTGAAGTCGAGCTGGATGCCGAAGAACTGTGCGACGAAGATGGCGGAGATGGCGGGGTAGATCGCCGCGCAGCCGTCCATCTTGGTGGTGGCGCCCAGCGGCACGGCGAAGGAAGCGTAGCCGCGGGGGACACCGAGGCTGCGTTCGGTCACACGCTGGGTCAGGGGCAGGGTGCCCACCGAGGACCGGGAGACGAACGCCAGCTGGACGGCGGGCCACACGCCGGAGAAGTACTGCTTGACCGACAGTCCGTGGGTGCGGACCAGGATGGGGTAGACCGCGAAGATGACCAGGGCCAGGCCTACGTAGATGGCGAAGGTGAACTTTCCCAGCGAGCCGATGGTGTCCCAGCCGTAGACAGCCACGGCGTTGCCGATGAGGCCCACGGTACCCAGCGGTGCGATGCGGATGATCCACCACAGCACCTTCTGGATGACGGCCAGTGCAGAGGCGTTCAGGTTCAGGAACGGCTCGGCAGCCTTGCCGACTTTGAGTGCGGCAACACCGACTGCGATGGCGATCACCAGGATCTGGAGCACGTTGAAGCTGACCGAGGTGGTGACGGCGCCGGACTCGGCAACGGTGGAGCTGGCACCCAGTCCGAGGAAGTTCTTGGGGAAGAGGCCTACCAGGAAGGCCCACCAGTCACCGGACTTGCCGGAGTACTTGGCTTCCTCGGTGATACCGGTGTTTGCGCCGGGCTGCAGCAGGACACCCAGGCCGATGCCGATCAGCACGGCGATCAGGGAGGTGATGGCGAACCACAGCAGGGTGTTCCACGCGAGCTTGGCGGCGTTGGACACCTGGCGGAGGTTGGAGATGGAGCTGACGACAGCGGTGAAGATCAGGGGCACGACGGCGGTCTGCAGCAGGGACACATAGCTGGAACCGATGGTCTGCAGTGTGGCGCCGAGGCCGTTGGGGCTGGCTTTGGTGCTGCCGGTGTACTTGGCCAGCAGGCCGAGTCCAAGCCCGACTATGAGGGCGGCGAGGATCTGGAAGCCGAACGAGCCAACCCACTTGGGGAGCTGGAAGCCGGTCTTTCCTGCGGATTCTGAGGGGCGGGTTTGAGTGCTCACCCGAATACGTTAGGGCCCGGCGCAATATCACGGCGAACGAACATTGAGAAATATTACGCAGCCTAAGTCCTGGTTGAAGTTAAAAAATCCCGAAATAGCAGGGGTTTGAGCCTGCTTTGTTACTTATTCCCGGTCATGCTGTGCTTAAGATCTCGCACGATAAGTGGCAGCGAGGGGCCTCTCCGGCAGCGCGCGTCAAAGCGAGGAACGAGCAGCGCGCCGAGGAGGGGCCCCTTGGGGCCACGGGCATGACTACGAGAGCAGCGCGCGCCTCAGGGTATCGAGTCCAACAGAGCCGATGTTCAAAGCCCTTGTGTGGAACTCCTTCAGGTCGAAGCCGGGACGGGCTTCGAGTTCTGCGCGGATCTGTTCCCAGAGGCGCTGGCCTACCTTGTAGGAGGGTGCCTGGCCTGGCCAGCCGAGGTAACGGGTGAACTCGAAGTTGAGCTGTCCTTCGCTGATGGGGAGGTTCTGTTTCAGGAATTCGTAGCCCTTGTCCGCAGTCCAGGTGCCGGAGCCCCAGCGTTCGGGGACTTCGAGTTCGAGGTGGACGCCGATGTCGAACACCACGCGGGCGGCGCGCATCCGCTGCATGTCCAGCATGCCCATGTGGTCACCGGGATCGGCCAGGTAGCCCAGTTCCTGCATGAGCTTCTCGGCGTAGAGTGCCCAGCCCTCGCCATGGCCGGAAGTCCAGCAGACGTTCCGGCGCCATTTGTTCAGCAGTTCGCGGCGGTAGGTGGCAGTGGCCACCTGGAGGTGGTGACCGGGAACGCCTTCATGGAAAACGGTGGTGGTCTCGGCCCAGGTGGTAAAGGTGTCCTCACCGGCGGGGACGGACCACCACATGCGGCCGGGGCGGCTGAAGTCGTCGGACGGGCCGGTGTAGTAGATGCCGCCCTCATCGGTGGGGGCGATGAGGCACTCGAGTTTCCTCATCGCATCGGGAATGTCGAAGTGGACGCCGGCCAGTTCCGCCACGGCTTTGTCGGAAAGTTCCTGCATCCACTCCCGCAGCGCCTCCTTACCCTTCAGCTGGCGCGCGGGATCGTTGTTCAGGATCTCCTTGGCCTCGGCGATGGTGGCGCCGGCTTTGATGGTGTGTGCCACCTGTTCCTGTTGGGCGATGAGGCGGTCGAGTTCCTCCACGCCCCAGGCGTAGGTTTCCTCCAGGTCCACGCTCGCGCCAAGGAAGGAACGCGAGGCCAGCGCATACCGGGCCCGGCCCACGGCGTCCTTTTCGGGTGCGGCGGGCAGCAGCTCGGTACGAAGGAATCCGGCCAGTCCGGCGTAGGCGCTCCGGGCGGCGGCAGCCCCGGCGTCAAGCTCTTCCTGAACGGCGGCGGGCAGCGGCCCGCCAGCGGTGGATGCTCCGGCCGCGAGCTTCGCGAAGAAGCCGTCCTCCGCGGCGTACTTTGTGGTCTGCTCAATGACTATGTTTACCTGGCGCGCGGCCGAAACCCGGCCGGCGTCCCTCGCCTGCCGCAGGGAGTCGATGTAGCCTGCAATAGCCCCCGGGACGTTAAGTGCGCGGCCGGCGATGTGACGCCAGTCCTGCTCTGTTTCCGTGGGCATGAGATCGAAGATGGCGCGGATGTCCTGGGCGGGGGAGGCGATGTTGTTCAGGTCCGCGTACTCCCAGCCGGAGGCATGGATCAGCAGCTGCAGGCCCAGCCGCTCCTGCATGGCGTCAAGGGTGACGGCGTCGACGTCGTCCTCGGGCTCGAGTCCCTCTAGGTCGGTGAGGGCCTTCCGCGCGGCCTCCGCGAACTCCGCGATGCCGGCGGGGGAGAAGTCCTGGTATTCGGTCTCGTGTCCGGGCACGCCGAGGGTGGTGGCGAAGGACGGATTGAGCCTGATAAGCGTGTCCGTGTATTGGTCCGCGACGGCATCGATGCGGGTTTTCTGGCGGGCGGCGGGAGCAGTGTCTGTAGTCACACCACGAGACTAACGCTTCGAATGTGGGAAGGTACGCCTTTCAGCCGCGGCTTCGCTTCCATGCCCCGGGCCCCGGTGTGGGGGCCAGTCGCAGCTGCTGCCGGCGCACCCAGTGCCGCACCGACGGCCTGCCGGCGGGTGTGGGCTCCCCGCCTCCCAGGGAAAGGACGACGGCGGTCAGTGCCGCCAGTTCCTCGGCCGTCGGCTGGCCTTTGACAACAGAGAGCAGGGACGCGGCGGGAGTATTGCTTCCGTCAGCAGGCTCGGTGGCTGGGCCCACGCCCGCAGGGTTCCCTGGCTGTGGGCCCACGCCGGCGAGGGACCCGGCTTGAGCTTGCGAAGGCTGGGAGCCGGTGGGGCCGTGCGAAGGTAGGGGGCGGGTGGGGATCACAGCGGGATGTTCCCATGCTTCTTGGTGGGAAGGCTGGCGCGTTTGTCGCGGAGCGCACGCAGCCCCTTGATGATCTGGGTCCTGGTTTCGGAGGGGGCGATGACGGCGTCCACATAGCCCAGTTCGGCTGCCTGGTACGGGTTCAGGAGCTCTTCCTCGTACTGCCGGATCACTTCAGCCCGCCGCGCTTCGACGTTTCCGCCGGCTTCGGCAACGGCTGCGAGGTCGCGGCGGTAAAGGATGTTAACGGCTCCCTGTGCGCCCATCACGCCGATCTGTGCGGTGGGCCACGCCAGGTTCAAGTCGGCGCCCAGCTTCTTGGAGCCCATCACGATGTATGCGCCGCCATAGGCCTTGCGGGTGATCACGGTGAGCTTGGGCACGGTGGCCTCGGCGTAGGCGTACAGGAGCTTGGCGCCGCGGCGGATGATGCCCTGGAATTCCTGGTCCTTGCCGGGCAGGAACCCGGGGACGTCCACCAGGGTGATGATGGGGATGTTGAACGCGTCGCAGTGCCGGACAAAGCGGGCGGCCTTTTCGGAGGCGGCGATGTCCAGAGTGCCGGCGAACTGCAGGGGCTGGTTGGCCACGATCCCCACCGTGTGGCCCTCCACCCGGCCGTATCCGATCATCACGTTGGGCGCGTACAGGGCCTGCATCTCCAGGAAGTGGGCGTCGTCCACGATCTGCTCAACAACGCTGCGCATGTCGTAGGGCTGGTTCGCCGAATCCGGGATCAGCGTGTCCAGGGCGAGGTCGTCGTCGTCGACCTCCAGCTCCTGCTGGTGTTCCAGCACGGGTGCCTCGGAGAGGTTGTTGGAGGGCAGGAAGTCCAGCAGTTCACGCACGAATTCGATGGCATCTGCTTCGTCGGAGGCAAGGTAGGTGGAGGTGCCCGTGGTGGCGTTGTGCTGGCGTGCTCCGCCCAGGGTTTCCATATCCACGTCCTCGCCGGTGACGGTCTTGATGACGTCCGGGCCGGTAATGAACATGTGCGAGGTTTTGTCCACCATCACCACGTAGTCGGTGAGGGCGGGGGAGTAGGCCGCACCGCCGGCGGAGGGGCCCATGATCAGGGAGATCTGCGGCACCACCCCTGAGGCGTGGACGTTGTTGCGGAAGATATCGGCGAACATGGCCAGCGAGGCCACGCCCTCCTGGATGCGGGCTCCGCCACCGTCGAGGATGCCCACCACGGGGCAGCCGTTGCGGAGTGCGAACTCCTGCACCTTGACGATCTTTTCGCCGTTGACTTGGCTGAGGGAGCCGCCGTAAACGGAGAAGTCCTGGCTGTAGACAGCTACGGGGCGCCCGTCCACGGTGCCGTACCCGGAGACCAGGCCGTCGCCCAGTGGCTTCTTCTTCTCCATGCCGAATGCGGTGGAGCGGTGTACTGCCAAGGCATCGAATTCCACGAATGAGTCTTCATCCAGCAGGAGGGCGATGCGTTCCCGGGCGGTGTTCTTGCCGCGGGCGTGCTGCTTTTCGATTGCTTCGGGGCCGGAGGGCTGTTCGGCACGGGCCTGGCGGTCGCGGAAATCGGCGATCTTTCCCGCTGTCGTTGTCAGATCGTGGCTCATCAAAATATCTCCGGCTCTGTAGCAGATTGGTCCTGTGGCGCTGTCCTTCGTGGCAGGTCTGATGCGGGAGTTAAGTAGCATCCACACAAAAAACGAACCCTGCTGGCTAGTCTAGTGACGCTTCTGACGCCCGCCGCTGTAGAAAACCTACAATTTTCTGCCGTGCCGCCGCCCGCCGCGTTAAGTTACTCGCCAGTAACATAACTGGGTTACAGTGGTTTTTATGACTTTGAGCAACGACGCTTCGGGATCGCGCGCAAGCCCCTACCAGCCCATCGGTACCCTTCGTGGCCGCACCATCCTGATCTCCGGCGGAAGCCGCGGGATCGGGCTGGCCATCGCCGCCAGGGCGGCGCAGGACGGCGCCAACATTGTGCTGCTGGCCAAGACCGGGGAGCCGCATCCGAAACTTGACGGCACCGTCTACACGGCTGCCGAACAGTTGGAGGCGGCTGGCGGCCAGGCGCTTCCGCTGGTTGGCGACGTCCGGCGTGACGAAGACGTGGCGGGGGCTGTGTCCGCGGCCTTGGACCGCTTCGGGGGCATCGACATCGTTGTGAACAACGCCTCTGCCATTGATCTGTCCGGCACTGATGCCGTGGACATGAAAAAGTACGACCTAATGCAGGACATTAATGTCCGAGGGACGTTCCTGCTGTCCAAGCTGGCATTGCCTGCACTGCGTGCCTCCGCCGGCGGTCACATCCTCACGCTTTCACCCCCGCTGAACCTTGATCCGCAGTGGGCCGGAAAGCACCTGGCCTACACCATGGCGAAGTACGGGATGAGCATGACCACCCTGGGGCTGGCGGAGGAGCTGAAGGGCGACGGTATCAGCGTCAACTCACTGTGGCCGTGCACCCTGATCGACACAGCAGCCATCCGCAACATGCCGCGCGGCGACCACATGGTCCAGGCCGCCCGCGGCCCGCAGATCATGGCTGATGCCGCCCACGCCGTATTGACCGGCGCCAATCTTCGCGCCGGCGGTGCCGCCAGCGGCAACTTCTACACCGATGAAGAGGTGCTTGCCGCAGCCGGCGTGAAGGACTTCCGCCCCTACAGCCTGGGGGTACCGGAGGACCGGCTGGTTCCGGACATCTTCCTGTAGCCGGCAGCACTACGCGTATCGGGAGGATTTGGCTCGGTAGGATTTAGCTATGGATGACGCACAGACCCCCGGTACGCCCCTGAACCGGAGGGACCTGGCGGATCAGGACTTCCTGTCCGCCACCGGCATCCCCCGGCTGGAGGTAGTGGACTCCACCGGGTCCACCAACGCTGACCTCCTTCGGTCCGTTACCGTCGAGCCTGCTGCCTGGCCCGACTTATCCGTGCTCACTGCCGAGTATCAGACGGCAGCGCGCGGCCGGCTTGACCGGCACTGGGAAGCGCCGCCGCTGAGCTCCATTTCCGTTTCCGTTGTCCTGCGACCCGCCAACGCAGAGGGGCGGCCGCTGCCCACGCAGACCTATTCCTGGTTGTCGCTGGTTGCCGCCCTGGCCCTGCGCGAAACCCTCCTGGAAACGGCCGGTCTCCCCGCCGAACTGAAGTGGCCCAACGATGTGCTGGTGCGGGGCAGGAAGATCGCGGGCATCCTGGCGCAACTTGGTCCCATGGTGGACGGTTCCGTGCCGCCCGTCATCCTGGGAACCGGCCTGAACGTCACCCTCGGTGCAGCGGACCTTCCTGTCCCCACCGCCACCTCCGTGATGCTGGAGGACGCCAGCACGGTGGACCGGACCTTGCTCCTGAAAAGCTACCTTTCGAAGTTCGCTGTCCTGTACCGCAGCTTCTGCAATGCCGACGGCGACCCGGCGGCAGGGATGGCAGGCGGCACCTCACTGCACAAGCGGGTTGAGGCGGCCATGGTCACCCTGGGCAAGCAGGTGCGCGCCCAGCTTCCGGGGGACCACGAAATCGTCGGCCATGCGTCCCGGCTCGACGACTATGGGTCGCTGCTGGTGGTGGACCGCGACGCCCACGAGCACGTGGTCACCGCCGGGGATGTGGTGCACCTGCGGCCGTGGACCTCCCCGGACGCCTCCGGCCAAGGCGGTTATGCGTAAAAGCCTTGTCCCGGGCGAACAAGTGATTGTCACCACCCGGCCGCAGCCGAGGAAACTCGCAGGTGCCGCGGCTGCCTTTATCCTCTCGCCGGCAATTGCGGCCTATTTTTCGGCCTGGGTGATCCGCGGCGAAGCCGGGCGGGCAGTTCCCGTTCTTTCCGGCCGTTGGACACCTTGGCTGGTGGCAGGCTGCATCCTCGCGGCTGCTTCGGTGTGGCTGGGTTTCTGCCTGCCCCGGCTCCTGCGGTGGCACGGGACCCGCTATACGCTGACCAGCAGGAGGATGGTGGCGAGGTCCGGTATGTGGAAGCGGCAGGACCAGCAGGTGAACCTGGCGTCGGTCCGAAACCTGACTGTCCATGAGTCGGTCCTGCAGCGCCTCTTCCGTTCGGGGAATATATCCTTGGAAATCGGACACCAGGGAGTAGTCACTTACCAGGATGTGCCGGAAGTGGCCAGGTTCCGGGACTTCATCCTCGATGCCATCGAGGACCTGCCGGACGAGGACGATGCCCAGCCGGGCGGAACAACGGATTACCCCTCCGGGGCTTTGCCGTGGGAAATGAGAGAAGGTGGACCAGATGAACGATGAGCACCAGCAGGAACGCGTCGAATCCATCGCGCCCACTCCTGCCGCTGACGCCCACCCGGCCACCGGCACTATGTCTGCCGAAAGGCTGGCCATGAAGGCCCTGGAAGCCCGCCTGCTGGGCGGGGAACGCAAGCTCCGCCGTCGTGAAGTCGCCGCCGGTGCGGGGCTGTCGCTGCTGTCGGCGCGCAAACTTTGGCGTGCCCTGGGGTTTCCCAACTTCGGCGACGAGGATGTTGCCTTCACGGAGCGGGACCAGGCAGCACTTTCCAACGTGGTGGACCTGGTCCGTTCGGGAAAGCTGACGGAGGAAGCCGCCATCTCCGTCACCCGCTCCATCGGGCAAATGACGGACCGCATGGTGGTCTGGCAGATCGAGGCCCTGGTGGAAGACATGGTGCACGAACAGGGCGTCACGGATGCCGTTGCCCGCAAGCGCCTGGTGAATGAGCTTCCGGCGCTGGTGGATGCGCTGGAGGAAATGCTGGTCTACTCGTGGCGCCGCCAGCTCAACGCCGGTGTCCAGCGGCTCGCCGTCCGCGCCGAAGCCGGCCTGCAGGCCAGTGAAGAAGGCCGCGAAGGCGACGAGGACGACGCCCCGTTGCCCCTGGCACGTGCCGTCGGCTTCGCGGACCTGGTTTCCTACACCAGCCTGTCGCGCCGGATGAACGAAAAGACCCTGGCCCGGCTGGTCCAGCGGTTTGAAAACAAGTGCGCAGAAATCATCTCTGTTGGCGGTGGCCGCCTGGTCAAGACCGTGGGCGATGAAGTCCTCTACATCGCGGAAACGCCCGCGGCCGGCGCCGAAATCTCCTTGGCACTCGCCCAAGCCTTTACCGAGGACGAGATTTTGCCGGAAGCCCGGGTGGCGATGGTCTGGGGCAGGATCCTGTCCCGGCTCGGCGATATCTACGGCCCCACCGTGAACCTTGCGGCTCGACTGACCACGCTGGCGGACCCAGGGACGGTGCTCGTGGATTCCATGACTGCCTCGGCCCTGGAGCACGATGAACGGTTTGTGATGGTGCCGCAGCCGCCCGAGAACGTCCGTGGTTTCGGCGAGATCCGCCCGGTGCGCCTCACCCGCGGGCTTGGCAAAGGGTTGGTCCTGGACTAGCAGGCCTGGTTCCGAAGGGAAAATTGGCCGCGGAGAGTTTATCCATTTGCTGGTTTATCGCTGTATAGTCGGTGCCGTTGCTGGTGCCGGCGGCCGTGGGGAGCGCTCCCCATCGCGGCCGGAAAACGACACTGGGTAAGCTTGCCTCCGGACGCACGGCTCTGCCGTACTCCTTTTGGGTGCTCCCCTGGACGCCCGATGTTAGGTCTCATTTTGCTCCCCAGGGGGCAACGCTTTAGTCAATGCACGGGAGTACATCCCGGGCAGCAGCTGCCGCGCGCAGCGCAACTTCAGGGGAATCAACGCTGTGACAACACTGCTGGGGAAGCTTGGGCTGAAAAGGCGCCACAAGAAGTTTGTCAACGGAACGGCGTTCGGCGCTGCCGTGGCTGTTGTGGTCACTGGTGCTGTGTTGTATCCCGGATTCAAAACCACCGAGGTGGAGTTGAACGACGGCGGCGTGTGGGTGGTGTCGAAGTCGAAGAATGCGGTGGGACGGTTGAATTACCCGTCCCGGGTCCTCGATGGTGCGGTGACACCGGCGTCCACCACCTTCGACATCCTCCAGGATGCCGGGGACGTGTTTGTAGATGACGAGGCCGGTTCGACCCTTAACCAGGTGTCGCCGGCGAATATGCGCTTGGGCGGGGACAAGCAGCTCCCTGGTGAGGCTGACGTGAGTTTCGGCTCCGAGGTGATCTCGGTGACGGATCCGGCATCGGGCAAGGTGTGGGCCGTGTCGCCGTCCACGGTCAACGGGTTTGATGAGGAGGCCACCGAGCCGGTGCTGGTGGGCTCCGAGGGCATTGTTTCGGCAGTGGGGGAGGATGACCGGATCTACTCGGCGGATCCGAAGTCAGGGGTGGTGACGGTAACGGGTGTTGACGCCAATGGCGAAGTCACGTCGTCGGATTCTGAAACCTGGGGCGAGTTGAAGGGTGCGGGTGACCTGCAGCTGGCCGTGGTGGGGGACAAGCCGGTTGTCCTTGACGCGGCGGCGGGGAAGTTGTTGCTGCCGGGTGGCAAGCGGCTGCAGCTGGACAACGCCCGCGAGGCAAAGCTGCAACAGGGCGGTCCGGCCAGTGATTTTGTAGCGATCTCCACGCAGAAGGCTTTGCTGAAGCAGCCCCTCGACGGCGGCACGGCAAAAACGGTGGCGTTCGACGGTGAAGGCGTCCCGGCCGCGCCCGTCCAGTTGGGCGGGTGTGTCCACGCGGCCTGGTCCGGTGCCAACAAGTACGTCCGGGACTGCACGAACGACGCTGATGACAAGAACGTGGACGTGCCCAGGGCGAGTGCTTCGCCGTCGTATGTTTTCCGGGTGAACCGGGACCTGGTGGTCCTGAACGATGTGAACTCGGGCAATGTGTGGCTGGTCAACCAGAACATGCAGCTGGTGAACAACTGGGACGACGTCGTCCCGCCGAAGAACGAATCCGACGAGCAGGACCAGGAGTCGGCGGACAACAACACCATCAACGTCCTGCCGGACCGCACCAAACCCAACCGTCCGCCGGAAACCAAGCCCGACGCCGTCGGCGTGCGACCCGGACGAACCACCATCCTCAGTGTCCTGGACAACGATTCCGACCCCGACGGCGACGTCCTCACCGCAGCCATGGCGGATACCGGTCCCCAAACCGGAACGCTGGAAAACATCTACGGCGGCACCGCCTTCCAAATCTCCGTCCCGGCCGACGCCAAACCGGGAACCGAGACGTTCAGCTACAACGCCTCGGACGGCCGCGGCCTCTCCGCCGCCGGCCAGGTGACCCTCAGCGTGGTGGCTCCGGAGGAGAACAAGCCCCCGCAGTTCAAGCGCGGCGACAACACCACCATGCTGGCGGAGCAGGGCAAGACCGTCAGCCAGAACATCCTCACGGACTGGATCGACCCCGACGGCGATGACCTGGTCCTCCTCGACGCCAAGGCTGACAACGACCAGGACCAGGTGAAGGTCCGCCGCGACGGCCTGCTGACCTTCCAGGACTCCGGGGCAACGGCCGGCAAAAAGAACGTGGAAGTTACCATCTGGGACGGCCGCGCCACCGTCACCGGAAAAGTCGTGGTCAACGTCCAGCCGCCCGGTGCCCTGGCACCGGTCGTCAACGCCGACCACGTCACCGCCGTGGTGGGCCAAGACCTGGTCATCGCGCCGTTGAAAAACGACGTGGACCCCAACGGAGGTGCCCTCCGACTGGCCCAGGTGGAAGCCAACGGCCCCGCCGAACTGGGCCCTGTGACCGACGGCGGCACCTTTACGTTCCGCAGCACCACCCCCGGCCCCGTCTACCTGACGTACATCGCCAGCAACGGTCCGCAAAGCAGCCAGGGCCTCATCCGCGTCGACGTGGAATCCGGCGACGATACCGGCAACCCGGTTGCCGTCCACGACGTCGCGCTGATGCCCACGGGCGGCAGCGTGCTGTTGGATCCGCTGGCCAACGACTCCGATCCTTCCGGCGGTGTACTCGTCCTGCAATCCGTGAAGCTGCCGGAAAATTCTACGGCGTCCGTCAGCGTGATCAACCACAGCGTCCTGCGCATCACCGACATCCTGGGAACCAAGGACCCGATTCTCTTCGAATACACGATGTCCAACGGAAAAAAGTCGGCCACCGGCAGCGTCTCCGTGGTGCCGGTCCCGGCGCCCGCCGTGGTGGAAGCACCCCAGCCGAAACCGGACGAGGTGAACGTCCGCGTCAACGACGTCGTCACCATTCCGGTGCTGGACAACGACACCCACCCGCAGGGCCAGGAACTCACGGTCGATCCGGTCTTGCCGCAGGGCGTGGATCCTTTGGACGGGAAGAGCTTCGTCTCGGAGAACACCCTTCGGTTCATCGCCGGCAGCCAGCCCAAGACAGTCCGTGCCATCTACAACGCCGTGGACCCGCAGGGCCAGAAGAGCGCCGCGGCGGTGACCATCCATATCCTGCCGCTGGAAGGCGCCGAGAACTCGCGCCCGCAACCGCGCAACCTCACTGCCCGTGTGGTGGCCGCCGGCACTGTCCGGATTCCCGTCCCGCTGGACGGTATTGACCCCGACGGCGACTCGGTGCAGCTGACCGGGATCGACAGCACTCCGGCCACGGGTACGGCGACCGTCGGCAGCAACTTCATCGACTTCACCGCTGCCGGTGACGGTGCCGGCACGGACACGTTCCGGTACAAAGTGGTGGACCGGCAAGGGGCGGTCAATACCGGAACAGTCACAGTCGGCATCGCGCCCCGCGGCGAGATCAACCAGAAACCAACGCCAGTGGACGACGAAGTTCGGGTACGCCCCGGGCGCCAGATCGCCGTCGACGCCACCGGGAACGACACCGATCCCGACGGAGACCTGATCCGCATCCTCACGGACGGCATCGAAGCTGATCCTGCCCTCCAGGCAACCGTCAGCAGGACGAGCGGCCGGATCATCCTGCTGGCGCCGGGTGAAGCCGGAACAGTCAATGTGCGCTACACCATCGCCGATGACAGGGATTCGTCAGCGCAGGCCACCATCCGTGTTGTGGTGGACAACGACGTGCCCCTCAAGGCCCCCATCGCCCGGGACGACAGGGTGACGTCCGCCCAGACCATGGGCAAGACCGCCGTCGACGTCCCCGTCCTGAAAAACGACGAGGACCCCGACGGCGTGGGCGAGAACCTCAAGATCAGCACCGAGGCCACCACTGCCCGGCCCGGCGCCGAAGGCACCATGATCGTGGACCTCACCGAGCAGCCACAGCTCATTCCGTACACCGTGGAGGACGTGGACGGCCAGCAGTCGACGGCGGTCATCTGGGTGCCGGGCCTCGGCCAGCAGCTTCCCACCCTGGCCAAGGACGAGGTCATCGAGGTTGTCGCCGGCCAGTCCATGGACGTTGACCTCGACGAATGGGTCAAGGTCCGGGAGGGCCGTTCCCCGCGCCTGACCCAGGCTGACCGCATCAAACTCATCGGTGCCGACGGCGGGGACCCGGTGACCGGTGACGGCACGGGCCTGAAGTACACGGCCGGCACGGACTATGTGGGCCCGGGTTCACTCACCTTTGAGGTGACGGACGGCACCGGCCCCGATGATCCGGCCGGGCTGAAGTCCACGCTCAGCATCCGCACCAAGGTGCTGCCCGATCCCAACAAGAACAACCCGCCGGAGCTGCTGGGCGCAAGCGTGGACGTCCCCAAGGGCGACTCCGCAAGCACGGACCTGGGCAAGCTGACTTCGGACCCGGACCGCGACGACGTCGAGAAGATGAAGTACGAACTGGTGGGCGGTTCACCCGCCGGATTCAACGCCAGCGTCGACGGCAAAACCCTTAAGGTTTCGGCTGCCGATTCCAGCGGCACCGGAACGGCCGCTGCCGTCCAGGTCAAGGCCAGGGACCCGCGCGGCCTCGAAGCCACCGCGACCTACCAGTTGGCGGTGACCGCATCCAACCGGCCCAAGCCGGTGGCCAACGACGACCTGGAACCCAATGCTGCCGCCGGCAAGCCCGTGACAGTGAACGTCCTGGCCAATGACGCAAACCCGTTCCCGGACACCGCGCTGAAGATCATCGCGGCCGGCGCCGAAACGGGCAGCGGCAACGTTGAGGTGAACGGTGATTCCGTGACGGTAACCCCTGCACCCGGTTTCACCGGAACGATGGTGGTGTCCTACACGGTGTCCGACAAAACGGAGGACCCGACACGGCAGGCCACCGCCCGCGTCCGGCTCACCGTCAAGGACAAGCCGCAGGCCCCCGCCACCCCCCAGGCGCAGAGCGTGGGGGACCAGACGGCATTGCTGGCCTGGTCCGCGCCGGCGGACCGGGGTTCGCCCATCACCAAGTACACGGTGTACGGCGAGGGCGGGTTCCAGCAGGACTGCCCGGCCAACACCTGCACCCTCAACGGCCTGGTGAACAACACCAAGTACCACTTCCAGGTGACGGCCACCAATGAGTTCGGTGAATCCGACCGTTCACCCGCCTCAGCAGAGGTGCGTCCGGACGTGAAGCCGGATACCCCCCTGGCGCCGTCGCTGAAGTTCGGCGACAAGGAACTGTCCATCAACTGGACCGCGCCGGCCAGCAAGGGATCACCGGTCAAGTCCTACGACCTGGAGATCTCTCCGCCGCCGGGCGGCCAGAACGCCCAGATCCAGAACCTGACTGCTGTCAGCTACGTCTGGAAGGGCCTGCAGAACGGCGTCTCCTACAAAGTCCGGGTTTTGGCGCGCAACGATGCCAAGGAGCCGTCCGAGTGGAGCCCGTACTCGGCTGCCGAAGTGCCGGCCGGCGTGCCGGCAACGCCTGCGGCCCCCACGGCTTCCCAGGCAGGATCCCTTGGTGCGCAAAGCCAGCTGAAGGTCACCTGGACGGCGCCAAACAACAATGGCGACGCCGTCTCGGCTTACACCCTCACCACCCTCCGCGGCGGCGCGGTGGTGTCCAGCCAGCAGGTCACCGGTACCTCGCAGAACGTAACGGTGGACAACTCGGAGGCCAACTACACCTTCACGGTGTCCGCCACCAACAAGGCCGGAAACAGCGGAACCAGTGCGCAGTCGGCGGCCATCCGGGCCGTAGGCAAGCCGGGAACCGTGGCCGCTCCCACGGCGTCACTCGTGGAGACTAACGGCAACGGCGGCAAGATCGATGTGCGCTTCCCCGTCCTAACGGATGCGCAGCGAAACGGCTCCACGGCCGGGGAAGTCACCTACCGATACAGCCTGACCTCAGGGGGTGGAAGCGGCACCATCGCTGCGGGTGGAGGAGTCGTGCCTGCCCAGAATGGGACGAATACCGGAGTTGTGGTCTGGGCAGTATCTTCCCGCAGTTCTGCTGCCGGTGACGCAAGCGCTCCGTCCAACTCCGTCAATCCATATGGCCTCGCCTTCGCTCCGAATGTCACCGGCAGCAACAGCAGCGGCGTTGGAGACAAAACGGTCTCCTGGACCTGGAACCAGCCGGACGGTAACGGCCGCGCCGTAACGGGTTACCAGTACAGCCTGGACAACGGACCGTGGCAGGACACCCAGCAGCGTTCCTTCTCCAAGAGCGTGGGCTACAGCGAAACCCACAAGCTTGAGGTTCGCGCCATCAGCGGCGGCCAGGCCGGTCGCATTGGCAGCGATACCTCCCGCAGCGGGGCAGAACCACCGCCCCCGGTCCCCACATCCTGGACCATCACCGCCACACCGGTTCGCAGCTGCACCGAGCCGGGTTATGGCGTCGACAGCTTCCGGGCGGGAAACCCGTCGTCCTGCGTCGGCGGCGGCAAGTGGCTGCCGGAGAACACGCCATCGCAATCGGACTTCTATGTGGTCTGGTACAAGACGTCCGAGAACCCCTCGGGCATCTGGTACCACCTGACCACCGGCCCTGCCGCCGGTAACTATGTCCGGCACGACACCACCAACCGGGACGGCCAGGGTCCGCCCGCGGGCATGCCGCAACGCTAGGCATACCGATCCACTTCGAGCACCACCAGACTGAAAAGGACTTACTCCATGACCATGACCACCGAGCAGGCCGAATGGTTTGCAGGCACCTTCGAGAAGCTTGTTGCCAACGTCAGCCAGGCCGTGCTGGGCAAGGAACACGTCATCCGGCTGACCTTCACCGCCATGCTTGCCGAGGGGCACGTCCTGTTCGAAGACGCCCCTGGCACCGGCAAGACCTCCCTGGCCCGGGCCCTGGCCGCCACGGTGCAGGGCTCCAACAACCGCATCCAGTTCACCCCGGACCTGCTGCCCTCGGACGTCACCGGCGTGACCATCTATGACCAGAAGACGCAGAAGTTCGAGTTCCACAAGGGCCCGATCTTCAACAACATAGTCCTGGCCGACGAAATCAACCGCGCTTCGCCTAAAACCCAGTCGGCACTGTTGGAGGTCATGGAGGAATCCCGGGTCACCGTTGACGGCGTCACCTACTCCGCCGGCCGCCCGTTTATGGTGATGGCTACGCAGAACCCCATCGAACAGGCAGGCACCTACCGTTTGCCGGAAGCGCAGCTGGACCGCTTCCTGATCAAGACCTCCATCGGCTACCCGGACCACGCCTCCACCGTCCGCCTCCTGGGCGGATCCAACCTGAAGGACCGGTCCAAGGAGCTTTCGGCCGTCATCACCACGCAGGCAATCGCGGACATGGCGGACCTGGCCGCAACGGCGCACGTGGACACCGCGGTCCTTGAGTACATCTCCCGGCTCTGCGAAGAGACCCGCAGCGCGCCGGAAACCCGGCTCGGAGTCTCGGTGCGGGGCGCGCTGGCCATGGTCCGGGCCGCAAAGGTGTGGGCAGCAGCCCAGGGACGCAACTTCGTCCTTCCCGACGACGTCAAGGAACTTGCTCCGGTGGTGTGGACCCACCGCTTTGTGATGGATCCCGAAGCCGAGTTCTCCGGAGCCACTGCAGAGGCCGTCCTGACCCGCATCCTGGCGGACGTCGCTGCTCCGCAGCAGCGAACCAACGCCTGACGCCGCACCCCCAACCCGGCACAACCGAACCCAGCGCAACAACGAAGGCACACATATGTCCAGCGGCACCCCGTTGACCCGGATCACGGAGCGTCTCAAGCACCCCTTCCCCAGGAACGGCCACCCCACCGCGCTGCACCCCTCGTCCGTCTGGGGCGAGGCCAGCACAACTGCAGGACTCGCCGTGGCACCGGCCTGGCGTGCTGTCCGCGCGGTCTGGCTGACGTACGCCTGGCCTGTACTTTCGGTGGTCAGTGTTCTGGGCTGGTCAGTCCTAGCCGCCGCCGTCCTGTTCTGGACAGCCGGGCAGGCCTACGGGTGGCAGGAAGCAAAAGCAGCAGCGGTTGCTGCCTTTGTGATGTTCGTCATCGCTGTAGGATTCATCCTCGGCCGGTCCACCTACGGCGTGGTCCTGGACCTCGCCCGGACCCGCGTTGCCGTGGGCGACAGCGCCGTGGGCAGCATCGCCGTTACCAACACCTCCAACCGCCCGCTGCTGCCCGCGGCGGTGGAGCTGCCGGTGGGCGGCGTCACGGCCGTCTTCCACCTGCCCCGCATGAAGCCGCAGCACGTCCACGAGGACCTCTTTACCATTCCCACCGCACGCCGCGCCGTGATCGTCGTCGGGCCCGTGCGCTCGGTGCGGGCGGACCCGCTGCACCTCCTGCGCCGGCAGGTCCTGTGGACCGAACCGGAAGACCTCTTTGTCCACCCCCGCACCGTGGCCCTCGCCGGCTCCGCCGCCGGTTTCATCCGGGACCTGGAAGGCATGCCCACCACCGAACTCTCCAGCGCCGATGTGTCCTTCCACGCGCTGCGGGACTATGTCCCGGGCGATGACAGGAGGCACATCCACTGGAAAACAACCGCACGGACCAACAAGCTGATGGTCCGCCAGTTCGAAGAGACCCGCCGCGCGCACCTTGCCGTCTCGCTGTCCATCAACACTGACGAATACGCGTCGGAGGCGGAGTTCGAGATGGCCATCTCCGCCGCCGCCTCCATTGGACGCCAGGCAATCCGCGAGCAGCGCGAGCTGGACGTCCTCACCCAGAAAGGCCCGCTGCACTGCGAAACCGGCCGGACCATGCTCGATGACATGACCAGGATCGTCGGAGCACCCATGCGCCGCACCGCCGTCGACCTCGCCAGGACGCTGGCCGACACCGTTCCAAACGCCTCCGTGGTCTTCTTTGTTGTCGGCAGCAACGTCACCGCCACCCAGCTCCGGTCCGCCGCTGCTTCCGTGCCGCCCGGGGTCCGCAGCCTCGCCGTCCGCGTCGAGGCGGGCGCGGCAGCCAGCAGGGCCAATATCGCCGACCTGACAGTGCTCACGCTTGGTGACCTCGACGATCTCGGCATCGTCCTGCGGAAGGCGGCAGCATGACCTCGGCACCAGGCCTGCGCCCACGCACCCCATCCGCGCGGCAGCCATCGCGCAACGCGCCGGAATCAGCTTTTGCGGACGGCCAGCCACTCTGGCATTTCCTGCTCGACGCCGGCGCCCTGACCGCCCTCCTGGGGCTGGGCCTGCTCGGGTTCGGACTCAGCTTCGGCGGCGATCCTTACTACCTCCTGTCGGGATTCGGCGGCATCATCCTGGGCCTGGCCATCGGCGTCCTCAACGCGCATTTGCGCCTTGGCCTGCTCATCACCACCGCCCTTGCCCTCGGCGCCTACCTCGTCTTCGGGACGTTGCTGGCGGTGCCCGACTCGGCCACCGCCGGCTTTGTCCCCACCCTGGACTCGCTCCGGACCCTTCTTTTGGGCATCGTGTTCGCCTGGAAGGACATGCTGACTGTGGGCGTCCCGGTGGGAACAGCGGGTGGTGTCCTCATTGTCCCGTTCCTGGGTTCCCTGGTCACGGGGCTCGTGGCAGCCGTCCTGACCTGGCGGGCCAGGAGCCCCTACCTCCCGCTGCTCCCGGTACTGGTCCTCTTCGTGACGGGTATTGCCTTCAGCACGAACGCAGCCTTCCTCACCCTTGAACGCGGCATCGGCCTGACCGTCCTCGGCATCGCCTGGGCAACGTTCCGCCGGGATGCCCTGCGGAGAAACACGTCCGGGAAAGTCGCGGTCAACAACCCCCAGGCGGATTCCGCCACGCTCCGGCGGGCCAAAATCCGCAGGCTGGGTATGGCAGCCGGCGTCATCGCCGTCAGCGTGGCCGTCACCGCGCTGTCCGCTCCGCTGGTGACGGCCGGGGCGGAGCGGAAGGTCCTCCGGAACGTTGTGGTCCCGCCGTTCGATCCCAAGGACTACATCACCCCCCTCGCAAGTTTCCGAACGTTCGTCAAAGACAAGAAGGATGACACCCTGTTTGTGGTCAAGGGGCTTCCGCGCGACGCCCGGGTAAGGCTGGGGGCCTTGGACGCCTTCAACGGCACCAACTACACCATGGACCCCAACGGCTCCGGCAACTTCAGCAAGGTGGGGGATACCCAGTCCATCAGCACCCTCGCTGACACCTCCGCTGGGGTTCCCACCAACGAGTACTCCATCGGCATCACCATCGAGGACTACCAGGGCTTCTTCGTTCCCGGCGGCCGGAAGACCACCGGCCTCAGTTTTGACCGGGGCGGTTCGGCGGCGGCCCAGGGCCTCTACTTCAATTCCGGCACCGATACTGCCGTCACCACCAACGGCTTGTCCCGGGGCGATTCGTACAGCGTCCAGGTGTCCGATCCGGTCAAGCTCGAACACGGGCAGCTGACGCAGTACGACTTCGCGCCGGTGTCCCTTCCGGAAGCCGTCGAGGTTCCGCCCGTGGTGGGATCGCAGGCCAACGACCTGTCAGCAGATGCCCCCACCGCCATTGACCGCGTCCGCCAGATCGAAGCCCACTTCCAGAAGACGGGCGCCTTCAGCAACGGACTGGTCAGTGAAGGCCAGCTGCCCAGCGTCTCCGGCCACGGTTCGGCCCGGATCAGGAACCTCCTGACGGCAAAGCAGATGCTCGGCGACGATGAACAGTACGCCGTGGCGATGTCCCTGATGCTGCGCCACCTGGGCATTCCGTCCCGCGTGGTGATGGGCTTCTATCCTGATCCCACCAGCCCCGAAAACGGGGCGGGCGAGGTCAAGATCACCGGCAAGAACGTGCACGCCTGGGTAGAGGTTGCGTTTGAGCGCGTGGGCTGGGTCAGCTTCGACCCCACTCCGCCCAAGGACAACGTCCCCATTCCGCCGGACCCGGAGAACAAGTCCAAGCCCAAGCCCCAGGTCCTGCAGCCGCCGCCACCTCCGCAGGAACCTGCTGACCTGCCGCCGGACTCCTCACCCGATGCCCTGGACGCGGACCAGAAAAAGAACAACCCCTGGCTGTTTTGGGGCGCCCTGCTGGGCGTGCTGGGCATTGCCCTGATCCCGCTGTCGATCCTCGCCCTGCCGTTGTTGCTGATTGCCCTGATGAAATCACGACGACGGAAAGCCCGTTTCAGGGACGGCGACCCCGCGCAGCGGGTTGGCGGAGGCTGGAATGAGGTGGTGAGCCTTGCCACCGACATGGGAGCCGCCGTCGATACCCGTTCAACGCGCCGCGAAAGCGCCGCCGTGCTCGCCGAGGCATTCCCGTCCAGTGGCGGTACCACCACCCTGCTCGCGCGGCGCGCCGATGCATCGATCTTTGGCGCCGGCCAGCCCAGCGAGGACGAGGTCCGCGAATACTGGACCATTGTTGACGGCTCGCTGAAAGAAATGACCTCCACCGTGGGGTTTTGGCGCCGGCAGCAAGCGAGGTTCTCTCCCCGCTCACTGCTCGCCGACGCCCGGTATGTTCTTAACCTCCGCGTGACCAGGCTGGCACTGCCGGTTCGGCCGTTGCTTACGGGAACTGGCCGCCGTCGTCCTTTCGGCAGTGCTACAGGCGAAGTGCCGGCTCCGGGCACTACCGCTCCGCCATCCGGGTCACCGGAAGCTCCGCCGCCGGAAGCTCCGCCGCCGGAAGCCCCGATGCGAGGACGCAGGACCCAGTGACACACGACAGCATGCGCTGCCCGCACTGCCGGCAACTCGTCCGCGCCGGAGCCGCTTTTTGTACTGCCTGCGGCGCACCGCTGCCCAACCGGGCAGCGCGCAGCCTCGGCAGGGCTGAGCCGGTGCCGGACCCGCAAGCAGTGCCTCCCGCCGCGCGCCCGTCCGGGATTCCCGGTACTATCCCGGTAGTGGAAAGGCCCCGGGTGCATCAGGCTGTGGGTATCGTGAATGCGGGCACGGGCCAGGGGAGCGCCGGCGGGTCCATCGTGCAGGTGGGATCCGGTCCAGGGGGAGGAACGGGAATGGCAGTGAATCTTGAGCTTGTTCCGGCGACGGCGGGCAAGCGGCTTGGCGCTGCCGTCATCGACTGGCTGCCGCCCCTGGCAGTGCTGGTGGTGACGTTTGCCCTTGGCTTCGCCGGGATAACGCGCACCCGAAGCGGCGGGTTCATCATCTACGACACAGCGTCCCTGGTGCTGTTCGGCAGCATTGGCCTGGGACTCACCCTTGTCTACCTGGTGGCTGTGATGGGCATGGAAGCCCGGACGGGCAAAACCCCCGGGAACCTGCTCATGGGGATCCGCAGCGCCGACAATGACGGCTACGCCCCCGGTGCCGGTGCCGTTTTCCTGCGTGGCTTGATTACGGGTGCAGGCATCCTCCTGGCGCTGCTCGTCGCGGTCCTCGTGGTGGTCTTCACATGGTTCGGGGCAGCCCTGCTGATCCTCGCTCCGCTGGTGCTGGCAGGCGGGGTCTGGGCCGTGCTGGTGGTGGTCTCCAACACCTGGGACAAAAACGGCAAACTGCGTGGCTGGCACGATGCCGCAGCCAAGACGCTGGCATTTGACGTCAAGGCCGGGCGGAATCCAATCACCACCGGCGGAATCCAGGGACCCTACAGCTTCGCGCCCATGGATCTGCCGCCCGTGCAGCAGGTGTTATCGCCGGTGGCCGGTGCCAACGTGCCGAAGGTGATTGGTGCCCAGCCGGCCCACACCCCTGTTCAGCACGTGCCGGTGTCCAGCCCTGCAGGAACTCCCCAGGCACGGCAGGCCCATGTCCCGCAGTTCCAGTCCCCGCCGACCCCGGCCCCGCAGCAGGTCCCTGGAATCCACGTTCCGGAACCGCGGGCCCGGCACCACCATTCGGACGAGGACGTTGACCGCACCCAGGTCCGCCCGGGAACGGCCGGCCCTGCGCCCGTCGCAGTCCTTCGAATCCGGCTGGACGACGGCCGCGACTTCCAGCTGGACCGCAGCGTGCTGGTCGGCCGGAACCCCGTGGGCATGGCGGGCGAACAGCAGGCCCAGCTGCTCGCCGTCGACGACCCTGGCCGCTCCATTTCCAAGACCCACCTTCATCTTCTGACGGACGGAGCCGGTATCTGGGTGACGGACCGGAATTCGACCAACGGCAGCGCCGTGACCACCCCCGACGGCCACCGCACGGCCCTCCAGCCGGGAGTCCCCGCATTTGTTACCCCGGGATCCAGTGTCCACTTTGGAGACCGCACTTTTTACCTAGGACAGGCATGAACCAACAACCCGCAAGCGTTCCCTCCAGCGTCGAACCGGGGGCAGGTCCAAGCCTGAGCGTCGGTTACGGGACGGACCGGGGACTCCGCCGCGAGCTGAACGAGGATTCCTACATCGCCTCGGACCCGGTGTTCGCCGTGGCGGACGGGATGGGCGGCCACGAAGCCGGCGAGATAGCCAGCGGAATGTGTGTCCGTGCCCTGGCGGCGATTCCCCAGCTCGCCACGGGCGAGCGCAGCATCACGGCTGCCGTCCTTCACGAGTACCTGGTCCGGGCGGACAGCTCCATCCGCGAGGCCACCGGTGCCCGGGCCGGCACCACCCTGGCCGGTGCAGTCATTGTGGAGCAGATGGAAATGCCCTACTGGCTGGTCATGAACATCGGGGACTCCCGGACCTACCGCCTGAGCCAGGGCAGGTTCGAACAGATCAGCGTGGACCACTCGGAGGTCCAGGAGCTTGTGGACGCCGGGGAGATTACCGCGGAGCAGGCCACCGTCCATCCGCGGCGGCATGTGGTGACGCGGGCACTGGGTACCGGTGACGAGACTGAAGCGGACTACTGGCTTCTGCCGGTGGAGGAGGGGGACCGCATCCTCATCTGCTCCGACGGGCTGACCGGCGAGCTGACGGACGAGCATATCTTCCGGATCCTCAGCACCGTGGGCCATCCCCAGGACGCCGTGGATGAACTGATCCAGGCCTCCCTCCGCAGCGGCGGCAGGGACAACGTGACGGCGATCGTGGTGGACGCCCGAAACGTGCTGAACGACGCCGGCGCAGCCGCCACAGCCCCGCGCCCGGACGCAGCCGAGGATGAAGTGACGCTGCCCCGGTCGCAGCCGTCCCAGCAGACTGCCCAATCATCAGCAGCCGCGGCACCAACAGCCCCGCCATCAGCACAGCCGGCGCCCGATTCCGCCCCTGCAAGCGAAAGCGGGGACCCGGGCGATGGCAGCCACTAGTTACATCCCCGGGACCAGTTACCTTCCCGGGACCTGGCTCGGTATTATCCGCTCCCGTACGGCCGTCCTCCTGGGACCGGACACCCCGCCCGCCCTGGTTGCCGCACTCTGGGACCTGCTCGCAACCCGACCGGAGGTGCACGAGGTACTGCATGCAGTGACGAACAGCCACGGGGGATCCCTGGCGAACATCCCTTCGTTCGGCCTTCTCGACTTCAACGGCCCCCTTCGTGTGTTCCTGCGCGGGGACCTGGACGTGACAGTCCGGTCGCCCGACGGTGTGGTGGAGCTTAACGGCCGGGACGTAACCACCTGGACCGAACGGCGCCTCGCCCTGCCCGGACTGTGCCAACTGACGGTTCCGGCTGCCGGAGGCATCGCGCACGACGGCCTCCCCGAGCTGCCGCTGACCGAAGGGGTGGTACTGCTGCAGTCCCTGCTGCTTCCGGACGAGCCCGGAACTCATGGTGCCGCTGCCACCACCGGCGCCGTAGCCGTTGAAGCCGTAGCCATTGAAGCCTTGGACGACGACGTTTCGGTCCTGCCTGACCAGGAAGTCCAGCCTCAGCAGGAAGTCAGGATTCAACAGGAGCCCCGGCCGGCGCCTGAACCTGCGGAACAGGAGGAAGCCGCACATCTTCCAGAGCTAACCGCCACACCCGAGCACGGCGCCTCGGCTGAGACGGTTTACGCGGTGATTGACGAGGATTTCGAAGAACCCGGGGCAGTCCACGGCGTGACGGCATCCGCCGGCACCGCATCCGACGGTGCCACAGGGCCGGACGCCACGGCAGTGCAGGAGGGCAGCTCTTCCGATCAGGGCACGGCCCCGGCCAGCGACGTGACCAGCTCCTACGACCACCTGTGGGAGCGGACCGTCATACGCACTATTGAAGACGCCGCTGTGCGCGATGATCCCGAAGCTGATGTCCTGGAGGAAGCGGAGCCACTGGCAGACGCTACTGGCTCCGTGCCTTCCGTGCAGGGAAGCAACCCGCCGGAGGAGGGAGTGGACCAAGTGCCGCAGGCAGCCGAGGCCGCTGCCCCGCACGTTCCTGCCGCCGGCGAATCCGGCAAGCCCCTTACGCCGCCCGCTGCCGGCGGCCTTATCAATTCCGTTCCCTGGCGAACAGGCGGAACGGACAGCCAACCGGCACGGGCAGCTGCCCTGCCACCGTTGCCCGCACCGGCAGCGCTGTCGCCCGCACCGGCAGCGCCGTCACCTGTACCAGCAGCAGCCCCGTCACCAGCACCGGCAGCGCTGTCACCGATGCTGGCAGCAGTCCCCGCCGCTGGCGGGGCGCCCTCAGAACCGACGCCGCAAGCCGGGATCGGCGACTACGATACAGACCACGACGGGCAAACGGTCATGAAAAGCCAACTGCCGGGAATGTCCGCCCGTCCTGCAGCGGCAGTGGTTGACGCTTCCGCAGGACCCCTGGTCCTGGCCCGGGTCTGCCCGCAGGACCACGCGAATCCACCGACCAGCGCACACTGCGCCACCTGCGGCGCTGCACTGCTACCGGACGCCGTCCAGGTTGCGCGCCCCCGCCTGGGACGGATGCGCATCTCAACCGGAGAACTGGTGGACCTTGACCAGTCGCTGGTGATCGGCCGGCAGCCATCGGTTTCCCGGGTCCAGGGCGGGGTAATGCCCCGGCTGGTCCAGGTTGCCAGCCCCGGCGGAGACATTTCGCGCTCTCACGTCGAAGTCCGGCTTGAGGGCTGGCACGTGATGCTCTGCGACCTGAAGGCCACCAATGGAACCGTTTTGGTCCGCGAAGGCCAGGCGCCGCGCCGCCTGGCCCAGAACGAGATGGCCATCCTGCTCGACGGTGATATCGCAGAACTGGGAGACAACATCTCCCTGCGCTTTGAGGAGATTCCTTGAGTTCCAAACGGCCGCCTGCGCCACCGCCCCACATTCCGGGGTTCACGTATATCAGCCTGCTCGGTTCTGGCGGGTTCTCCGACGTCTACCTTTATGAGCAGGACAGGCCCCGGCGCAAGGTGGCCGTCAAGGTGCTGCTCTCGGACCTGAAAACCGAGGGCGCCCGCCGCAGGTTCGAGTCCGAGGCCAACCTGATGGCCCAGCTGTCCTCACACCCCTACATCGTCACCATCTTCGAAGCTGAGGTGACCGACGCCGGGCATTCCTACCTGGCCATGGAGTACTGCTCCCGGCCCAGCCTGGACGTGCGGTACCGGCGGCAGCGGTTCAGTGTGGACGAAGTGCTGGCGGTCGGCATCCAGGTGGCATCCGCCGTCGAAACAGCCCACCGCGCCGGCATCGCCCACCGGGACATCAAGCCCGCCAATATCCTGGTGACCGACTACAACCGTCCCGCCCTGACCGACTTTGGGATCTCCGGAACCCTCGCCGGTGACAGCGATGACGATTCCGGGATGTCCATCCCCTGGTCCCCGCCGGAACAGTTCTCCGACGGCAACGTGGACGGCGTCATGGTGGACGTGTGGGCCCTCGGCGCAACGCTGTACACCCTGCTGGCCGGCCGGTCGCCCTTTGTGATGCCGGGCGCGGACAATTCCCAGCGCGAGCTGATCAACCGGATCAGCAACATCCCGGTGCCGCAGCTGGGCCGGGCCGACGTCCCCGAATCGCTGGAACTGGCCCTGTCCACGGCCATGGCGAAGTCCCCGCTGTCCCGCTACTCGTCCGCGCACGCCTTCGCCCTGGCCCTGCAGCGCATCCAGGCTGAGCTCAACCTCTCGGTAACGCCCTTCGAAGTCCTTGAAGAGCCGCACCAGGAGGAGAGCCACCCGGACGACGGCTTCGAGGAAACCCGCGTCCGGAGCATCGCGGCCATCGATCCTGAACGGACGGGCAGTGCTCCCACCTTCCCGGCACGCACGCGGCCGGAAGCCCCGGCAGCGGAAGCCCCGCCGTCGCGGTTTACCCCGCCCGCCGCCCTGGCACCCCTGGCTCCGTTTGTTCCCTCACCCCAGCCCCAGGAGTGGGCGCAGTCCACAGTCCTGCGCGGTGCTTCGGGCAGCACCACGGCAGCCGCCCACGGGAAGGCTCCCGACGCCGGTCCCCAGGACGGTGTGGAGGTTGCAGACACCACCGTCCACCGCCCGGCAAACACCGGGGAACCGGCAGAGGCTCCGGCTCCCGGCGGGGACCACGGAAAGCGCAACCTCTGGCTGGCTGCCGCCGGTGGAACCCTCCTGGCCCTCGCTGCGGTGGTGGGCATCGTGATGGCCAACGCCGCACCGGAAGAACCCAAGGCAGTTCAAAGCCAGGAAGCCAGCAGGCCGCCCGCCGATGCCCTGGACAACGGCACCGTACCGGACGTGGAAGGCCTCACCGGAACCGTGAGCGGCGACGGCGACGCCTCCTTCACCTGGGTCAACCCGCAGCCCAAAGAGGGCGACACCTACAAGTGGCGGGTCTACACCATCGGAGACGGCGGGGAATACCAGTCCATCGCGCAGCCTCCGGTGCGCGTGAAAACCAATCCGTCCGGGGAGACCTGCGTCCAGGTGATGATCGTCCGCTCGGATGGAGCCTTCTCCCCGCTGGAAGCGGGCTCCATCGCCTGCACCGGCACATGAGCCGCGGCCCTTCCGGGCAAACAGCAGAAGCGCGAACCAGCACAACCAGCACCAGCACAACCAGCAGCAGCATGACGACGATACGCAAAGTTCTGCCCGACGAGGAGGCACGGAAAATGGGGGATCTGGCAATAGATTTCTGTGGCGAGTGGTACGAGCCATCGGACGAGGACGTCTTCAACATTGGCCGTGAAGGCGACCTTGAGGTGGACGACAACCCGTACCTGCACCGGCAGTTTCTGCAGGTGGCCCGCTACGACGGAATCTGGTGGCTCAGCAACGTGGGCAGCATGCTCTCGGCCACTGTGGCGGACGGTTCCGGCGGCATGCAGGCCTGGCTCTCGCCCGGTGCCCGGATCCCGCTGGTCTTCAGCCACACCAACATCATCTTCACGGCAGGGCCCACCACCTACGAATTCGCCGTGCACCTGAAAACGCCGTCCTTCCGCCAGGAGGCGCGGGACGAGGACAGCAACGGCGATACCACCATCGGTCCCGTGGTGTTCACCGACTCGCAAAAGGCGCTCATCGTAGCGCTCGCCGAACCCATGCTCCGGCGCGAGGGGACCGGGTTCAGCGCCATCCCCTCCTCGGCGGCGGCCGCCAAGACGCTTGGCTGGGCGCTGACGCGCTTCAACCGCAAGCTCGACAATGTGTGCGACAAGCTGGACCGGGTGGGCGTCGCAGGCCTGCGCGGAGGCGGCGGCAAACTTGCCACCAACCGACGCGCCCGGCTCGTGGAACACGCCGTCACCTCGCACCTCGTCACGGCCGATGACCTGTACCTCCTCGAGAAGATGAGGGGCGTGGACGAAGGATGAGGATCCGGCTGACACTCCGCCGGGATCCGGCCGAGGCCAAGGACCTCGCCATCACCGTTGACGGCCTCGCAACGGTGGCCGATGTGGCAACAGTGCTGTGGGCGGCGGACCCTGCCCGCAAGGGAACGCCGCCCCCTGAGAACCTCTCGCTGCGCATTGAAGAAGCGTTTGTGGGCGGCGGCATGCGTGGCAATATCCTCGCCCGCGAAGAGAACCTCCTTGAATCCGGGCTGCGGCCCGGCTCCGTGGTGTCGCTGGCCCAGGTCAGCGAGCGCTTCGGCGCTCCGGGGGCGAACCGCGGCCCGGCGGCCGCCACGCTTCGCGTCCTCTCGGGGCCCGACGTCGGCAGCGAATTTCCGCTGCCTTCCGGCACCAGCTACATCGGCCGGAACCGGGACGTGGACATCCGGCTGACGGATCCACTGACGTCCAAACGCCACGCCCGCATCACGGTAGGGGAGACCGTGGAAATCGTGGACACCAACTCGGCGAACGGGCTAATGATGGACGGCCTTGCGGTGACACGTGCCACGCTCAACTCCTCGGATGCCGTGACGCTGGGCGACACCACCATCACCGTGGTTCCGCTGGGCCATAACCGGGCGGCAGCGCCGACGTCGCCCCTGGTGGACTTCAACCGGTCACCGCGCGTCGTTCCCCGGTTTGAGGAACCCAAGCGCGTGGTGCCGGCCGGACCGAAGCGTCCGGAAGACAACCCGTTCCCGTACATCATGATGATCGCTCCGCTGCTGATGGGCGCCGTGATCTTCGCCGTGACCAGCAACCCGCTCTCGGTGCTGTTCATGATGATGATGCCGCTGTTCATCCTGGGCCACTATGTGGACCAGAAGATGCGGACCCGGCGCCAGCAGAAGGAACAGCTCAAGGACTTCCGCGCTTCCATGGCCGCCTTCCGGGAGGACATCACCGAACTCCAGCACGTGGAACGCGCCGTCCGGCTGCAGGAAGCACCTTCCGTCAGCGACACCGTTGACGCCATTTACAAACTGGGTCCGCTGCTCTGGACCCACCGGCCCGAACACCACGGGTTCCTGGGCCTGCGTTTTGGCCTGGGTACTGCCCCCTCGCGCATCCGGATGGAGGAACCGCCGAACAACGACACCGAGGCGGAGTACGCCCGCGACATCCAGGACTGCCTCAAACAGTTCCGGGACATCGAGGGCGTTCCGGTGGTGTCACAATTCCGGACGGCCGGCTCGCTGGGCATCGCCGGTGCCCGCGGGCTGGTGGACGACGTGGCACGCGGCATGGTGCTCCAGCTTGCCGGTTTGCACTCGCCGGCCGAAGTGGTGCTCACGGCCATCACGTCCGCCCAGTCCCGGGAACGCTGGAACTGGCTGCAATGGCTCCCGCACGTGGGTTCCGGGCACAGCCCCCTGTCCGGTGACCACCTTGCTGCCGGTTCTGCCGGCGGCGCATCCCTGGTGGCCCGGCTTGAGGACCTGGTGGCAGCCAGGGAGGCTGCCGCGAAACGGGCCGGTCCGGGCCTTCGCCCGGGGCTGGACCCGGCCAAGCACGAGGTGGAGGAGCCAGTGGTTCCTGCGGTGCTCGTCATCGTGGAGGACGACGCCCCCGTGGACCGGGGGCGGCTCACCCGGCTTGCCGAACGCGGACCGGACGCCGGCGTCCACGTGCTCTGGGTTGCCACCAGCATTCAGGCACTGCCCGCTGCCTGCCGCGACTTCATGGCGGTGGACGGCGAGCACGGCACCACCACCGGGCAGGTGCGCCTTGGCCGCCACACCTATCCCGTCAGCTGCGAAAGCGTGGACGCGGCGCTTGCCGCCCAGCTGGCCCGGATGCTGACTCCCGTGGTGGACGTGGGCAAGCCCGTCACCGATGATTCCGATCTCCCGCGCGCCGTCTCTTATGCCACGCTGATCGGCAAGGACTTCCTGGACAGCCCCCAGGCCGTCGCGGAGCGCTGGACGGAAAACAACTCCGTGCATGCCAGCGCCGTGGCCAACCGCAAGGACAACGGCACGCTGCGCGCCCTGGTGGGCTCCAAGGGTATTGAACCGCTTTATTTGGACCTGAAGAACGAGGGCCCGCACGCCCTGGTGGGCGGAACCACCGGCGCCGGCAAGTCCGAGTTCCTGCAGTCGTGGGTGATGGGCATGGCGGCTGCCTACAGCCCGGACAGGGTCAGTTTCCTGTTCGTTGACTACAAAGGCGGAGCGGCGTTCGCGGACTGCATCAACCTGCCCCACACCGTGGGGCTGGTAACGGACCTTTCGCCGCACCTGGTCCGCCGCGCCCTCACCTCGCTCCGCGCCGAACTCCATCACCGCGAGCAGTTGCTGAACCGCAAGAAGGCCAAGGACCTGCTGGCACTGCAGCGCGAGGCCGACCCGGAAGCGCCGCCGTACCTGATCATCATCGTGGACGAATTCGCGGCGCTCGCCAATGAGGTTCCGGAGTTCGTGGATGGCGTGGTGGATGTTGCAGCACGCGGGCGGTCCCTGGGCCTGCACCTCATCCTGGCCACGCAGCGCCCGGCCGGCGTGATCAAGGACAGCCTGCGGGCCAACACCAACCTCCGGGTGGCGCTGCGGATGGCGGACGAGGACGACGCCACGGACATCCTCGGCGTCCCCGATGCCGCCTACTTCGACCCCTCCATTCCGGGCCGCGGCGCCGCGAAGACCGGACCCGGCCGGATCCAGGGCTTCCAGACCGGCTACGCCGGTGGCTGGACCACGGACAGGCCGCAGCGGCCCCGGATCGACGTCGTGGAAATGGCCTTCGGCTCCGGACCCAGCTGGGAGGCGCCCGCCCCCGAAAAGCCGGAAGTTGAGGCGCCGGCCGGACCTAACGACATCGCCAGGATGACTGCCACTATCGTCCGTGCCGCCGGTTCACTGGCCATCCGGCCGCCGCGCAAACCCTGGCTGGACGAACTGGCCAAGACCTACGACTTCTCCAAGCTGCCTAACCCCCGCTCCGACGAACAACTGCTCCTCGGGGTGGCAGATGACCCCGTCCGCCAGGACCAGCCCACCGTCTTCTACGAACCGGACAAAGACGGCAATATGGCCATCTACGGTACGGGCGGGTCAGGTAAATCGGCAGCACTCCGGGGTATTGCCATTGCCGCCGCGGTAACCCCCCGGGGCGGACCCGTCCACGTCTACGGGATCGACTGCGGATCCTCGGGGCTGCGGATGCTTGAGGAGCTGCCCCACGTTGGCGGGATCATCAGTGGCGACGACGTCGAACGGGTCGGGCGCCTGCTGCGCCTGCTGCAGGACATCGCCGAGCAGCGCTCCGCGGCCTTCGCCGAGGTACGCGCGTCCACCATCGTGGAGTACCGGAAGCTCGCCGACAGGCCCGGGGAGAAGCGGATCTTTGTCCTGGTGGACGGCATGTCCGCCTTCCGGGACCTGTACGAACACAGCCGGCTGTCCGCACTGTGGGACATCTTCCTCCAGCTGGCCACCGACGGCCGGGCCCTGGGCATCCACCTGGTGGTCACGGGGGACAGGCCCAATGCGGTCCCTGCCTCCCTGCTGGCTTCCATCCAGCGCCGCCTGGTGCTTCGCCTTTCCTCGGAGGACGACTACATTTCCTTGGACGTGCCCCGGGATGTGCTTGGGGCTGGATCGCCGCCCGGCCGGGGCTTGCTGGACGGCCTGGAAGTCCAGCTCGCCGTCCTGGGCGGGAACTCCAACCTTGCCCTGCAGGCCCGCGAGGTGCACAAACTCAGTGAAGCGATGCTGCGGCAGGGCCTGGATAAGGCCCCCGGCATCGAACGGTTGCCGGACCAGGTGGACCTGGACGTCCTTCCTGCCGGCGGTCCCGACCTGCCCATCGTTGGTGTGGACGACGAAACGCTCCAGCCTGCCGGGATCATGGCGAGGGGCCCGCTGCTCCTCGCCGGCCCGCCCGGTGCAGGCCGTACGGTCGCACTCGTGACCCTCGCCTACGCCCTCCGCCGGTCCAACCCCGGGACGGAGCTTATCTACATCGGGGCCCGGCGGTCCGCAGTCGCCTCCTTGCCCATATGGAACCGGTCGGTAGTGGGGGCCGACGACGTGGCTGAGGTGGTGGAGGACCTGGTGGAGCATTCCTCGGGGAACCCGGGCGCGCTGGGGATCTTCATCGAGGGGCTGACGGAGTTCACGGACACCCTGGCCGAATCCGGGGTGGGCCAACTGGTCACCGCATCCATCAAGGCCGACCAGTGGGTCATCGGGGAATCCGAAACCTCCACCTGGTCCTCGGCCTGGTCTTTGGCGCAGCCCTTCAAGTCGGGTCGGCGGGGACTGCTGCTGAACCCCGGCGATATCGAGGGCGACAGCCTGTTGAACACGTCCTTGGGCAGGGTCAGCCCGGATTTCATCCCTGGCCGGGGGTACGTGGTGGGCCGCGGAAAGGCGCGCAAAATCCAGGTGGCATTGCCGCCCGAAGACAGGGACTGACGCGCAGGCAACTGCAGGGCCGCGCGGCCGGAGGATTTGCGGCCCTGCAGCGCGGTGTAGAAGACTACCGGGAACACCAGAAAGCCGCGGTGGGGGGACTGCGCGCATCGAAAGGTAGCAATGACCCCGTCCTCACAGGTCCTCCGCATTGCCTCGGCGTCGGCATCAGCAACGGTTCTGGCGATCTCGGTGGGCCTCTTTCCAGGGGGCCCGGCAGCAGCTGATTCTCCGGATCCAACGCCTGCCGCCACACCATCTTCCACGCAGGCTCCCGCCGAGTGCCAGCTGATTCTCTGCCTGCCTGTCCTCACGGAAGATTCGACGCCCACGGAGACCGAGCGGCCGCGGAAGGCAAAGGAACCGGCACCCCCGCCCGCCCAGCCCGCAGCCCCTGCACCGCCGGAGCAGCCTGCCGCGCCTCCCGCCGTTGTTCCTGCTCCAGCCGCCCCTTCCGCTGCTCCGGCGCCGGAAGAAACTGACCCGGCCCAGGCTGTCACCGAAGACTCCACAGCGAGCGCCGGCCCCACGCCGTCGACCGGCCCCACCCGCGCCTCAAACTGGAACACCCCGGTCACGAGGTCCGCCAAGGCCACCCAGGTGGCCGCCGTTTCCCCTACGGACGGCCGGGGCCCCGGTGATCCGGGACTCCTGCCGATCACCGCCGGCGTCCTGTTGGTGGGCGTTGCCAGCGCCGCCTTCGCGTGGTGGGGCAGGCACCGCGTCGGAGCGCACTGACCCGTCCAGGCACCGACGGCGTCCCCCGGGCCAGGCAGCCCCGCTGCCAGCGTCAGGCTGCCGGGGTAGGGCAAGATAGGTCTGTGAGCACAGGACCAGGCCCCTTAGAACAGACCGCCACCCGGACCGCCGCCCCCGGCGAACCGGAGGCCATCCCCAGTGAGTCGGTCCGCGAGGAATACGAAAACCTCGTCGATCTCGTCCGGAAGTACCGGTTCGCGTATTACCAGGAGGACACCCCGCTGGTCTCCGACGCGGAATTCGACGAACTCTTCCGGCGGCTGGAGGAGATCGAAGCCCTTCATCCGGAGCTGGTGTCCAACGACTCACCCACCCAGGAGGTGGGAGGGGAAGTCTCTGCGGCCTTCGCCGCCGTGGAGCACCTGCAGCGGATGTACAGCCTCGAGGATGTCTTCTCCCTGGAGGAACTCGAGGCCTGGCTCACCAAAGCATCGGCCGGCATCGCCAAACTGGGCGACGGCTCGCTGCAGCCGGCGTGGCTGACCGAACTGAAGATCGACGGCCTCGCGGTCAACCTGCTGTACCGTGACGGCAAACTGGTGCGCGCCGCTACCCGTGGTGACGGCACCACCGGTGAGGACATCACCCACAACGTCCTCACCATCAAGGAAATCCCGCAGGAGTTGAGCGGGCAGGGGTTTCCCGCGGAGATGGAGATCAGGGGCGAGGTGTTTATCCCGTCGCAGGCCTTCGCCGAGTTCAATGAAGCCCTGATCGAAGCCGGCAAGGCGCCCCTGGCCAACCCCCGCAACGCCGCAGCCGGCTCGCTCCGCCAGAAGGACCCGGCCGAGACGGCCAAGAGGCCCCTGAAGATGTTCGTTCACGGCATCGGTGCCCGTGAAGGACTCCAGGCGCGCAGCCAGTCCGAAACCTATGACTTATTGCGGGACTGGGGCCTGCCGGTCAGCCCCTATTCCGAAGTGCTCGGGAGCCTGGACGAGGTCCTTGGCTTCATCAAACGGTACGGGGACAAGCGCCACAAACTGCTGCACGAGATTGACGGCATCGTGGTCAAGGTGGACGATTTCGCCACCCAGCGTGCCCTCGGCTACACCACCCGCGTGCCCCGGTGGGCCGTCGCCTACAAATACCCGCCCGAGGAAGTCCACACCAAGCTCCTGGACATCCAGGTCAACGTGGGCCGCACCGGACGCGTCACGCCCTTCGGCATGATGGAGCCCGTCAAAGTGGCCGGCTCCACGGTGGAGATGGCTACCCTGCACAACCAGGATGTGGTCAAGGCCAAGGGCGTGAAAATCGGTGACATCGTCATCCTGCGCAAGGCGGGCGACGTCATCCCGGAAATCGTGGGCCCGGTCCTGGCCCTGCGCGACCAGCAGGATCCTCCGGTCCGCGATTTCGTGATGCCCACCGAATGCCCTTCCTGCGGCACGCCCCTGGCCCCGGCCAAGGAGGGCGACGTGGACATCCGCTGCCCCAACTCAAAATCCTGCCCTTCCCAGCTGCGCGAGCGGGTGTTCCATCTCGCCGGCCGCGGTGCTTTCGACATTGAAGCCCTGGGCTGGGAAGCGGCCATCGCCCTGACCCAACCAGCGGAACCGGACGTCCCGCCGCTGACTACCGAGGCGGCACTGTTCGACCTCACGCCGGAGCTGCTGGCCGAGGTCAGGATCCGGCGTGAAAAGCGCTTCAAGGGTGTGGCCACCGGGGAATACGAGCTGGTGCCGTACTTCTTCAGCAAGGGCACCGCGAAATCGCCATCCAAGCCCACCGCCACCACCGAGAAGCTTTTCCGCGAACTCGAGAAGGCTAAAACCCAGCCCTTGTGGCGGGTGCTGGTGGCGCTGTCCATCCGCCACGTTGGGCCGCGCGCCTCCCGCGCGCTTGCCACGGCCTTCGGCACCATGGATGCGATCCGGAAGGCATCGGAGGAGGAACTGGCCCACGTGGACGGGGTAGGACCCACCATCGCTGCCGCACTGAAGGAATGGTTCGCCGAGGATTGGCACCTGGAAATTATCGACCGGTGGGCCGCAGCAGGCGTCAGGATGGAAGACGAGCGGGACGAATCCGTGCCCCGCACGCTGGACGGACTGACCGTTGTGGTCACCGGCTCGCTGCCGAACTTCAGCCGGGACGAGGCGAAGGAAGCCATCCTCATCCGCGGCGGCAAGGCCTCAGGGTCCGTCTCGAAGAACACCAGCTACGTGGTGGCCGGCGAGAACGCCGGCACCAAGCTGGACAAGGCCGAGCAGCTTGGCCTTCCCGTTTTGGATGAGGACGGCTTCCGGCAACTCCTGGCCGGCGGTCCGGCAGCACTGGGGGACGCGGCAGACGGAGCCGCGGCGGAGGCGACGCTGTGAGCGGCAGTAATCGTGGAAGCGGCGTTGGGGGAGCCGGCGCCCAGGTATCGCCCGCCGGGTTGCTGGAGGTAGCCAAACGGGCCGCTGCCGCCGGCGCCGCAGTCCTGGCCGGCCGCAGCGCCGAGGCACTCCACGCCAGCAACAAGGGTGACGCCGGTGATTGGGTCACCGCCTTCGACGTCGCCGCAGAGCACGCGGTCCGGGACGTCATTTCCGCGTCCCGTCCCAATGACAGCATCACCGGTGAAGAGCACGGAACCACCAGGCCGGCGGCGGCCACCGGCTACCGCTGGTCCATCGACCCGCTGGACGGCACCACCAACTTCATCCGCAATATCGTCTACTACGGCACCTCCGTGGCAGTGGCCGATGCCGACGGCGTCTGGCTGGCCGGCGTCGTGAATGCCCCTGCGTTGGGGCGCGTGTACTACGCTGCCCGCGGCGGGGGTGCGTGGCTGGAGGAATACGGCGCCCTGACCCGGCTCCAGGGGCCGGTTCCGGGGCGCAAGGGCCAGATCCTCGCCACCGGTTTCAACTACGACCCGCAGGTCCGCTCCGAGCAGGCCGCCCAGTTCGCCGAACTGCTGGAGGGTTTTGCGGACGTCCGCAGGCTGGGGTCCGCCGCCTTGGACCTGTGCTTGGTGGCGGACGGCACCCACGACGCGTTCGGCGAGCGGGGGCTGAACGAGCACGACTTTGCAGCCGGGGCACTGATCGCCGAGGAAGCCGGTTGCTGGGTCCGCCGGCCCCGGCTGACCAGTCCGCTCGACGGCGGGCCCAGCGACCAGGAACGGCTGGACGCCTGGACCTGCGCAGCGAGCCTGGAGCTGTCCGGCAAATTCCCGCTCTGAGGGCGGCATCCGCCGGGCCCTGGCACGCCTGCCGGACCCAGGGTGATAGTTCAGTCACGGAAACCTCCGTTTTGCACACTGCTACTGGCTGGTAGCACTACCATTGACGGGTGCATTCGCAGATAACCGTCCGTCCCGCCGTCGAAACAGATTTCGACGCCGTTGCCCGCATCACCAGGGATTCCTACCTGGCTGCCGGGTACTTTGACGACGCCGACCACCCCTACATGCGCAAGGTCCAGGACGTTGCACTGCGGGCAGGCCAGGCAACCGTGTGGGTGGCCGAACGGGCAGGGCAGGTGGTGGGCTCGGTCACGCTTGCCCGCGCCGGCGAGCCCTACGCGGATATTGCCCTGCACGATGAGCTCGAATTCCGCATGCTGGTGGTGGACCCGGCCGTGCAGCGCAGCGGTGCCGGCAAGGCCATGATGGCGGCGATCCTTGAATACGCCAGGGAACTGGACGGGGTGAAGGGTGTGTCATTGACCACCGGGAGCACCTGGGAAAGCGCCCGCGGCCTGTACAACAAAACCGGGTTCGCCAGGGTCCCGGAACGGGACTGGTTCGTCCCCGGGACTGACATAAAACTGCTGGTTTACCGGCTGGACCTGTAGCCGCCCTAAAGTGGTGCCGACTCACTCCAGCTTCGAAAGGCCCACCATGCGCAAAACCTTCGGCACCGGCTCCGTTTGGGAACAGACCCTCGGCTACTCCCGGGCCGTCCAGGTGGACAACACCCTCTACATCTCCGCCACCGCCGCGAGCGGCGAGGACGGCATCGTGGGCAGTGACTTCTACACGCAGACCCAGTTCATCCTGCAGAAGCTCGGCAAGGTCCTCGCGGACGCCGGCTTCAGCTTCGAGGACGTGGTGCAGTCCAAGCTGTACCTGACGGACATCAGCCAGTGGGAAGAAGCGGGGCGGGCCCACGGCGAGGTCTTCGGTGACATCCGGCCCACCCTGTCCCTGGTCCATGTCCTTCCGTTCCTGGATCCGGAGATGCTGGTGGAAATCGAGCTCGTGGCGCAGAAGAGCGCCGGCTAGCGCCTAACCTTCGGGTTACGGGACCACCGGCAGGCCATAGCGGTGCTCCGGCCTGCCGGTGGTCCCGTAGCGCAGCTGGATATCCACTGCGCCGTCGTCGGCCAGCGAGGACAGGTACCGCTGCGCCGTGGCCCGGGAAACACCCACCCGGCCGGCCACTTCCGCCGCCGAATACTGCTCACCCGGCACCAGAGATTCAAGCACCGCTGCTTCCGTCGCCGAGCGGGGCTTTGACGACGGCGTAGCGTCGCCGGGGATCAGGGCGCGCTTGGCCCGCTCCACCGCATCCTGGTCCAGGGCGCCGGGCTGGCCCAGCAGGCGCCGGTACCGTGCATAGGAGCGCAGCTGCTGGGACAGCGACTCGGACGTGAACGGCTTCAGCAGGTAGCCCAGTGCGCCGCGGCGGAACGCCACCCGGACGGAGGCAGCGTCAGAGGCCGCACTGAGGATCACGGTGTCAACATCCAATTGCTGCAGCAGGTCCAGGCCGGAGGCGTCCGGGAGATAGACGTCCAGCAGCACCAGGTCCGGCCGAAGGCTGTGGATGGCCTGGAGCGCGAGCGACGCTGTTCCCACCGGTGCCAGCGCGAGGAAGCCCGCCACCGAATCCACGTAGGCGGCGTGCAGCTTCGCGACGTGGAAGTCGTCATCCACGATCAGCACCCGAAAGTCCTCAGCCATCGTTGTCCATTCCGGCTGCGTCCTTCAGCCCTGCGTCCGTCTGTTCTGCATTCTTGATTCCGGCGGTGGTGCCGGGGAGCGTGGCCATAAAGACGGCTCCGGGCCCGCCGCGGGCGCCCCGATCCAGCAGCTTAACGTCGCCGCCGCGTCGCCGCGCCAGCTGCCGCGCCAGCGCCAGCCCGAAGCCCTGGCCGCCGCCATCACGGGCGGGGCCGGAAGCGGTGGTGAAACCCTCGGCGAAAACGGCTTCCGCGTCCGTCCCCCCGGCCAGCCCGTCGCCGGAGTCCGCGACGACCACGTGGAGGGTGCCGCCGTCGTCGCCCGGGTCATCCATGACTTCCAGTTCAACCCAGCGTTCCGGGGCTGAGCCTGCAACGGCCGCGTTGACTGCGTTATCGATCAGGTTGCCCAGCACGGTGGTGACGTCCTGGGCGTCGGTGACCTGGCCGCGGACCAGGGTTTCCGGTCCGATGCGCAGAGCAACGCCCCGCTCGTCGGCCTCCACCCCCTTCGCTCCCACGAAGGCCTGGAGGTAAGGGTCCTGAAGCAGCTCGGCCTGGTCGACCGGGAACTTCAGCGGTCCCGTCGCCGCCAGCCGCGCAAGGTAGTCGCGTGCCTGCTGGTGCTCTCCGATGCTCATGAATCCGGCGATGGTGTGCAGCTGGTTGGCGAACTCATGGCGCTGTGCCCGCAGCGCGGTGGACATGGTGCCCACGGCGTCCAGCTGCCGGGTGAGCTGCTGCAGTTCCGTCCGGTCGCGGAGCATCACCACCCAGCCCAGGTCCTCACGCCGGTGGAGTGCCTTGCGGGCGTTGGCCACCAAGACCCGCCCGCCGGCCACCAGTTCCAGGGCGGCATCCGAGCCGGGGCCCGGCCGGGTCAGGGATTTTAGCTGGTCCGGTACCGGCGCCTCCTCCCACGCGGTTCCGGTCAGGTCCGGCAAGTCCAGCAGCCGCTGCGCCGCGGCGTTGAACACACTGATCCGGCCGTCGGCCGCAACGCCGATCACGCCGTCGTCCACGCCCTGGAGAACCGCCACCTGGTCGTGGACCAGGCTGCTGATCTCCTCCGGTTCCAGGCCCAGGGTGAGGCGCTGGAGGCGGCGGCGCAGCAGGAAGGATCCCAGGACGCCGGCGATGAGGGCACCTGTGGCGGTGAGGGCAACCGGGCCGATGTCACGGGCCACGCTCTGGCCTACCGTCTCCATCGAGTACCCCACACTGACCTCGCCCACCACAGTGGTGCTGCCCGGAGCGTAGACGGGCACCTTGGCCCCGGCCGACGGGCCGAGCGTCCCGGTGTTCCTGGTGGTGACCTCCCTGCCGGACAGGGCCTCGGACGGATCCGTACTCACCCGTTCCCCGAGCCGCTGGGGGTCAGGATGCGCCAGCCGAAGGCCCGTTTCGTCGGTGATGACCACAAACAGGGCGCCGGTCCGGGTCCGTGCTGCTTCGGCCGACGCCATCAGCGGCCCGGCGGCCAGTTCGGCAGCCGGGGGAGTGCCGGCCTGTTCACTAATGGCCAGCACGTCCGCCCGCACCGTGGGGTCCGAGGCCACCGTCCGCGCGAGCGTCAGCGCCTGGTTCTCCGCCTCGCTGCCCACCCTGTCATAGGTCAGCCACGCGTGGACGCCGGCGCTGAGCAGCACCACCAGAAGGACCACCGCAAGTTGAAGCAGGAGCGTCTGGGTGGAGAACCGCAGCGGTGCGCGGGGGCTGGAACGCTGCATGATCCTCCTTGATGCGGGTGGCCCGCCGGGGCGTGCGAAGTGCTGTGAGCAGAATGAGCAAAATGCTCGCAATAAGCAGTATGCCAATCAATTGAGCCAAAGGCACGGCCGTGACGGCCGCCACTCTACAGTCTGTAGCACGCGTCACAACGCTGTGCCGCTGTTCACAAAGAAGGAGCCGGCCGTGCTGGTATTACTTGGATTCGCAATGATCGCGGTATTCATGGTGCTGATCATGACGAAGAAGTTGACGCCAGTGCTGGCGTTGATCATCGTCCCTACAGTTTTTGGACTTTTCGCCGGTGCCGGCCTTGGCATTGGCGACATGGTGATGGACTCGATGAAGGCCATGACCTCAACAGCAGCCCTGCTGATGTTCGCCATTATCTACTTCGGGCTGATGATCGACGTGGGACTTTTTGACCCGCTGGTCCGGTTTATCCTCCGCAAGCTGGGCAACGACCCCGCCAAGGTAGTGCTGGGTACCGCCATCCTCGCGGCCGCCGTGTCCCTCGACGGCGACGGCTCCACAACCTTCATCCTCACCACCGCGGCCATGCTGCCCATCTACCTCCGGTTGAAGATGAGCCCCGTGGTCCTTACCTGCGTGGCCGGCCTGGCCAACGGCACCATGAACATCGTGCCGTGGGGCGGCCCCACGGCCCGCGCCGCCAGCGCGTTGAAGATCGACGTCAATGATGTGTTTGTCCCGATGCTTCCCTCCCTCCTCGCCGGCATCGCCGTCGTCCTGGCCTTCGCCTGGCTGCTTGGCCTGCAGGAACGCAACCGCCTCCGTGCCACTGCCCCGGAAATTTGGGGAGTGCCGGATACCGCTGAAGGGTTCGACGGCGGCGCTCCCGCCGGCGGTTCCGGAACCGGCCGCGGACGCAAGGGGAGCAACCCCGGCGGAGCAGCCCCCGCCGTCGGCGGTTCAACCGGCTCCGGCGTGGCCGTGCTCGAACGCACCGAAGACCTCGTGGATGACACCGACACCGCCATGGCCGATACCGCACTTGACCCGAACCGCAAGACCCTGCGCCCCAAGCTGCAGTGGTTCAACCTCGGCCTGACCGTCGCCGTTATGGGTATGCTGATCGCCGACCTCGTGCCCCTGCCGTATGTCTTTATGGTGGGTTCGGCCATTGCACTGCTGGTGAACTTCCCCAACGTCAAGGACCAGGCCGCCCAGATCGTGGCCCACGCGCCGTCGATCGTGGCCGTGGTCAGCATGGTCATGGCCGCGGCAGTCCTGACCGGCGTGCTCACCGGCACCGGCATGGTGGAAGCCATGTCCGCCTGGCTGGTACAGATCATCCCCACGTCCATGGGCCCGTTCCTGGCGGTCATCACCGGCGTCCTCAGCATCCCCATGACGTTCTTTATGAGCAATGACGCCTTCTACTTCGGTGTTCTCCCCGTCCTGAGCGAGACCGCCGGCCACTACGGCATCAGCGCCGCTGAGATGGCCCGCGCCTCCATCACCGGCCAGCCGTTCCACATGCAGAGCCCGCTGGTACCCGCAATCCTGCTCCTGGTGTCGCTTGCCAAGGTTGACCTCGGCGACCACCACAAGAAGGTGCTGTGGCGCAGCGCCGTGGTGTCCCTGGTCATGCTGGGAATTGGCATGCTGACCGGAGCCATCGGAATCGGTTAGTCTGTAGCTGCCGTACTGCTGCCCCTCGTGGCCGCTGGTCCGGTATGAAGGTGCCCGTCTGACGCCCGCTGGGGGCCGTCAGACGGGCATCATCGTTTCCCCACTAGAATGGATCGGAAATCAATTCAAACTTTGCAGGGGAGATCCATGGCTGCGATCAACCGTGACGACGTTGCGCATCTCGCGCGGCTCGCTCACATTGAGATGAGTGCCCAAGAGCTGGACAGGATGGCCGGAGAACTCGCGGTCATCGTTGATTCGGTCAAGTCCGTGAGCCAGGCTGCCGGTGACGACGTCCCGGCGACGTCCCACCCCATCCCGCTGAACAACGTGTTCCGCGAGGACGTTGTGGGCCACACCTTCACCGCGGAACAGGCGCTCTCCGGCGCACCGGACTCCGACGAAAACCGTTTCAAGGTCCCGGCAATCCTGGATGAGGCATAAGCATGACTGACAACAACGAACTCATCCGCCTCTCCGCCGCCCGGCTGGCCGAAAAGCTGGCCGCCGGTGAGGTCACCTCCGTCGAGGTCACCCAGGCGTACCTGGACCGGATCGCTGCTGTTGACGGCGGGGAACGCGGCGTCAACGCTTTCCTGCACGTCAACGCCGAGGAAGCGCTCGCCGTCGCGGCCGAGGTGGACGCCATCCGGGCTGCGGGCGGTGCAGAGGCCGAATCCCTGCATGTCCTGGCCGGCGTCCCGATCGCCGTCAAGGACCTCATTGTCACGGTGGGCCAACCCACCACGGCCGGCTCCAAAATCCTCGAGGGCTGGCACAGCCCCTACGACGCCACTGTGGTGGAACGCCTGCGCGCCGCAAAGATGCCCATCCTGGGCAAGACCAACCTGGACGAGTTCGCCATGGGCTCCTCCACCGAACATTCCGCCTACGGGCCCACCCGCAACCCGTGGGACCTTGACCGGATCCCGGGCGGCTCCGGCGGCGGCTCCGCTGCCGCCGTCGCAGCTTTCGAAGCACCCCTCGCCCTCGGCACCGACACCGGCGGGTCCATCCGCCAGCCCGGGGCAGTCACCGGCACCGTCGGCGTGAAGCCGACCTACGGCAGCGTTTCCCGCTACGGCGCCATCGCCATGGCGTCCTCGCTGGACCAGATCGGCCCGGTTTCAAGGACGGTCCTGGACTCGGCCCTCCTGCACGAGGTCATCGGCGGGCACGATCCCCGCGATTCCACGTCCCTTCCGGACCCGCTGGCGGACCTCGTGGCTGCGGCCAAAACGGGCAGCGTTGAGGGCATGCGGATCGGCATAATCAAGGAACTCCACGGCGAGGGCTACCAGGCCGGCGTCGAAAACCGCTTCAACGACTCCCTGGAGCTCCTCAAGGAGGCCGGCGCGGAAATCGTCGAGGTCTCCTGCCCCAACTTCCAGTACGCCCTGGGCGCCTATTACCTGATTATGCCCTCCGAGGCGTCCTCCAACCTCGCCAAGTTCGACGGCGTCCGGTACGGCCTGCGCGTCCTGCCCGAGGATGGCCCCATGACCATCGAACGCGTCATGGGCGCCACCCGGGCCGCCGGCTTTGGCGACGAAGTCAAGCGCCGCATCATCCTGGGCACCTACGCGTTGTCGGCCGGCTACTACGACGCCTACTACGGTTCGGCCCAGAAGGTCCGCACGCTGGTGCAGCGCGACTTCGAAGCAGCCTTCACCGTGGCCGACGTCCTGATTTCGCCCACTGCGCCCACCACGGCATTCCGCCTTGGCGAGAAGCTGGACGACCCCCTGGCCATGTACCTCAACGACGTCGCCACCATCCCGGCCAACCTGGCCGGAGTCCCGGGTCTGTCCCTGCCCGGCGGCCTCGCCGACGAGGACGGGCTCCCTGTAGGCATCCAGCTGCTGGCACCGGCGCGGGAGGACGCACGCCTGTACCGGGTGGGCGCCGTCCTGGAGTCGCTGCTTGAGGCCAAGTGGGGCGGCCCGCTGCTGGCCCAGGCGCCGGAACTGGGTGAGCTCGTCGAAGCCAAGGAGGCAAAATAATGAACACTGACGCAATCCTGAGCTTCGAAGAGGCCATGGAGAAGTACGATCCCGTCCTGGGATTCGAGGTCCACGTGGAGCTCAACACCAAGACCAAGATGTTCTCCTCCGCCCCCAACGTCTTCGGCGACGAGCCCAACACCAACGTCAACGAAGTGGACCTGGGCATGCCGGGCGTCCTGCCGGTGGTGAACAAGGCTGCGATCGAGTCCTCGATCAAGATCGGTCTTGCCCTCAACTGCAAGATCGCCGAGTCCTGCCGCTTCGCCCGGAAGAACTACTTCTACCCGGACACCCCCAAGAACTTCCAGACCTCGCAGTATGACGAACCCATCGCCTACGACGGCTACCTGGACATCGAACTCTCCGACGGCACGGTATTCCGCGTGGAGATTGAGCGTGCCCACATGGAAGAGGACGCCGGGAAGCTGACCCACATGGGCGGCGCTACGGGCCGTATCCAGGGCGCCGACTTCTCGCTGGTGGACTACAACCGTGCCGGCGTGCCGCTCGTGGAAATCGTCACCAAGCCCATCGAGGGCGCCGGTTCGCGTGCTCCGGAACTCGCCAAGGCCTACGTGGCAGCGGTGCGGGAAATCGTGAAGAACCTGGGTGTGTCCGACGCGAAGATGGAACGCGGCAACGTTCGCTGCGACGCCAACGTCTCGCTTCGTCCGCACGGCCGTGAACGTTTCGGCATCCGTTCCGAAACCAAGAACGTGAACTCGCTGCGCGCGGTGGAACACGCCGTCCGCTACGAGATCCAGCGCCACGCTGCTGTCCTGGATGCCGGCGAGCCCGTTGTCCAGGAGACTCGCCACTGGCACGAGGACACCCGCACCACCACCTCCGGCCGGGCCAAGTCCGACGCCGACGACTACCGCTACTTCCCGGAACCTGACCTGGTTCCCGTGGTTCCGTCGCGGGAGTGGGTCGAGGAACTCCGGGCCACCCTGCCCGAGCCACCGGCCGCGCGCCGCAAGCGCCTGCAGGCCGACTGGGGCTACTCAGACCTCGAATTCCGGGACGTCGTGAACGCCGGCGTGATGGACGAGATCGAGGAAACCATCGCCGCCGGTGCCTCAGCTTCGGTTGCCCGCAAGTGGTGGATGGGTGAGATCGTCGGCCGCGCAAAGAATGCCGACGTCGACCCGGGCCAGCTTGGCGTCCAGCCTGCCACCATCGTGGAGCTGGCACGCATGGTGGAAGAAGGCAAGATCAACAACAAGATGGCGTCGGAGGTCCTGGACGGGGTCCTGGCCGGCGAAGGCACGCCGGCGGAGATCGTGGAGAAGCGCGGCCTGGCCGTGGTTTCCGACGACGGGCCGTTGCTCGAAGCCATTGACGCCGCGCTGGCCGCGCAGCCCGATGTTGCGGACAAGATCCGCGGCGGCAAGGTCCAGGCCATCGGGGCCATCGTGGGCGGCGTGATGAAAGCCACCCGCGGCCAGGCTGACGCCGCCCGTGTCCGCGAGCTGATCCTGGAAAAGCTGGGCGTTACCGTCTAGCTCCTCCTCACCCAACTGGGCCGCAGTTAACGCCGTGAATTTCCTTTTTCGCGGCGTTAGCTGTGGCCCGGTTGTGGTTTGAGTAGTACTCACTTTCCACATGCCGCGGGGTACTCGTGTGCGGCAGCGTACGCCGGCCCTACACTGAAGCTCCAGGGCGGCGCTTTACGGGAACAGGCCCTGCCGTCGCTGTGGGAGGTATGGGTATGTCCGTCCGGGAACCGTTGAAACTCCGCAAGGCCGCGCTTGCAGGTGCGGTGGCACTCGCCCTGACGGGCACCGGCATCGCCATCGCTTGGGCCGCCGACCCGTCCCCGCCGTCGTCCTCGGCCCCGGGGAATCCGGAGAGGTCCCAGGGGTCCAACAAGCCGGACAAAGCCCAAGGGCACAACAAGCCGGACAAGGCCCAGCGCCCGCAGCACCTGCACGGGGAAAGCGTGGTCAAGAAGGCCGACGGCACGTTCGTAACAGAGCTGGGCCAGCGCGGCACGGTGGAGGCCGTCAGCGGTACCTCCATCACCGTCAAGAGCGAGGACGGCTACTCGCAGGCCTACACCGTCAACGCCGAAACGAAAATCACGCAGGTGCCTGCGGCGGACAGCACCCCGGGAACGGCCGACGGCGGCAAGCGGCCTAAGCCGGCAACGGGGTCTATTGCGGACATCGCCACGGGTGACGTTGTCCGGATCTCCGGGGTGAAAAGCGGGGACCAGGTCACGGCGGAGCGGATCCTCGAGGGCGGTGACCGTCCGGGACTGGGCCGTGGCAACGGCCATGGTAAGGGAAAATTCAAGTAGCCGCCAGCTGGGTTCAGCCCTGCTCCACCAGCCCCGCCATGATGCCCTGCAGTGCTTCGGCGACTGTCATAACGGAACGGCGCTTCAGGTTCTCGGGCCGCGCCAACAGGTCAATCCGGCGGCGGGTGCTGATCCCCTCAAGGGGCCGCAGCACAATGTCCGGGTTGAGAACCGGTCCTGTGGTGTACCTCGGGAGCAGCCCCACTACTCCGCCCGCGGCCACCAGCGCCGCCACCGTGGAGTAGTCATTGATCCGGTGCACGATGTTCAGCTCGCGACTGGAAACAGCGGCCACGGCGGACAACACATCCGCGGGGGAGTACCCGGTGTGGCTGGTCACCCACGCCTCGCCGCCGACGTCGTCCGCCGTCACGGCCGCTTTCCCGGCAAGGGGGTGGCCCGCGGGCAAGGCCACATCCAGCGGTTCGTGCGCCAGCGGAATCACCGATACCCGCTCCGCAGGCCACCGCGGGCTGTGGTCCATCCGGTGGGCAAGGACCAGGTCGTAGCGTGCCGTCAGGGCGGGGAAGTCCTGCTGGGCAACGTCCTCATCCGAGAGCTCGATCCGCGGCTGGCCGGGGGCATCGAGGATCCTGGCCAGCGGCGCGAACACTGCCTGTCCCGCGCTGTGGAACCCGCAAAGGGTTACCCGGCCCGCCGCGGAGCCGTGGTAATTGCCGATGGCATCCCGGGCATCAGCCATCGCGCTGACCACGGCGGCTCCGGCGTCGGCCAGCACCTGCCCCGCGTCGGTGAGCACCAGGTTGCGGCCCTCCTTGCGGGTGAGCGGAACATCGACTTTCCGCTGCAGCAGGGCCAGTTGCTGGGAGACGGCAGAGGGGGTGACCATCAGGGTCTCCGCCACTGCCTTGACGCTTCCCAGGGCTCCCAGTTCACGCAGGATTTCAAGCTGGTGTATCTCCACGGATCCAGTCTATGCGTTAGGTTTGGCTACACCGTCGATTGAGAATTTCGCTGTTGTGCTAAAGCTTCTTCCTCGCTGTAATGAGGAGGGCAGGACCTGCCAACGACGCACAAAGAGTAAGGAAGCCGATGAAGGCTTTGTACAAGGCCGGCCCACAGGCAGGCTTCGAGCTGGTGGACCGCCCCGAACCGGTAGCAGGGCCTGCGGACGTGAAAATCCGGGTCATGACCACCGGCATTTGCGGCACCGACCTCCATATCCAGTCATGGGATGCCTGGGCGCAGGGGATCATCGAAGCTCCCCTCATCCCCGGCCATGAGTTCTACGGCGAAGTAGTCGAAGTCGGCGAGGACGTCCGTGACGTCAAAGTGGGCGACCGGGTCTCCGGCGAAGGCCACGTGGTCTGCGGGATTTGCCGGAACTGCCGCGCGGGTCGGCGCCAGATGTGCATCCACACCGTCAGTGTGGGCGTGCAGCGCGACGGCGCGTTCGCGGAGTACGTGGTGATCCCGGAAACCAACGTCTGGGTCCATCACGATCCGTCTGTTACCCCCGAGCTCGGCGCCATCTTCGATCCCTTCGGCAATGCGGTGCACACCGCCCTCAGTTTTCCGTTGGTGGGGGAGGACGTGCTCATTACCGGCGCTGGCCCCATCGGGCTGATGGCCATCGCCGTCGCCCGCCACGCCGGAGCCCGCAAGATCGCCATCACGGACGTCTCGCGGCCAAGGCTGGACCTGGCCCTGCAGCTCGGCGCAGACCTTGCCATTGACGTCTCCACCACCCGCGTCCGGGAAGCGCAGCGGGAGCTGGGGATGCGCGAAGGTTTCGACATCGGGATGGAAATGTCCGGCCACCCCACCGCCCTGCCGGAGATGATCGACAACATGAATCACGGCGGCCGGATCGCCATGCTGGGGCTGCCCAGCCAGGACATCACCATCGACTGGGGCAAAGTGGTGACCCACATGCTGACGCTCAAGGGCATCTACGGCCGGGAAATGTACGAGACCTGGTACGCGATGAGCGCCATGCTCTCGTCCAACCCCGTGCTGCACGCGGGCATCTCCGCCGTCGTCACCGATACGCTCCCTGCCGCCCAGTGGGAAAAAGGCTTCGACCTGGCCCGCAGCGGCGCAGGCGGAAAAGTTGTCCTCGACTGGACCCAACTCTAAGGAACACCATGTACACCTCGATCAAGGAACAGCTGGGCACCGAGCTGGAGGACATCCGCACCGCGGGGCTCTTCAAAACCGAGCGCAGCATCAACTCGCCCCAGTCCAGCCACATCACCGCAGGCCTCATCGGCCAGCAGGGTGCCACAGTGCTGAACTTCTGTGCCAACAACTATTTAGGCCTGGCGGACCACCCTGAAATCATCAGCGCGGCTAAGGGAGCCATGGACGAACGCGGCTTCGGCATGGCCAGCGTGCGGTTCATCTGCGGCACCCAGGACCTGCACCTGGAGCTCGAAGCCCGCGTCTCGCGGTTCCTGGGAACCGAGGACACCATCCTGTTCTCCAGCTGCTTCGACGCCAACGGCGGCGTTTTCGAGTCCCTGTTTGGCCCGGAGGACGCTGTCATCTCCGACGCACTGAACCACGCCTCCATCATTGACGGCATCCGCCTGTGCAAAGCGCAGCGTTACCGGTACGCCAACCAGGACATGGCTGACCTCGAGGCGAAGCTCATTGAGGCCAAGGATGCCCGCCGCAAGATCATCGTCACCGACGGGGTCTTCTCGATGGACGGGTACCTGGCGCCGCTGGAGGCCATCTGCGACCTCGCCGACAAGCACGACGCCCTGGTCATGGTGGACGACTCCCACGCCGTCGGTTTCATGGGCGCAACCGGCGCAGGCACACCCGAACACGCAGGTGTGTCGCAGCGGGTGGATATCTATACCGGGACCTTCGGCAAAGCACTGGGCGGGGCATCAGGGGGATACGTCTCCGGTCGCGCAGAGGTAGTGGCCATGCTGCGGCAGAAGGCCCGCCCCTACCTCTTTTCCAACTCCCTGGCCCCGGCCATCGTCGCCGCCACCATCAAGGCACTGGACCTGGTGGAGAACTCGGCGGAGCTGCGGCGCACGCTTTTTGACAACGCCGCTCGGTTCCGCCGCCGCATGACTGAAGAGGGCTTCGACCTCCTCCCCGGCGAGCATGCCATCGTCCCTGTGATGTTCGGCGACGCCGTCCTGGCCGCGAGAGTGGCTGACCGGATGCTGCAGCACGGCGTCTTCGTCACCGCTTTCAGCTTTCCAGTGGTTCCGCGCGGGGCGGCCAGGATCCGCGTGCAGCTTTCGGCTGCGCATTCAGCGGACGACGTCGAAGCCTGCGTGCGTGCCTTCGTCGCCAGCCGTGCCGAGGTGGCCGCGTGACCGCAGTCACCGCCCGCCCCTAACTCTGCAAGGATGGTGCCATGGCAGCACACTATGACGTCCTGATCGTCGGCGGCGGAATTGCCGGGCTTTCCCTGGCCTCGGCGCTGGCGGGCACCTGCAGCGTGGCGTTGGTGGAGGCTGAGCAGGAGCTGGCCTACCACACCTCCTCCCGCTCAGCACGCCAGCTCATCCCCAGCTACGGCCCGCCCGTAGTCCAGGAACTGACGGTCCGCACCCTGGAACTGATCGCAGCCCGCGATGCCCGGCTGCCCGAACCGGTGCTCACGCCCCGCAGCTTTATGCTGATCGGGACCGAGGAAGCGGTGGCAGCGGAAGCCAGCGGCCACATGCGCTCCATCACCCCGGCCGAGGCGCTGGAACTCTGCCCGGCACTGGTCCCGGAGTCGTTCACCGCCGCCGGGCTGGACACCGGATCCTTTGGCTGTAACGCACCCCTGCTGCTCGCGGACCACCGCCAGCGGGCGCTGGCAGCCGGGGTGGACATCATTACGGGCGCGCGGGTCCACTCCGCGCAGCGCCTTGGCTCCGGCTGGCAGGTGGGGGCCGGGATGGAGGCATTCGAAGCCGGCGTCCTGGTCAACGCGGCGGGCGCCTGGGCGGACGAGCTGGCTGTGATCAGTGGAGTGGAGAAGCTCGGGCTGCAGCCGTACCGGCGCACCGCGGCCATTGCCGCCGTCGAACGTCCCCTGCCGCCGCAAAGCCCCATGGTGGCGGCTGCGGACAACACGTTCTACTTCCGGCGCGAGGGTGACGACGTGTTGATCTCCCCGTCCGAATCGGTGCCCAGCGGCCCAGAGGATGCCAAGCCCCGCCCGGGAGACGTGGAGCGCCTGGTGGCCAGGCTCAACCAGTTGACCACGCTGGGCATCACGGAAGTCCGCCGGGCCTGGACCGGCTTGCGGACCGAAGCGGCCGACGGCGTGCCCGTGGCCGGCTTCGATGCCGAAGCCCCCGGCTTCTACTGGCTCGCCGGCCAGGGTGGTTATGGCTTCCAGACATCGTCTGCCATGGCGGAGCTCGCGGCTGGGCAGATCCTCGCCGGTCTCGAATCCGCCGGCAACGTTGCCCAGGCAGCTGACGATGGTCCGGCATCCCGGACAGCTGGGGCGCTCGCGGCCACCCGCTGGTCGGTCCGGCGCTGAAGAATGGTCGTATGAGTACTCTGATCACCAATATCGCCGAGCTGATGACGCAGGACTTGGAGCACCGGGTTCTGCGGGATGCCGCGGTGGTGGTGGAGGGTGAGCGGATTTCCTGGATCGGCGCCGCTGCGGACGCTCCCGCTGCCGATGACGCCGTTGACGCGGGCGGCCGGGCCATGATCCCGGGCTGGGTGGACTCCCATACGCACCTGCTCTTCGCTGGTGACCGGACGGCGGAGTTCGAGGCGCGGATGGCGGGGGAGTCGTACTCCGCCGGGGGCATCGCCGTCACCATGAACGCCACCCGTGCCACATCCGATTTCGACCTCACCCGCCTGGCGCTGTCCCGCGTTGACGAAGCCGTTTCGCAGGGAACCACCTACATCGAGACGAAAACCGGCTACGGCCTGGACGTTGAACACGAGACCCGGAGCGCGCGCATCGCCTCCACCGTGGCTGACCAGGTGACGTACCTCGGAGCGCACCTGGTCCCTGCCGGACAGGACGCGGACGAGTACACCGACCTCGTGTGCGGCCCAATGCTCGCCGCCGTCCGGCCCTACGTGCAGTGGGCCGACGTATTTTGCGAGGAGGGGGCCTTCACCGCTGAACAATCCCGGCGGGTCCTGCTGGCCTGCCGTGACGCAGGCCTGGGGCTGCGAGTCCACGGAAACCAGCTGGGTGAAGGCCCGGGCGTGCAGCTCGCCGTCGAACTTGGAGCTGCGAGCGTGGACCACGTGAATTACCTCGCGGATAAGGATGTTGACGCCCTGGCCGGAACCTGGAGTGGGTGGGATGCCGCTTCCGGAACCGGTGCGACGGGCACTGTGGCAACCTGCCTGCCCGCCTGCGATCTGTCGACGCGCCAGCCGCTTGCCCCCGCACGGGTGCTGCTTGACGCCGGCGTCCAGGTGGCGTTGGCCTCCAACTGCAACCCGGGCACGTCCTATACCAGCTCGATGGGGTATTGCGTCACCACCGCGGTGCTGCAGATGGGCCTGAGCGTTCATGAAGCTGTTAGGGCGGCGACCTACGGCGGCGCCCTTGCACTGCACAGGGACAAGGGAAACGACGCCGACGGCGAACGCGCGGTCGGTTCAATTGCCGTCGGGCACCGGGCAGATCTTCACCTGCTCAATGCACCGTCGGCTACCCACTTGGCTTACCGTCCGGGCATGCCCCTGACGTACGCTGTTTGGCGGGCCGGCACGAGGGCCAGGTAAATCCGGCCAGCAAACTGACGTTAGATGCTCATTAATGTTCTGTTATGATCAGAAAACGTCATCGAAGCTGGTGGCGGAGTGTCTGGAGGCCCCTGCATGACCCGCACTGACCGACTGACGGCAATACTCGATCTCCTTGCCAAGACCGGCCAGGTGGAGGTCGAAGAGATCGTCAGCACCCTTAACGTGTCCCCGGCCACCGCCCGGCGCGACCTGGACGGCCTCGCAAAGCGCCGGCTGCTCACCAGGACCCGAGGTGGTGCCACGACGGGTGCGTTGGCCTACGACCTGCCGGGCCGGTACAACCGCGACGACCACGCCGAGGCCAAGGAGCAGATTGCCCAGGCGGCCTCTGCGCTGATTGCTCCAGGCGCCGTGATCGGGCTCTGCGGTGGCACCACCAGCACCGCGCTGGCACAGATCCTGGCCACCCGCGAGGACCTCAACGCACCATCCAACCAGCCAACGCTCACCGTGGTTACCAACGCCATCAACATCGCCGGGCAGTTGGCGGTGCGGCCCAACATCAAAGTCATGGTCACCGGCGGGATCCTCAATCCTCGGTCCTACGAACTGGTGGGGCCGTACACGGACATCATTATGCAGAAGGTGGTGCTGGACATCGCCTTCATCGGCGTTAACGGCATCGACCCCGAGGTCGGGCCAACCAACACGGGGGAGGGGGAGGCATCCGTCAACGCCTTGCTCGCCAGCCGGGCGCGTGTCTCCTATGTGCTGGCCGACTCGTCCAAAGTTGGGGTGCGCGCCTTTGCCACCATGGACGGCTACAACTTCACCCGCTTGATCACGGATGCGGGGATCTCGGCGCGCGACAAGGCGGCCTTCGAGGCCAACGGCACGGAAGTGATCGTCGCCGCGGGCTGAGCCCGGTTGTAGCTGGCATTCAAGCCATTCGGCGCGAGGGCCCGCCTGTGCAGGCCGGACACCGCAGGGCAATCAGGCCGGATCCAGAAACTGCAGGCAAGATGGGTACATGCTGGTTCCCTCCCGCCGTCGCTTGCGGATAGAAGTCTGGATTGTTTTGGGCCTGTCCTTGGGCCAGTCTGCCGTGTACTCAGTGGTGCAGCTCCTGGACAAGATGACCCGCGCACCGCTGGCGGAAGGCACGTCCACACTCAACCGGTCTCAGAGCACACGCGAGTACTTCGACCTGACCTACCAGCTGCTGGATATCCTCTTTGCGCTGGTGCCGGTGCTGCTGGTGATCTACTTCCTGACCGACCAGCGGCAGGCTTCTTCCGGCCTTGGCAGCAACGCCGGTTCGGCTTTCCGCAAGCTCGGTTTCAACTTTGAGCGGCCTGGGCGGGACTTGCTTCAGGGGCTGGGGCTGGCCGCGCTGATTGGCATCCCCTCTCTAGGCCTCTACGCCGCGGGCCGGGCTCTCGGAATCACGACAGCCATCATTCCGAGTGCCCTGGATGCGTACTGGTGGACAGTGCCCGTGCTGATCCTGTCCGCAATGCGCCATGCCGTGGTGGAGGAAGTCATCGTGGTGGGCTACCTCCTGAACCGCTTCGGGAAGTTCGGCTGGAGCGTACCGCTGTCCATCGTGGTGAGCTCGCTGCTGCGCGGCACGTACCACCTGTACCAAGGGTTCGGTCCCTTCTTCGGCAACGTGGTGATGGGCATCGTTTTCGCGTGGCTGTACACCCGCACACAGCGCGTGATGCCCCTGGTGATTGCCCATGCACTGCTGGACATCGTGGCGTTTGTCGGCTTCAGCCTGTTCGGCAAGGCAGTGGGGCTGGGGTAAGGCGGTCGAGTTGACGAGGCCGGCCGGATGCGG